>NZ_CP100446.1:0-357658 GCF_024227435.1 Natrinema caseinilyticum
CCAAGATGGCCAACCAAATAGGCTGATTGGGTAGTCTAATCGGATAGACCAATGAGTTAGTCCAGCGAGAAAGAATATATTGGAGGGGCGAACCGACACGATACATCGAGACGGACTACTCGAGTACCATCATCGAAAGGCTCCATCGAATTGGATTATCAGTTAGACTAACCGGTTAGGCCGCCTAACTAGTCCTCCATGTGGCTGGAATCGAGACAGGGGTAACAACTCTGAAGGAACCACCAGTTAGGCTAACCGGATAGGCCGCTTAGTTAGTCCCCATAGTTGGGATCGAGACAGGGGCAACAACTCCGAAGAAAATAGCAGTTAGGCTGATCGGCTCGTCTAATCAGGATTGCGTCTCGGTTAGGCTAGATGTCGAGGCTATCGGGATCGAGAAACGTGAGAAGTGGTTTCTGACAGTTCGGCCGGATTCCACCCAGCCGAGTATACAGCTCGAATCAATATCTCGAATCGACGGGTAGCATCGAGATCCAGTGGACACCCACGAGATAGAATCACACCGGTCGGGAGGAACGGTCCAAGTTATCCGAGAGGCCTACCCAGTTGGAATGTTCGAGAGACCTAACTATTTGGAAGTGCCAGATAGTATAACCGACTCGCCGACGCGACCGATTACAACTCGAAGCCGACAAGATAGCCGCGGAGCAGCCGTATAGAGCGCGAATGGGGGAATATATCGGTTAGACTAACTGGTTAGCCTACCCAGATGACGTGGCGAAGTATTATATTCAAGAAGACTAACCGAAGAACATGCTCACGTACACGACGTACTCCGAAGCCGGTGGCGTTGGAAAAACGACCATCGGAGCGGCGTTACTCGAGTGCCACGCCGGTCACGGATTCGACGTGCTCGCGATCGACATGGACCAGCAAAACGGATCACTCACGTATCTGCTCGACGTCGACGCACCGCGGGACGATAGTCAGGCAGACAACATCGTCCGGCATCTGATCGATCGTCCAAAGGGTCCCCTCGATGATCTCATTCTCGAGACCGAGTTCGGTCTCGACGTACTACCGAGTCACAATATGCTCGAAAATCTCGAAGACCTCTTGAAGCGAGCACAGCAGATGGCGGAAGACCTCGGCGAGGGCGGCGAGTTCGATCCGTACGATCGACTGCGACAGGTACTCCTCGAGTCGGGCGTCCCACAAAAATACGACGTTATCGTCGTGGATCCACCCGCGACCGCGGGCCCACATCTCTACAACGCCGTTTCGGCCACTCGAAGCCTGGTCATTCCGGTCGAACCGACCGGAAAGGGTATGCAGAGCGTACTCGGCCTGGAGGAACTGGTCGACGGACTGGAAGACCGACTCGAAGCGGAAATCGGTGTTTTATCAGCCGTCCCGAACGGAGTGGGCCGAACGGCAGATCAAGACCGGTACATGACGGAGATACGAAATCGGGGCTATCCGGCACCGGTCGCGATCCGCGATAGATCGTCGCTTTTCGAGGGGTGCTGGGACAGACAGTGCACGCCACGATATTACATCGAAAACCACCGAGACCGAAAGCGTGACCACGAAATGGAGACGCTCGAGAAGATCGATCAGTTGGCGACAAAAATCGAAGAGGTGGGAGGACTATGAAGAAAGGAACGGGAAGCGATCCGTTCGCGGATATTCAGGACGAAGATCGGGAGGAAACGCGAGAGACGGAAGATCCGACGGACGAACGAGTCGACGACGAACCCGATTCGGAACCGGAGCAAACGACGGAAACGGAGACACCACCGACCGACGGACCATCGAATGCAGGCGATTCTGGCGCCGAAAACGGATCGAGTACACGGGACTCGATCATCGGCGAACCGCCACAAAATGGTGCGAACGACGCGGGCGTGCCCTGGGTCTACGTTCGCGATAACGTCAAGCAAGACCGGGAGATGGTGCAGTTTTATCTTCGCGATTACGTGGTCGACGCGGAGGACGAGTTCGTCGACGCGGTAAGCGAGGAGCTCGGGACTGACGTCTCGAAAACCGACGTTCGGGAGGCGGCCTACGAAGCGGCCATGTATAACGTCGACGAGGTCGTCGATCGGCTTCGGGCCTGGGGTTTCGAATCAGTGGACTAATCGACTCGTCGAACCGACCAATCCATATAGCAGCATAGGGTTTATGATGCAGGCCGTGGAGAAGGCGAGTAACTCCAAAATCGCCCGGAGGTGGGCCCGAGCGTGCCCAGAAACCGTACGAGTAGATTTCCTTCCGGTAGGCGATTTTCCAACGGTACGTAGATAACTATGGACTGCCGTCTCCACGCTGCGCGTAGCGCAATCGATGCCGATCCGCCCCCGGAACGAATCAGAAACCCCGACTCGAGGCGGGGAACCGGACGGAAAAACTACGTGACTGAAATTGTCGTCGTCTCCGACGAGCCACTCGTCAATTCCTCGATCCTCGACGTCGAGGCCGCCGTAGAGGGTCGGTCCACGAGTCGAGGTGAAGTGGGAGAGTTACGGAACGTTGGAGTCGACCAGAGATATTCGAACACGCCGAACGAGGCGAACACCGGCCCGGATACGTCACGAGGTGCGTCATTTTCGGCAAGAGACCCCTATTGACAATATTGAAATACTTTGGTGTTTTTCGTTGTCGCCAGTGGACAACCAAGTTACACCGAATGTATCGAATCGGAGTCCTTCGACGCATGAACTCCATTTCGCTATACGGAATTGTGAGCGACACGGATCGCTCGTCCGGAGCGAAACCAGGACACTGAACCTGTTCGTCCCCTGCTAGAATCGGTGCAGAGGCCGTCGCGCTTTCCGACCCGGCGCTATTTTCGAGCGACCGATGAAGAGACCGGTCGCCGGAATGACCCCCGATCGGCTCGAGTGCGCCGCGGAACGAGGACGGTTCAGAGCATCCCCGTCGGGGTCTTCGGTCCCTCCGGCGATGCCACACCTAAAAGGCGGACGGCGTTTCGGTCGAGTCGACCGCGACTGCCCTCGTGCGATCAGGAGCCGCGGTCGAAACGGGTCCATTGCAGAGTGGCTCGGTTCGCGAGAGAGGCCTACACCGGTCGGGACGTATCGCGTCACGATCGGTGTCACCATCTCGAGGTGACAGCACGCCGTACGGATCGATTCCGGGTGTCCTGCCAGGTGCAGATTTCACGGACTGCCCTCTCAATCTCGCTCGGAATGACGTGAGAGGACCGAAAGCTCCGGCGAGAGCTATAACGACCGGCGGCCGGACGCATCGGCGAGCGCCGCATAGAGCGGAAGGGTCGGAATGGCGCTCCGTGCGGGGGATTCGAAGTCGTCGAAGAAATCGATGAATCCGTCGACGGTGCCGCCGTCGATGCCAGCCCGTTCGAGATCGTCCGGTGAGAGTCGAACGCGATACGGGGTGGAGTCGACGAACGCTTCAGTGACGGCCTCGCTCTCGGCTCGAACGGCCCCGTAAGCGTCCGTCGAGAGTATCGGTCCGATATCGTTCCAGGCTCGCCGCATAAACGATGGCCACTGGGCGATTACTCTGTGAATGGTTCCCAGTCCCTCGGAAAACGGATGCGCATCCTTGATCTCCGAAATCACGTCCTGCAGTTCGGCCGGAACGTCATCGTGACCGATCATCGTGAGGCTCCGGCCCCGATCGCGGTCCAGCCACTGGGGATACGGCCCCGTGGCAGCTCGGCGCTCATCTGCCGAGTGACCGATGGGGCGTTCGGAGAGCGCTCGGTCGAGGAGTTCGAAGAGCACCGCGAGGCGAGGAGCGACGATATCCTTCGTTTCGAGTTGGCCCCGCAGTTCTCGGTACTCGCTCGGTCCCACGTCGAGTTCCTCGATCCGATAGGGACGGAGATCGAACTCGTCCGTAACGCCGGTCAGAAGGGTGTCGCGATATGCGACCGAGTACTCGGCGAAGGCCCGCGTTTCGAAGACCGGCTTTACCTGACCCCACGCGTATCGGAGAAGGTCCGGCGCGTTCGCGGAGGTGACCCGGAAGATCCAGTTGACGACGGGCGCTCGAAACGTCTCCTTGATATCGTCGTAGAGACCGGCCTGCCATCCGGTGGCCTCCTGCTCGTACAGTTGATCGCTCAGATCCATACGATTCGGTACCGTTCGGCACTCAAAGTAGTACCGGGAATTTGTTCACCGTGCGACACGTACATCGGTGCTCGCCGCGATCGGTACCTCGAAAGCCGCGTTCTCGAGTGCGATCCGTCGGCGTTCAATACCCGAGATCGAACGCCCAGTTGACCGCGAGCGCGACGGCGATGAGCGAAAGAAGGGCCATCAACACGCCGAAGGAGACGACCCAGCCGAACGCCTCGGCGAAAAAGCCGACCGAGACAGAACCGAGCGATCCGGCCGTCAGGTAGGTCGTCCGAACGAGTCCGAACCCGGCACCGCGTTCGGATTCGGTCATGTTGTCCATGAAGCGAGGCTCGACTGCGACCGCCCAACTCAGGCCGTTTGCGATCAACACGACGCCGACAGCAACGCCGACGATCCCCGGAACGGTGACGAGAAGGGACAACCCCGCGACGCTGGTTACCATGCACCCGAAGGTGGTCACGTCTCGCCCGAAGCGATCCGACATCGCACCAATGCCGGGTTTGACGACCGACTGGACGACGAAGTACACGGAGAACACGAGACCGGCGGTAGTCGCCGATTGCCCCCGATGCTCGACGAAAAACGTCGGCAGGAACGAGGCAGTTCCCTGCCAAGCGAACGCGCCGACCGACGCGATCACGACGGTAAATGCGATTTTGGGTTTGCCGAGGATCCTCGTGAATTCCTCGAGTTGTACTCGCTCTCGAAGTGGTTGTGATGGGCGATGGGGATCGGTCGGACGGACGCGGAAGACGAACAGGAGGAATATCGGGGCCGCGATGGCCACAGTGGCCGCCACAGCGGGGCGCCATCCGTATCGAACGCTGATCCACGCCACCACGACCGGTGTGACGAGCCCTGCCGCGGACGACCCGATCGTATGGACACCGATAGCGAATCCGAGGTTCTCGAACGTCCGGTCGAGAAGCGTCGTCGCTGCGCTGTAGTGGAGTCCGGCGACGGCTCCGAGCGCGATCATCGCGAGGACGAACAGGACGTAGAACGGCGACACTGCGAGCAGGAGAGTCACGACGGTCGTCCCGCCGACCGAGACGAGAACGATCGACCGTTCTCCGAACCGGTCGGCGAGGATACCGCTCGGAAATTGCATGAGTGCGTACGTCATCCACATACCTGTCATCGCGATTCCGATGATGGTTGTCCCGATCCCGAAATCGTCGGTGATGGCGGGGACGAGGGGGCTGATCGCGAGGCGTGCGACCATCGTCGCGAAAAACGCGAACGTACAGAGCGTAAGCACCGTGTGTTTGTAATGCCAGTTCATTCTGTTTCGCACGTCACCCGAACCATCGTCTGGTCCACTCCGGTGTCGCCAACGAGTATGAATATTCCGATACCGTACACTGAGCAACCAACCGACGGGACGACGATCGTCCGAACAGAGGACGGTCGGCGGAAGGCGGTTCGATCACACAGCGTCGTGCCCCTGGGACGGGACGTCGAAGCGAGAGAGACCGTTACTCGAGTCGAGAGCGACTGCACGACGTCTCAGGGAAGGCGACTGCACGACGTCTCGGGGAATCGCGATCAGCGGCGGTACGCTCGCGGTGTATCGGTAAGAGCGTCCGTGATCGGCCGTCGTCGTACGAACCGATCTGCGAGTGAACCGAATCAGTGCCAGCCACATACAGTATCTGACACACCACGAATCCGATGCCCGGTGTCGTTTCTTCGGAACAGAATACTTATCATTGTCACCCAGCAACGTTCGATCGTGGGAGACAACGCATTCGGAGGCCTCACTGCTTTCAGAAGCGGTGCGCTCGAACTCTGGAGTGACGGACGTGGGAAGGTACTCACGGCAGTCGCCGGCGGCTGGTTTCTCTCGGTCGGCGTCCGGATGATTTACCCGGTAATGCTCCCGTATCTGCGGTCCGCCTACGGACTCGACCTGACCACCGCTGGACTCCTGCTGACAGTGCTGTTTCTCGCCTACGCAGTGGGCCAGTTTCCGGGCGGCGTTCTCGCGGACCGATTCGGAGAACGGTCCACGCTCACCGCGAGTGCGATCATCTCCGCGGTAATGTTGACGCTCGTCGTCACCGCAGGATCCACGATCGTTCTCTTCGCCGCGACCGCGCTGTTCGGGTTCGGAACAGCGCTGTACGCGGTCGGCAGGTACACCGTCCTGTCGCGGCTCTACTCGGAGCGACTCGGCGCTGCAAACGGTGTGACGGCCGCCTCACAGGATGCCGGACAGTCGGTCCTTCCCCCCGTCGCCAGCGTCATCGCGGCGACGTTCCTCTGGACGGTGGGATTCGGGTTCGTGATCCCGCTGTTTCTTCTCTCGGCGGTCGCACTCTGGCTCGTGGTTCCGGTCCGTTCCGAGGCCGCCTCGAGCGACGGGTCGGGGCTCACCAGGAAGGATCTCCGATCGCTCGGTGCGGTGTTACGACAACCGTCGATCGTCTATGCCACGATTGCGTTGATACTCGGCCTCGTCGTCTGGCAGGCGTTTACGAGCTTCTATCCGACGTACCTGATCGAAGAAAAGGGATTCTCGACGACCGTCGCCAGTCTCCTGTTCGGGACGTTCTTCGCGCTCGGTATCGTCATCAAACCGCTCGCCGGAGCAGCGTACGATCGATTCGGCATTCAGCGATCGCTGACGATCGTCGGGAGCGGACCGACGATCGCCCTCGTCGTTCTCCCGTTCGTCGACGGGTTCTGGACGATCGCCGTGAGTACGGCGCTCGTGAGTACCCTGCTCGGCTTCGCGACCGTCCTCGAGCCATCGTTGCTCAACACGCTTCCGGAGGACCTTCGTGGAACGGGGTTCGGAATCCTTCGATCCATCGGCTTCACGATCGGGGCGACGAGCCCCGTCCTGTTCGGCGCGGCAGCCGACCGCGGGTTCTTCGACGAGACGTTCGTGGTGCTGGCCGCCTTCGCGGCCGGTATGATCGTCCTCGCATTTCGAATCCCCGAACGCTGACCCCGACACCGTGAGCTGGCCGGTGGGGCTCCCTGCGCAGGCCGTGGGGTTCCGACGGCGGTCTCGCACGCGTCCTGGAATCGCGGGCCGACGACGGTACGTTTTTGTACAACGCATTGGAGGTACCACCATGGACGTTCTCCACGCGGCCGTCTGGGTCGACGACGTCGAGTCGCAACTGGACTTCTATCGAAACGTACTGGGACTCGAACAGACGCGCGAGTTCGACTTAGACGGCGTGACGAACACGTACGTCGCCGGAGAAAGCGACGCAGAGATTCAGTTCAAACACGACGACACGGAACGGAATCCGGAGCCCGAAGGAATCGACCATCTCGCCGTGGCCGTCGACGACATCGAGGGCACCGTCGCAGAAGCCGTCGAGAACTACGGCAGCGACGTGGTCGAGGAACCCCGGACCGTCGAGGAGAAGGGGATCGCGATCGCGTTCGTGACGGATCCCGAGGGATACGTCGTCGAACTCATCGAAACCATCGAGGCCTAACCGAGCGCGAGTATCATGGGCACGGATCGAACGGGGCCTCTCGGGCAACTCCTCGAGGCCGAAAGTCAATTCCACGAACTCATGCCGGGCAGGGATATCTACAGCAAGCTGTTCTTCCGATCGCTCCTGTGGTTTGCGCTCTTCAGTCTCGTCTACCTGGCTATCACGAGCCTCTAATCGACCTGGGTATCACGAGTCCGAAAACGGCCTCCGGACTGGGACGCTGATACCGCCCCCACGACGTGACCTATTTGTCAGTCGCGCGCATCTCCGCACACGTGACATCGAACGCGACGGAGCGGATGACTGCGCTCCTGAAGACCCGACCCGAACCCGGGATGAGCCTCGAGACCGTCCCGGTCCCCGTACCGGGACACGGCGAGGTCCGAATACGGGTCGAATCGGTCGGCATCGACGGCGGCGCGGAGGCGCTCATATACGACTGGCACGAGAGCAAACGACACTACGCCGACCAGTTACCGCAACTGTTCGGCCACGAGTTCGCGGGTACGGTGGAGACGACCGGCCCCGGCGTCGAGGAGATTACCGCGGGCGAACGCGTTGCCGTGGAACCGGTCATCGGCTGCGGTCACTGTCGGTGCTGTCGATCCGGGTCGTTCTCGATCTGTCCGGATCGACGCATCCTCGGCCTCGATACGGACATCGACGGGGCCCTCGCGGAGTACGCGGTCGTCCCCCGAGAGGCGCTGTACCCGATCGGGTCGCTTTCGGCCGACGAGGGGGTCTTTCTCGAGTTGCTCGGACTGGCCGTCCACGGGATCGAGCAATCGGGGTTCGAACCTGGCGACAGGGTAGCAATCAGCGGACCGGGACCGGTCGGGATCGGTGCCCTCGTCGCGGCGGATGCCGGCGGCGCGGGTTCGATCACCGTCGTCGGGACGGAAGCGGACCGCGGCGATCGACTCCCGCTCGCGCGAGACCTCGGCGCGACGCGTGCAGTCACGGCGGCGGCGGTGACCGACGGGCTCGAGGAGGAAGTCGACGTCTTCGTGGAAGCCTCGGGTCACCCCGACGCGCTTTCGCTCGCGTCGTCGGCGACCCGGCGGGACGGCGAGATCGTTCAGATCGGCATCTTCCATGGCACGGAGACGGTCCCGGTCGAACTCACTCGCCTCGTTCGACGGGGCGTTTCGATCACGTCGGTGTACGGCCGGCGAGACACGAGTTGGCGGCGAGCGATCGCGATCGCCGAGAAAACGGACCTCTCGCCCGCGCTCGGTCCCGCGTTCCCCCTCGCCGACTACGAGGACGCCTTCGACGCGACGCGAGCGCGCGAAGGGATCAAGGTCACGCTGCACCCGTGAACAATCGATTCTCGAGACGAGTCGATGGTGATCCTCGAAAAGGCTAGAATTGTTCGGTTCGCGCGCGAGTAACGCGCCCGTCCTATTTCTCCTGATCGGTGTAGAGTTCGTCCGGGTCGAGATCCTCGCGGATGAGCCGTAATTCCTCTTCGCGCGGGTCGGGAGTGGTCCCGAGGTCGTCTGCGAACTCGATCTCCCACCCGGTTCGGTCGAGAACCGCTTCGCGCGTCGCGTTCGGGTGGAGCGCATCGACGTACATCTCACCGCGTTCGTCGAAGCGACAGACGGCGAGGTCCGTGATGACCGCTTCCGGTCCGCCCGAGAGCCCGAGTTCCTCCCGTCCCTCACGGCCGCCGACGAAGCCGGGACTCGTGATGAAATCGACCTCTTCGGGGAATCGCCGTTCGGAGTGGGGCGTGATAATCAGCGTTCGGTCGACGTGGCCCGCGATTTCGCACGCACCGCCGCTCCCCGGCAGACGAACGGTAGGGTCGTCGTAGTCGCCGATGACCGTCGAGTTGATGTTGCCGTACTTGTCGATCTGTGCGCCGCCGAGGAAGCCCACGTCGAGGCGGCCAGCCTGCAACTGGTAGTTGAAGTTGTTCCGCATCGGTTCGATCGAGATCGCACCCGAGGCCAGCACCGGGTCGCCGATCGAAAGCGGCGGCTTCGACGGATCGGAGCCGATCGTTCCCGACTCGTAGACCATTCGCAACTCCGGCGCGTGCGTGCGCTTGGCGACGTTACACGCCAGGTTCGGCTTGCCGATCCCGACGAGTACCGAGTCGTCGTTCTCGAGTTCCCTGGCCGCCGCTACCACCATCAACTCGCTGTTCGTGTAGTTCATCGGTGTGCCTCCGTGCAGTCGATCGGTCGGTCGGTCGCGCCCGTGCCTCGAGCGCTCGAGCAGGTGTCGGTCGCGTTCATTTGTACGCCCCCATGTTGACGGGTTCGGCGTACGCGTTGTCCGGATCGAGATCGAGCAGTCGGTCGACGCCGAGTTTCTCGACGTACTCCCGGCGGTCCTCGACGCCGTAGACCCACTCGTCGAGCCAGGCTTCGACCCGGTCGACGTCGCTCGCGATGTCGGCCCACTCGATGTACGCTTCGTTGTCCCGGCCGTAGTACCCCTGGGCGTACGACGGATGGGAGCCGTAGGGATCGTGGACGACGTAGTCGACGTCGTCGCTCGTGATGAGCGTCCGGTTCGGATCGCTCCGAATGGTCTCTTCGGGGCAGAGTTCCTCGACCGTGAGGATCACCGTATCGGCGGCCAGTGCGGCGACTTTCACCTCACCCTGGATTCCCCAGAGGTGAGCGTTGCCGTTCTCGTCGGCCCGCTGGGCGCGGACGACCGCCACGTCCGGCTCGATCGGAGCGACGGCGTACACGTAGTCGTCGTCGAACGGGCTCTCGATCCGCGCGATGTTGTCGTTGTGGTCCGGAAGATCGGAGCCGATAAAGCCGCGCAACGGCGCGAACGGAAGGTTCGACGCACCGGCGTCGAGGGCGGCGACGAGTCCGAAGTGCGTGTACTCCTCGAGTTCGAGTTCGGTCGGGATCCCCTCCTCGGCCGCCCGGCGGAACGCGGGCAGACTTCCGACGCCGGGGTTGCCGGCCCACGAGAAGGTCGCTTTTCGGGCACAGCCGGCGGCGATCATCTGGTCGTAGATCAGATCCGGCGTGGCTCTGACGAGTTCGAGGTCGCGTTTCTCCTGTCTGATTATCTCGTGACCCGCTGCGAACGGGATGAGGTGCGTGAAACCCGCGAGATAGACGCTATCACCGTCTGAGACGCCGTCACTGATGGCGTCTTGCATGGACGTGATGGTACTCATAGCTGCTCTGAACTACGAGAAGGATGGCGGAACGGCCATATAAGAATTCCTGTTACGAGACGGGAGCGGGGCCGAAACGGGCGCGTGAGCCGTTTGGTGGTGGGTCTCGTTCACAGGGTGCGCGGGGCGACGGACGCGACGGTGGCGGTATCGATCAGTCGTAGGTTCGCCGTCCGATCTCGCGGGCTTCGATCTCCTCCCAATCGTATTCGACCCCGAGGCCGGGCCCGTCCGGTACCTGGACGTGGCCGTCCGCGTCGACGGTGTCCAGCATGTCGGAATAGTCGTCCGCGTACACGGGCGGCTGGGTGTTCGGGCAGATGGGATGGACGAGCGCCACCTCGTAGTAGTTGCTATTGCGGGTCGCGGCGAGACAGTGGCGCTGGGCCGGCCCGGGGGCGTGATACTCCACGTCGAGACCGAACCCTTCCGCCATGTGCGCGATTTTCATCGCGCCCGTGATCCCGCCGTCGTACTCGGGATCCGCCCGAACGAAGTCTGTCGATTCCGTCGCGACGAAGTCCGTATGGGGCTCGAGTCCGCGGACGTGCTCGGTCTGGAGAATCGGCGTCTCGAGCGACTCCCGGAGCTTCCGGTGTGCGTGCTGGGAGACGCCGCCGTCGCGGTAGGGATCTTCGTACCAGAGGAACTCCGCTTCGTCGCACGCCTTCCCGATCTTCAGCGCGTCGGCGAACGTCACCGGGTTACAGGCCGGATCGAGCATCAAATCCATCTCGTCGCCGACGCGTCGACCGACCTCGCGAACGGTCTCTGCCGTCTCCTCGGCGTCAGTCCAGTCGCCGCCCCAGTCGTGAATTTTGAAGCCCTGATAGCCCATTTCGAGGCACTCTTCGGCGAAGTCGGCGAACGCCGCGGGCGAATCGAGACCGCCGTTCCTGTCGCCCTGATACGTCGAGGCGTACGCGGGGAAGGACTCGCGATACGTGCCGAGTAGTTCGTGGATCGGCGCGTCGCGGTACTTGCCGGCGAAATCCCACAGCGCGATGTCGATCGGTCCCATTCCCATCCAGTCGTACTTTCGGAGGGCGCGCTTCAACGCGCTCCAGTGGCGTTCGCGCTCGAGCGGGTTCTTCCCGACGAGGTAGTCCGCGACCATGTTGAGCTGTGCGGCCGCCGGCGAATTACCGCCGACGTACTCGCCGGTGATTCCCTCGTCGGTGTGGACCCGCAATGCGAAGAGTTTTCGCTCGGTCGTCGTCCCCGGTTCGTAGACGATGCTGAACCCGTTCGGTGCGTATCCGACGTCGGGAAGCTCGTAGCCGAATTCCACCGACTCGATGCGTGTGATCGTTGGTGCCATCGATACGCTGTCACAGGCGTACGCGTTGCAAATGGCTTTGCATTGCGGTGATGCGCAATCCGAGCGCAAAGGGTTAGGACGCTCCGTCGAAACGGAAATAGCATGGTATCTCACGGATTCGTATTACCGACCCGCGGCGTCGTACTGTCAGCCGACGACTCGCTCGAGCAAGCCGCTCGCGTAGACTCCGAGGTGATCGGTCTCGCGCGGCGGGCCGAAGCGCTCGGATTCGACGGCGTCTGGGCGGGTGACAGCGTGCTCGCGAAACCGCGGCTAGAACCGCTTTCGACCCTCGCCGCGGTGGCTGGCGCGACGGAGTCCGTGACCCTCGGCTCGGCGGTCTACCTGCCCCAGCTTCGGAACCCGGTCCACGTCGCCCATCAGACGGCGACGGTCGACCAGGTGAGCGGCGGTCGCCTCGCACTCGGCGTCGGCGTGGGCGTCGGGTCGGGCGTGGCCACCGAACACGACCAGCTCGACGTCCCCTACGACCGCCGGGGCGCAGTCCTCGACGAGGGACTCGAGATCATCGAGGGGCTCTGGGGCGACGAGCCGGTCTCGGTGGACGGCGAGTTCTTCGAACTCGAAGACGCCGACATCGGAATTCGCCCGTGTGGCAGTCCGCCACCGGTCTACATCGCTTCGGCAACGTTCGACCCCAGAGACGGGTTTCCGCGTCAGATTCGAGACCGCATGGCAGCCAGGGGTGACGGGTGGCTCCCGATCGGCATGTCGGCGGAGATGTACGAAGCCGGAATCGAACGGGCGCGCGAAATCGTCGCCGACGCTGGCCGCGACGCCTCGAGTTTCGACGGTGCCTACTACCAGGACGTCGTGATCGCCGAAACCGAAGCGGCCGCGATCGAGCAGGCACGGACCTTCCTCGAGCGCTACTACCCGTCCTGGGGGGAGCTGAGCGACGACGACGTTCGCAAACGCGGCGCGTTCGGCCCGCCGTCCGTCGTCGCCGACCATCTCGAGCGCTACGCCGACGCCGGCGTGGAGAATTTCGTCACCCGATTTACGGCGTCAGACCAGCGCGAGCAGTTGCAGCGGTTCGCGGACGTCGTGGCCTGAGGCGTGACGCGCCGAGGCGGTCCCGCGGGGCGTCACCGACCGCAGCGAGCGGCGATCGGCGGTCCGGGATGGCCCGCGATCCGGATCGACGCCAGCCCGGTGAGACCCGACAGCGTCGACCGCGCAGCGAGGCGGGAGCCGGATCAGGAGAGGTCGTACACGAACGAGTGACAGTATTTTTCGTACCCCATCCGATTCGTGTAAAACCGGTGGGCGTCGTCGCGCCACAGTCCGGACTCGAGTTCGACCGCTTCGCAGTCGTTCTCGGCGGCCCACTCGTGGACGAACGCGAGGAGGCGTGCCCCGTGGCCCTTCGAGCGTTCTTCGGCGTCCGTCACGAGGTCGTAGACGTACGCGTGCCGACCGAGATAGAAGTTCGTGGAAATCGTCACGCCGGCGACGGCGACCGGTTCGTCGTCGACGAAGAGCGCGAACAGTCGATACCCCTCCGCGCTCATTTCCTCGAGCAAGTCGAGATAGGACTCCTCATCGAGGTGGTCTCGGAGTTGGACGATGATCGGAAACACGTCGCGTCGGTCGGCGTCGGTGGTCACTTCGCGAATGTCTGCCTCGGACATGGGTCAACCTCACGGGGCCGAAGGGTAACTGCATCGGATGCGGCGCGACGGCCGTTTCGACGGATCTCCGGTGTGGCCCGCTCGCACGTGCGGAAACGGCCACGGCCGAGGTCCGAAACGGCACTCGAAGCGGATAAAAACGGTACTCGAGCCGATGCGAGGACGGTATTCGGGACGCGTGTTACGGGAGGCGACCGGTCAGCGCCTCGCTGGCGGGTTCGACCTCGAGTGCCGTTCCGAGCCCCGCCTCTCGCGCCTTCTCGTACAGCATATAGGCGGCCGCGGCCGTCTCGATTCCGGTCCCGCCGCTGTCGAAGACCGTAATATCGTCGTCGCTCGTTCGGCCGGGGTCGACCCCGGCGACGACCTCGCCGAGTTCGGCGTGGACGTGGTCCTCGTCGACGACGCCCGCGTCGAGCGCGGCGAGGAACGATCCCGCATCCTGTGTCGCGCGGGCGCGAAGGTCGGGAACGTAGATCGATCGCTCGATGGTCGTCGCGTCGAGTTCGTTCCGACCGGGGGTGTACTGGCCCATCGCGGTCACGTGCGCGCCGGGGTCTAAGTCGTCGCCGTCGAAGACCGGATCCGCCGCCTTCGTCGCGGTGATTACGACGTCCGCACCCGAGACCGCCGCCGTGCTCGAGTCGACTGCCTCGACGGTGGCGTCGAGGTGGTCGTCGAACTCGGCGGCGAACGACGCCCGGTTCTCCGGCGTCGGCGAGAAGACGCGGACCGACTCGAAGTCCCGAACGGTCGCCGTCGTGTGGAGTTGACCGCGGGCCTGCGCGCCGCTGCCGATGACCGCGATGGTGTCCGCGTCGTCTCGAGCGAGGGCGTCGACGGCGACCGCGCCGGCAGCCCCGGTCTTGAACGGGTTCATGCTCGCGCCGTCGATGATCGCGAGGGGCTCGCCTGTCTCGGCGTCGTACAGCGGGGTCAGAAACCAGGCGTTCGGTTGGCTGAACCCGGACGCGTACATGTATCCGCCCATCGCACCGGTATCGGGAAGGATAGCGGCGTAGCTGGTGAGTTTGCCGTCGGGGTTCTCCCGGCGGAACGTCTGGCGTGGCAGGGCCGGGGCCCCGTCGCCGCGCTGGCGATACCCCTCCCGAACGGCATCGACGTATTCGGCCGGGGTCGCGAGGCCGTCGACTTCACTACTGGTGAGAAACAGCGCGTCTGTCATATATCGCGTAACACACGCAACGTAGAAAAAGATACACGGTCTGGACGCGACCCGAAATCACTTACTGAATCGGCCCAATGGCCCGATTCCCGTTCAATCGATTCCCGTCGGCGTCGCCGTCACTCGGTCTCCAGCACTCGGTCGAGCATCTCCTCGGACATCGTGTCGATGAGGTGATTTCCGTCTTTGAGCTCGCGCATAACGAATCGGGAGGAGGTTTCGTTGACGCCGTCGATCGCGACGACTTTGTCGATGAGATCGTTCAACTGGTCGTGGTTCTGCACGCGCGAGATCACCACGAAATCGACGTCGCCCATGGTGTAGTACACGTGCTGGACACCGTCGACGTCGCTCAACTTGTCCCCGATTTCGTCCGCGTAGCCGCTCTCGTGGGAGACGTAGACCTCGGTGATGATGACCATCGCCATCCCGAGCGCGCGCGGATCGATGTTCGCCGAGATGTCGGTTATCACGTCGCTCTCTTTGAGCCGATTCAGACGGTAGTGGATCGTCGACTTCGAGAGATCGAGGTCCTCCGCGAGTTCTTCCAGGTTTTTCTCGTCGTTTCGCTCGAGTTGCCTGAGGATCTCGAGATCCGTTTCGTCGAGATCGGGTGTCGCGTTAGTGTGTTCCATGCAGGGATTTTTGACTTCGTGTTAATAAACGGCCCTGTTCCAGGAACCGTCCCGTTTAGAAGACGGCATCGATCGCTGCGTCGAGTGACTGGACGGCCGTGTCGATTTCGCCGGTAGTCGCACAGAGTGGCGGAGAGAGTATAAGTTGCGTTGCCGGACGACCGGCCCCGACGAGAACACCGCTGTCGCTCGCCGCGTCGATCACGTCCACGACCGGATTGGGTCCATCGTCGACCCGTGGATCGTGAAACGGCTCCCCGGTTTCCGGATCGGCGAATTCGACGGCGCGGAGGAATCCGCGTCCGCGGACGTCGGCGACCGCGTCGTGGTCTCGCTCGAGGGTCGAGAGGTGATCGGCGAACGCGTCCTCGGAGGCTCGGACGTTCTCGATCAGTCCGTCGTCGTACTCGCCGATCGCGGCGACGCCGGCCGCACAACCGACGGGGTGACCGCCGAACGTCTGACCGAGATCGAACCCGTCCGACCGCACGTGTGCCGCGATATCCGGTCGCATCATGACACCCGCGAGCGGTGCGTACGCGCTCGTTACGCCCTTCGCGAAGGTCAGCAAGTCGGGCTGGACGCCCTCCGTCTGGATACCGAACCAGTCACCGCAGCGTCCGAAGCCGGTAATCACCTCGTCCGCGATCAGAAGGATATCGTACCGATCACAGAGTTCCCGGACGCGCTCGAAGTATCCCGGCGGCGCCGTGTAAGCGCCGCTCGAGCCGGCGATCGGTTCGGTCAGGATGCCGGCGATCGTCTCGGGACCCTCGTTTCGGATGACGAACTCGAGGTGGTCGGCCGCGGCCTCCGCGAGTTCCTCGGGCGTGTCCGCGTTGAACGGCGATCCGTAACTCATCGGCGGCAGGAACTTCACCGACCCCGTCGCAGACGCGTGGGACTCGAGGGAACTGCGCGTCTCCGGGTCGCCCGTGACGCTTCCCGCGCCGTAGGTCGAGCCGTGGTAGGATCGCCATCGGGACAGGATCTTCGGCGCGTCCGCGTACTTGCGCGCGACCGTCATCGCGAGTTCGTTCGCCTCGCTCCCCGACACCGAGAACATGACGTCCGACAGCGAGTCGGGGCCGACCGCGGCGAGATCGTCGCTCAACGCCGTTCGGGCCGGCGTTCGCTTCGCCGAGGAGACGTACTGAACTCGCTCGAGTTGCTCTTTCATCGCGTCCACGATCGCCCGGTTCCCGTGGCCGGCGTTGACGCAGTACAGCTGCGAGACGAAGTCGAGATACTCCGCTCCCTCGTCGTCGACGACGCGCGACCCCTCGCCGTCGGTTATCGTCAGCCCCGTCGAGGAGGGGTCGTACCAGTGTGGAATGTGTGAAGGTGTCTCGGTATCGGTTTCCGCGGGATCATCTAGCATGGTTCGTTTGTCGTAACGTTGGAGTAAGTAATTGCTGTTGTTCGGCCGATCCGACCGACGGCCCGATCGGTGACGATCGAGTCCTCAGCGGTTCATCGCCGCGTCGGAGACCTCGAGAGCCGTATCGAGGGCCGCGACGGCCTCGTCGACGTCGGCCTCGGTGATCGACAGCGGCGGCGCGATGATGAGCGTGTTGATCATGTTGGCGAGGTACACCCCCTCGTCTGCGGCGGCTGCCGAGACGTCGTCGACGACCGTCGAGCCCGTCGATATCTTGTCCTCGCGCGTCCCGAAAGGCACGCGCTCGTCGGGGTCCGCCGTCAGTTCGACCCCGCGGAAGAGCCCGACGCCTCGGGTATCGCCGACGCTCGGGTGGGCCTCGTCGAGTTCCTCGAGGCGGTCGCCGAGGTAGTCACCGACCTCGCTCGCGTGCTCGACGAGATTTTCTTCTTCGTAGGTCTCGACGGCTGCGAGCCCGGCCGCACAGGCGACGGGGTGACCCGCGTAGGTGTGGCCGTGACAGAACATCTCGTCCTCGAAGTGGGCGGCGATTTCGTCGGTAACGATCGTCGCTCCGAGGGGCGCGTAGGCTCCCGTAAGCCCCTTCGCCATCGTCATGATGTCGGGGGTGACGTCGAAGACGTCACAGCCGAACCACTCACCGGTGCGGCCGAAGCCCGCCATCACTTCGTCGCAGATCAAGAGGGCCCCGTGGTCGTGGGCGATCTCCTTCAGTCGCGGCAGGTACTCCTCCGGCGGGACCAGGATTCCGTTCGATCCGACGATCGGCTCGACCAGAATCGCCGCGACCGTATCGCCCTCGAGCATCAGCATCTCATCGATGTACTCGAGGCTCTCCATCGGGTCGAGCGTCGATCCGTAGGCGTACGGGTCCGGCGCCTTGATCGCGCCCGGAACGCCGGGTTCGGCCATCAGTCGGCGCGGATCGCCGGTGACGCTGATCGAGCCGTGGGTGGCGCCGTGATAGGACCGGTACCGCGAGATGATCTTCTGCTTGCCCGTGTACATGCGCGCGATCTTGATCGCGCCCTCGACGGCCTCGGTGCCGCTGGTCGAGAAGAACGTTTTCGACAGGTTCCCGGGCGTGATCTCGGCGAGTTTCTCGCCGAGGCGCGCTCGCGCCTCCGTTGCGAATCCGGGAGCGAAGTACGCGCCATCGCGGGCTTGCTCGGCGATCGCATCCGCGACCGCGTCGGCCGAGTGCCCGAGGTTCGAACACATGAGCTGGCTCGAGAAGTCGATGAACTCGTTGCCCGCGCCGTCCGTGAATCGGACGCCGTCTCCGCCGACGGCTTCGGTCGGGTCGACCTCGCTCTGATACGACCACGTTCCGAAGACGTACTCTTTATCGAGGCGCTCGACCTCAGTTCGGTCGTCAACCACTGATGTCTCGTCTGCCATCCTTTTCGAGGTCGTACAGAACACAGTCGCATTAATCTTTCTGATGTGAGATTATTTTCCGACTTATTTACTGCATTTATGCCCCAAATTAGGATTCGTATGGAAGGTTTGTTCTGCTTATCGAATAATATCCACCAGCACCGAAGATTTTATCTCAGTGGTCACAAAAGCGGTTCCATGGTCGAGCTAGAGTCGATCGGTCAGAGCGGTACAACACGAAATTACGTCGGCGGAGACTGGCGCGACGCCACGGGCGACGACGAGTTGGTAAGTGTGAATCCGGCGACCGGAGAGGAACTGGCGACGGTTCCGTTCAGTTCAGCCGCGGACATCGACGACGCGGTTCGAAGCGGAAACGAAGCCTTCGAGACGTGGTCGGAACAGCCCGTCGAAGCGAGAATACAGCCGCTGTTCCGCCTGAAGATGCTCCTCGAGGACCACCAGGAGGAACTCGCGGAACTGCTCGTTCGAGATCACGGCAAGACGATAGCCGAGGCCCGCGGGGAACTCCGTCGCGGCATCGAGAACGTGGAAGTTGCCTGCGGCATCCCGTCGATGATGCAGAGTGGCTCCCTGTTGAATGCGGCACCCGAGATCGACGAGAGTGCAGTTCGAAAACCGCTCGGTGTCTTCGCCGCCATCACGCCGTTTAACTTCCCCGGCATGATCCCGCTGTGGTTCCTCCCGTACGCCGTCGCGACGGGTAACAGCTTCGTCCTCAAACCGAGCGAACAGAATCCGCTCGTCGCTCAGCGGTTGTTCGAACTCGTCGACGAAGCCGGCTTCCCCGATGGCGTCCTCCAGCTCGTAAACGGTGGCCCGGACACGGTCAACGCGCTCCTCGATCACGAGGGCGTCGAGGGCGTGTCCTTCGTCGGGAGCACCCCGATCGCGAAGCTCGTCTACGAACGCGCGGCCAAAAACGGCAAGCGCGTCCAGGCACAGGGCGGTGCCAAGAACCACATCATCGTGACGGAGACCGCAGACCTCGAGTTCGCCGCCGAAAAGACCGTCTCGTCGGCCTGTGCCTGTGGCGGCGAGCGGTGTCTCGCGAACGACGTCGTCCTCGTCGAGGAGTCGGTGTACGACGAGTTCTCCGAGCTCGTCGTGGAGGAAGCAGCCTCGCAGGTCGTCGGCGACGGACTCGACGAAGCGACGGACATCGGGGCGCTCATCAGCCCCGAACACGAGCAGACGGTCCGCAACTACATTCAGACAGGTATCGAGGAAGGCGCGGAGGTCCTTCTCGACGGCCGAGACGTCACCGTCGACGGATACGAGGACGGCAACTTTCTCGCCCCGACCGTCTTCGGCGACGTCACCGAAGACATGGTGATTTCCCAGGAGGAGATTTTCGGCCCGGTACTCGGTCTTGCCCCCGTCGCCGACGTCGACGCGGCGATCGAACGGATGAACGAGAGCGACTTCGGAAACGCCGCCAGCCTCTTTACGGGCAGCGGCGCCGACGCGCGAAAGTTCCGCCACGAGGGCGAGATCGGCAACCTGGGCGTCAACGTCGGCACCTCGGCCCCGATGGCGTTCTTCCACTTCGGCGGCTGGAAGGACTCGTTCTTCGGTGATCTCCACGCCCAGGGCGAGGACATGATTCACTTCTACACCGACAAGGCCGTCTACATCGAGCGCTGGCCGGACGTCTGAGCCGACTCGTTCCCATCGACCGAACCGTTCCACTGTTCTACCGTTCCACGTTTTCGCGGAGGCGAATCGGTGTCCCACCGGTTCCGTGACGAACGAGAGCGCACTCGAGCGGGGAGCCATCCCCGTCGATCGGTTCACGCCGACGGAGCCAGCAGTGCGACCCACCCGCGGGGCGAAGAATTCGCTCGGAGGTTGCCGAGACGGCAGGCGAGTTCGCGGGACCGACCATTTCGCTCGGTGAGCGTACCGCACGGGTCGGTCGACGGGTGCTCCCACACGGGTGGAATACGTCCGGTACCGAGACGCGATGCGTCCGGTACCGAGCGGCCGGACGGGTCTCGAGTTACGTGCTCCCGAGAGGTATCACTCCTTGCGGTGTTCTTCGACGACGTCCCAGTCGAGTTCGATGCCGAGACCCGGCTCGTCGGGGACGGCGATCGTTCCGTCCCGGATCAGCGCCTCGTCGGACGCGACCAGGTCGTCCCACCAGGGCACGTCGCGGGCGTGGAACTCGAGCGCGAGGAAGTTCGGGACCGTCGCGCCCACGTGGACGCCGGCCATCGTCGCCACCGGACTGCCGATGTTGTGCGGACACATCGTCAGGTAGTAGGTGTCCGCGAGTTCGGCGATCTTCTTCGTCTCGGCGATGCCGCCGGTCTTGGGCACGTCGGGCGCGACGAACGAGACGGCCTCCGTCTCGACCAGGTCGCGGAAGCCGTGGCGGCCGTAGCGGTTCTCACCCGTGAGTAGCGGCTGGGCGACGCTCCGGTTTAACGTCGCCAGCGCGTCCGCGTTCTCCGGCGGGAGCGGGTCCTCGATCCACGCGAGGTCGTACGGCTCGAGTGCCGCACACAGTTTTTCCGTCGCTTCGACGCTGAAATTCCAGTGCAGGTCGACGGCGACCTCCGCCTCGTCACCGACCTCCTCGGTGACGGCCTCGACGAGTCCCCGCTTGTGTTCGATCTCCGGACCGTCGAAGTGGCGCGCGAGGGTGTCGATGTCTCGGCCCGACGGCACGTCGAGGTCGAACTTTATCATCTCGAACCCGTCGTCGACGGCCGCTCTCGCGGCGCGGGCGTACGCCTCCGCTTCGTAGGTCTCGTTCGGCTGTTCGTTGAGCGCCGCCTCGACCATCCCCTCGCCGGCGTGACAGTCCGCGTACATGCGAACCTCGTCGCGCATCTTGCCGCCCAGAAGCTGGTACACCGGCTGCTCGAGGATCTTCCCGGCGGCGTCCCAGAGCGCCAATTCGATGCCGCTGATCGCGATCGTGCCGATTCCCTCCTGGGAGCCCCGACCCGAGAGGCTCTCACGCATGAGGTGATAGAGCCGCTCGACGTCGAGCGGATTTTCACCGACCAGGACCGGTTCGAAGTAGTCGGTAATTACCTCGTGAACCCCCGGGGAGGGATACGACTCGCCGATTCCCGTGACGCCGGCGTCCGTCTCGAGGCGGACGATCGTCCACGGGAAGTTGCCGTCGACGACGACCGTCGACAGACCGGTGATCTCCGGCGTTTCGGTCGATCGTGAGGGGGTTCGTCCGAAATCGGGCCAGATGCTCGACGCTAACCGCGCCGCGAAGTCCGAATACATGCTATCGCGAACCTCTTTTTCGGGTCGTCATATGAATGTACTGGGGACGGTCGCATCGACGCGATCCGGTTTCGAATTCGTCTCGGAGAATCGAAACGGGACGTCCCGAGACGGATTGCAGGGGAAGACTCGTGCGGACCGTGTTACTCGTCGGGAAGCACCTTGCCGGGATTCAAGATTCCGTTCGGATCGAACGTCTCCTTGATCGACCGCATGAGGTCTATCGCACCGCCGTGTTCGTCGTCCATGAACTTTCGTTTCCCGAGGCCGACGCCGTGTTCGCCGGTCGCGCTGCCGCCGAGTGCGATGGCCGTCCGGACGACGCGCTCGTTCAACTCGTGGGCCCGTTCGACCATCTCCTCGTCGTCGGGGTCGACGAGCGGCGTGAAGTGGAGGTTGCCGTCCCCGGCGTGGCCGACGCAGGCCGTCAACAGGTCGAGGTCCTCGCTGGCCTCCGCGACCTCCGCGACGATGTCGGGGTAGTTCGAAATCGGCACGACGACGTCGCCGACCAGCGCGATGTCCCAGTCGTCCCGATACGCTTTCGTCGCGTGGTACTTGTCGCGACGCGCCTGCCAGATATCGTCTATGTTCTCCTCGGTTGCCGCCTCCCAGGAACACATTCCGTGATCCTCACAGATCGCCTTCGCGAACGCGAGATCCTCCTCGATCCCGCTGTTGTTCGCGTGCAACTCGATGATCAGCGTCGGCCGCTCCTCGAACGTGATGTCGTCGTGATATGCGTTCAACATTTTCATCGACGTCGTGTCGATGAACTCGATCGCACCGGGAACTAACGCCGAGCCGATCGCGTCCGCGACGGCGCTCGACGCGTCCGTCCGCGACGGGAACGTCACCAGCGCCGCCCGGCGGTGTTCCGGAATGCCGACCAATCCGAGGGTCACCTCGGTGACGACGCCGAGGGTTCCCTCCCCCCCGATGAAGAGGTCCTTCAGACTGTACCCCGCCGACGTCTTGACCACGTCCCGGCCGCACTCGAGGACGCGCCCGTCGGCGGTGACCACCTCGAGCCGGCGGACGTGATCACGCGTCTCGCCGTATCGGACCGCGTTGAACCCGCTCGCGTTCGTCGAGACCATGCCGCCGATCGTCGCGACGTCGCTGCTCGAGATTCCGGGCGCAAAGCGCAGTCCGTACGGCGCCAACTGCTCGTTTAGGTCGTCGTAGACGACGCCCGCACCGACCGTCACCTGAAGGTCCGCCGGCGACACGTCGACGTGTTCGATCTCGGCCGTGCTGAGAACGACCCCCCCCTCGGTCGGAATGGCGCTGCCCTCGAGTCCGGAGCCACCCGATCGCGGCGTGACCGGGACGCCGCGTTCGTTGGCCGCCTCGAGAACGGCCGCGACTTCGCCGCTCGAGGCCGGCCAGACGACGGCATCGGGCGTTCGGCCGGTGTGTGGACTCTCGTCGGACGCGTACTGCTCGCGCACGCTGGTTCCGTGAGCGACCCGGCCCTCGGTGATCAAATCGTCCAGAAATCCGCAGTCGACGCTCGTATCGGGACCCCGTTCCATGATGTGGCATGGTTCGGACCGGCATAAATCCTCTCCGATCCCCGTGCCGGTTCGGCCCAGCCCACCAGTAGGTATTCGTAGGCGGGCCGTCTCAGGGGAACCATGACGTGCCCGTACTTATCGTACCGACAGTCAGACGGCGACCACGCGTTCGATACCGAACGCGCCTACTGCGAGGTCGTCGAAGAGTTCGTCTCGCCGATGCGAGCGGACGTGTGCAACGACCGTCACGAATTCCACCACGAGAGCGACTGCGAATTTTACGCCGAGGCCGAATCCGACTGATCGGTCACGAACCCCGGCCGGTGGCGGTCGCCGCGGCCGCCACGTCCCGTTTTCCGTCGATCGATCATTACTGAGGTGGCCGAGTCCCGTACGAGGCCGCGTCCAGTCTAGCACGGATCGACGAGACCGTGCCCCGTGCTCACCGAGACGGAAGCCCGAGGATTTCGCGCGCCTCGGCGGGCGTCGCGAGGTCGCGGTCGAGGTCGTCGGCGATGGAGACCGTGCGTTCGACGAGTTGCGCGTTGCTCTCGGCCTGCTCGCCGCGACGGTAATAGAGGTTGTCCTCCATGCCGACGCGGACGTGGCCGCCCATCACGATCCCCATGGTCGTCAACGGTAACTGGTGTGGCCCGATCGCCAGGACGTTGAAGATCGAATTCTCCGGTAGGTTGTTCACCATATTGACCATGTTCTCCGGCGTCGGCGGCGTCAGCGTCCCCGGCCCGAAGATGAGATTGATGTAGTACGGCTCGTCGAGTAATCCCTCGTCGATGAGGCGATACACTTCGTTCAAGTGACCGTTGTTGAACACTTCCATCTCCGGTTTGATGCCCTTCTCCTGCATCTCCGCGGCCAGCGTATCGATCATGTGCCGAGTGTTCTCGGAGGTGATGTGCTGGTACCGGTTCATCGGCCCCATATCGAGCGACGCCATGTCGGGTAGCGGATCAGTCCGGATTCCCTTCACCCGCTGCTCGAGCGGGACGCCCGTCCCGCCGGTCGTGTTCTGGATGATGATGTCGTCACACCGATCCCGAACGGCATCGTTGACCGCCTGCAACCGACCGGCGTCGCGCTCGCCGCGTTCGTCCCGCCCGTGAAGGTGAACGATGGCCGCGCCCAGTTTCTCACACTCACGGGCCGCCTCGGCGATCTCGTCGGGTTGTTCCGGGAGGTTCGGGTTCACTTCTTTTCCCTGTACGCCGCCCGTCGTCGGGACGGTCAGGATCAGCTTTCCGCCCTCGAGGTAATTCTGATACGCCATCTATCGAGTCCCAGACGGCCCACCACGAAAGCATTACTGGACGAGACCACGACCATCGTCCCGTGACCGCCCCCATCGGGGCGCTGTCGCTCCGATGGAATCGACCCGCTCCACCGTACCCGAGACCGACCCGCTCCACTGCACCAGGGCGCTCGAGTCGACCGCCGGCCGCCGTTGGGCGCCTGCGAGTACGGTTATATGGCTGGAGTCCGAAATCCTAGAAGAGCCCATGTATCATATCGTCGTTCCGGTAGACGAAGACGAGAGACGAGCGGCAGCCGCGGGAGAGTTTGTGACGAATCTCGGCGCCGAATCAGGTCTCAACGCGGATCTCGACGACGTCTCCGTGACAGTCGTGAACGTGTTCAAAGAGTTCAAAGCGATCGACGACGGCGGAAACGTCCGCTCCGAGGACCTCTACGACGAAGACACGTTTCCCGACTCCGTGACGACCGTGCGGGATCGACTCGAAGCGGCCGACGTCGAGGTCGAACTCGTGCGCCGTCACGGGGATCCGGCGGAGGAAATCATCGAGTACGCCGATTCGAACGACGCGGACGCCATCGTCGTTCCCGGTCGGAAACGCTCGCGGGTCGGCAAGGCGGTGTTCGGCAGCGTCACGCAAGACGTCATCCTCAACTCGGATCGGCCGGTCACGATCGTTTAGCCGAGCCGTCGACACAGCTCGCTTGCCGTTCTCACTCGAGTGCCGATCCGTTCGGTCTCGATCGATGCACAAACAGCTGAGTCCCTCGTATCCCCCGTCCGGGTGTTCCGTCCCGGCAACCGGATCTCCCCCGGTTCAGTATCCGGTCGCCGTCCCGTCCTTTCGCGGATCGGTCCCGCCGGAGAGAACGCCGTCGGCGTTGCGGGCGATCTGGCCGCCGCCGAAGTGCGGCGGCGGCATGACGCGAACGTCGTGACCGCGGCGGGCGAGCTTCGACAGGACCGCACCGTCGAATCGGCCCTCGACGGCCAGTTGGCCGTCGACCTGGTACCGAAAGCGGGGAAAGTCGAGTGCCTCCTGAATCGACATCCCGTCGTCTACGATGTTCATCAGCACCTGCAGGTGCCCCTGTGGTTGCATGAATCCGCCCATGACGCCGAAGGCGGCCCAGTCGTTCTCGCCGAGCCGTGCGATGCCGGGGATCAGCGTGTGGAACGGTCGCTTGCCCGGTTCGAATCGGTTGGGATGGTCCGGATCGAGCGAGAACGAACTGCCCCGGTTCTGGAGGGCGATTCCCGTATCGCCGGCGACGACGCCGCTGCCGAAGTCCATGAATCGGGAATTGATGTACGAGACGACGTTCCCCGCCTCGTCGGCGACCGTCAACAGCACGGTGTCGGCGTTTTCCGCGCGGTCCGTCGGGAATCCAACGTCGACGGACGACGTCGCGTCCGAGCCGATCTCCGCGGCCCGATCCGACGCGTACGACTTCGAGCCGAGCGACGGAACGTCCTCGTACTCCGGATCGGTGACGTGGTGAAGGCCGTCGGTCAACGCGCGCTTGGCCGCCTCGGCGGCGAGGTGTATCCGTTCTGGCGAGTGAGCCGGGTGGTCCCCCGCGTTCAGCGCCTCGGCGATGTTCAACGCCTCGAGCGCGACGAGTCCCTGATTGTTCGGCGGCAGTTCGTAGATCTCCGCCCCGCCGTAGGTCGTGCTGACGGGATCGACGAACTCCGGCTCGAACGACGCCAGGTCCTCGTGCGAGAGGAACCCGCCCCGCGACTGGACCTCGGAAACGATCTGGTCCGCAATTTCGCCCTCGTAGACGACGTCGGCGCCTTCGTCCGCGATCAGTTGCATCGACTCCCCGAGTTGCGGGAGCGTGACGTGCTCGCCGACGGACGGCGCCCGACCGCCGGGGAGATACGCGTCTCGAGCGTTGGCACCGCGAAGGTCGTCCGCCGCCTCGGCCCACTGAGCGGCGATGATTTCGGAAACGGGGAAGCCGTCTTTCGCGTACCTGATCGCCGGCTCGAGCGCGCGCTCGAGACTCAGCTCCCCGAGATCGTCCACAGTGCGTTCCCACCCGCGAGCCGTGCCGGGAACGGTCACCGTGAGGGGACCGCGTTCGGGCATCTCGGCGGCTTCGGGATCGACGTCCTCCTCCTCGACGACCCGGGCTCGAACGTCCTCGAGCGACGCCGACGAGGGTGCACCGCCGCAGCTACGGAACGCGCCGACCTCACCGTCTGCAGTTCTATAGAGCGCGAATACGTCGCCGCCGAGACCGGTCGAAGTGGGTTCGACGACGTTCAACGCTGCAGCGGTCGCCACGGCCGCATCGAACGCGTTGCCCCCGTCGCGAAGCACCTCGAGTCCGGCTTCCGAGGCGAGGGGCTGGCTCGTCGCCACCACGCCGCGCGTCCCGTATACCGTCGAGCGACGCGACGTAAACTGGTCTAGATCTGGCGTATCGTCCATGGGAGGGCATTCGGGGGTTTCGACTAAAGCATTGGTGTATCCGCTCGCAGTGCCGGATCAGCGGCGTATCGCAGCAGATATAATCGTGGGTTTTGATATCACGTATCGATGGACCTGCAACTCGACGGTGATTCGGCCCTCGTAACGGCATCGAGTAGCGGACTCGGAAAAGCATCGGCGACGGCGCTCGCCCGTGAGGGAGCGAACGTAGTCATCAACGGCCGCGACGAGGCCCAACTCGAAGCCGCCCGCGATGATATCGCGGCCGTCGGCGACGGCCGCGTCGTGGCACAGGCGGGTGACCTGACCGATCCGGACGATATCTCCGAACTCGTCTCCGTCACGGTCGACGAATTCGGCGGGATAGACCACCTCGTGACCTCGGCGGGCGGGCCGCCGAGTGGCCCCTTCCTCGAGACGACCGAAGAGGACTGGTACGAAGCCTACGACCTGCTCGTGATGAGCGTGGTCCGATTAGTCCAGGAGGCGGCCGACGAATTGCGCGCGGGCGACGGTGGAAACGTCGTTCACATCACGTCCCGAAGCGTCAAGGAAGCGATCGAATCGCTCGTCCTCTCGAACGCCGTCCGAATGGGCGTCATCGGCCTCGAGAAGACGCTCTCGCGCGAGCTCGCACCGGACGTGCGTTTCAACAGCGTCCTCCCCGGTCCGATCGAAACCGACCGAATCAGCTCGCTGATCGAGCAGTCCGTCGAGCGAGGGGAGTTCGACTCGTACGAGGAGGGACTGGCTGCGAAGGGGAGTTCGAACCCGATGGGACGGATCGGCCGGCCGATGGAACTCGGCAACACGGTCGCGTTCCTCTGCTCGCCGGAGGCGGCGTACATCAACGGTATCACCGTCCCCATCGACGGCGGTCTCGGCCGGTCGAATATCTAGAGGCCCGACCGAAGACGTTACCCGAGGTCAGTTTTTGAGAGTTCCTCGAGCAACGAGACGGTGGTTCTCGCGCCCGCGCGAAAGCACGACAGTTCGATGTTCTCGTCGGGCGCGTGGTTATTTTCGTCCGCGTTCGCGTACGGGACGACCAGACAGGGAATCTCGAGATTGTCCGCGAAGACGTACGTCGGCACGGACCCGCCGAGCGAGGGCTTGAGGATCGGGTCCTCGCGCCACCCCTCCCGGACGGCACGCATCACCGGCTCGACGACCGGACTCTCCACCGGCGTCCGCTGGGGGGCCATCGCCGCAACGCGGTCGAGAGTCACGTCGATACCGGCGGGCGCTCTCGCCTCGACGTGACGCGAGAGCGACTCGAAGACGTCGTCCGGGTCCTGATCGGCCACGAGCCGGAAGTCGATCTTCGCCCGCGCACGCGAAGGTAAGACGGTCTTCATGCCGTCACCGTCGTAGCCGGCGTCCAGTCCGGCGACGTTCAGGTTCGGACGGGTGAGGAGCCGCTCGATATATCCTTCACCCGGATCCGTGGCGAGAGCGGAGAGATCGAGATCGGCTTTCGCCGCGTCCTCGTCGAGCGGAATCGACTCGAGGACGTCGCAATCGCGGTCCGTCAGCGGACGGACGTCGTCGTGAAAGCCCTCGAGCGCGATTCGCCCGTCCTCGTCCCGAAGCGACGCGATCAGTTCGGCGATCGCAGTTGCCGGATTGGGAACCGGGCCGCCGAAGTTCCCCGAGTGGAGGTCCCGGTTCGCGCCCCTGGCTTCGACGTCGACGTAGAGCAACCCGCGCGACCCCAGCAACACGTGCGGGCGGCCCGAGGCGTCGATCGGACCGTCGGCCACGAACGCGACGCTCGCGTTCAGTTCGTCGCGGCGTTCTCGGACGAGCCACTCGAGGTGTTCGCTCCCGCTTTCCTCTTCGCCTTCGACGATCAGCGTTACGTCGGTCGGTACCCCACTCGTCTCCCGCAACGCCCGAATCGCACAGAGGTGCGCGAACCACTGCCCCTTGTTGTCCCCAGCACCGCGCGCGTACAGGCGCGTTCGTCCATCCGGCCCGTCACGCACGGTCGGTTCGAACGGTGGCGAGGTCCACTCCGATGCCGTCGCCGGCTGGACGTCGTAGTGGCCGTACAGGAGCACCGTCGGCCCACCGGTCCGTGTTTCGTCGTCTGGAGACGCGTGGGCCACGACGGCCGGCCGACCGGGCGTCTCGACGACGGTCGCCTCGTCGAACCCGTACTCGAGACACGATTCACGAACCAGCGCGACGCAATCGTCGATTCCCTCGCCGGTCGCGCTGATCGACGGTTGTGCGAGCAGCGACCGAAGGTCGTCCAGGAACGTCTCGTCGTTGCGCTCGAGGGACGCAAACGGTTCTCTCGTGGCCATTAGGCGGTCACGCTTCGAACGATCGGTGATTCCACGGTCGTATTCGGACACCAGTGCATAGTCAGGGGGACGTAGCGCTGTAATGCACAAAGTATTAATGCTTCTCCTCGCATTCTCACCCTAACGTGTCGCCGTCGGCGAAATGACGATCGGCGGGTGCCGGTACGATATTCGCCACCGGCAAATAAACTTTCAATTATGTTCAAAATACTGCACCAGCGATAGTCATTTATCTAAGGTTCGTATAAAGGGTGCCGAATGCTCTCGGGGTAACGGAGAAAGGTTTAAATAATACAAGCTATATCATGCATAACGATGTTTGATAGTGATAGACAGAGGCGCAGGGATGTGCTACGGGGAACGGCTGGAATTGGGGCGCTTTCGCTAGCAGGGTGCCTTGGCGGTGGGAACGGCAGCGGGAAGGACCCGGTCCAACTGACGGTTGGGTCGTCGTCCTCCGGTTCGTCGACGTACGGCAACTCGCAGGCGATTCAGCGGGTCGTGAGCCAGCAATCGGATTATCTGAGCTTCATCACCCAGGACGCGGGTGGTGACCCACAGTCGATTCGACTGTACGCCGACGGCGAGATCAACTCCTACTCGGCGGGTAACTACATCATGAACCAGGCCCTCCAGCAGACGGGCCCGTTCGGGGAAGACCCCGTCGAGACCTTCCCGCAACTCGGGTTCGGCCACCTCTCGCTGAACCTCTACTGGGTCGCACTGGAGGACAGCGACATCCAGACCACGGCAGATCTCGCCGGCCGTAACGTGTACTGTCTTCCCGCATCGTGGGGGCTTCGCGCGATGACCGAGGAGATGTACGGCAATGCGGGTCTCTGGGAAGGGCTCTCCGAGAACGTCGTCAACGTCGAGACGAGCCAGGCCGCGAGCGCCCTCGCCGAGGGTCGTGCCGAGGCTGCCATCATCTACACCTCGAACTTCAACCAGCTCCCGTCGTGGGCACAGGAGATCGACTCGCGCGTCTCGGTTCGAGCGATCGAGATGACCGACGAGTACGTCCAGGCGGCGAAGGACTTCGGCGGTGCGGGCTACCAGGAACTCGACGAGATCGGCGGCTGGGAGCAGGACATGCAGGGTGGGGACTTCCCGAAGCACACGTGGACGGAAACGTACCCGTACTACTTCAGCCCGGACGTCGACGCACAGGCAATCTACGACCTGATGGAGATCTGCCACAACAACTACGAGTCGATGCAGGAGGCGAACCCGACGATCCTCGACTGGTCCAAACCCGAGAACTTCACGTTCGCGCTGGCTCACACGGACGAGATCCCGATTCACCCCGGCGCTGCGGACTGGTACGAAGAGAACGACGTCTGGGACGACAGCTGGACTCGCGGCGACGAATAGTAACCCGCGGTCCGCGCTTACAGAACTATGGTTTATTCCACATCCGACAAAAGCCGATTAGAGCTTGCCAACGACGTAGTAACGGGACTCGCGATCCTGACGTGGGCATTCATCCTGTACTTCGCGTTCACGCAGGGAATGCAGCGCATCAAGTTTACGATCATATTCCTCGGGTCAGTCACCCTGGTCTATCTCGGAAACGAACTCATCGAGGCGTACGAAGACGGAGACAAGTTGGGGTTAGTCGGTCTGACTCTTTCCACGATCATCACCGCCGGAACGACGACGTACCTGATCATGAACTACAGGGAGTTGTTGCGTATTCGCGTCGGGACGGCCTACGGCTACGAGTACGCGATCGCTATCGCGTTCTTCCTCGTGATCCTGTACCTCTCGTACCGAGCCTACGGACTCACGTTCTTGGCAGTGATCGTCGGCGTGATACTCTACGGACTCTACGGGAACCTCGCGCCGGGCATCCTGCGCCACGCCGGGTTCAGCGTCGAGCGAATGATGAGCATCATGGTGCTCGACTTCCAGGGGGTGTACGGGTCAATATCGAGGATTATCGCCACCTGGGTCGCCCTCTTCCTCCTGTATGCAGGGCTGATGCGGGGGTTCGGAGCGTTCGACCTCATCATGCGGATCGGCCTCCGGTCGGCCAACTACGTCCGCTCTGGCGTCGCCCTTTCCGCGGTGACCTCGAGCATCATTATCGGTTCGATCACCGGTAGTCAGGCCGCGAACACGGCGATAACCGGTTCGTTCACGATCCCGTTGATGAAGGAAACGGGGATGAAAGGCGAGACGGCAGGGGGGATCGAATCCGTCGCCTCGACGGGCGGCCAGATCATGCCGCCGATCATGGGCGCAGCGGCGTTCGTGATGGCTTCGCTGCTCGGTATCACCTATCTGGACGTTATTCTCGCGGGTATCATCCCCGCGATGATCTTCTATGGCTCCGTCACCATCGCCGTCCACTACAAGGGTATCGGACAGCTCCAGGGGAAGAAGACGAAGATCGACGTCGAGAGCCAATTCGACGAGCGGATGTCCCAACGGGATTTCATCATCCAGTGTTTCCGCTTCGGAATCCCCTTCGCTATCCTGATCTACATTCTCGGCTATCTCCAGTACACGGTGCTGACGGCCGCGTTGTACACCATCGTCTCGATGATGATCACCGGCTTCGGGTTCCCACTGGCCCAGACGGCATTCGAAGGTGGCAGCCTGGGGTCCGAATTCGTGAGCCTCCTCGGCGATGCGGCAAACGGTTTCCGAGAGGGGGCGATGATTCTCGCACCGATCGCGATCATCATCGCCGCGATCAACGGCGTCGTCGACGTCTTCACCGCGTCGGGCATCCCGGGAATCCTCTCGCTGGCCCTGCTCGACCTCTCCGGTGGCGTGATGCTCAACGCAGTCCTTCTCGCGATGGCCATCTCGATCATCCTGGGAATGGGCATGCCGACGGTCGCAGCGTACGTCATCGTGGCGGCGTTGATCGCGCCCGCGTTGATCCAACAGTTCTTCGTTCCCGATCTCGCGGCACACTTCTTCGTCCTGTACGCGGCAATTCTATCCGGTCTGACACCGCCGATCGCGATCGCGGTGGTCGTCGCGACGGGGATCGCCGATAGCAACTTCTGGCGAACGGCCCACGAGGCCCTGAAAATCTCCGCGCCGATCTACGTCCTGCCGTTCGCGTTCATCTACAATCCCGAACTCGTCGTCGGCGGATTCGGAGTCGAGACGTTCTTCTCCGGTCTCATCGCGCTGCTCGGTGCACTGGGCATCTCTCACGGACTCAACTACTACGGGAAGTTCTTCCACGAGAGTCCCTTCGTCAAGTGGCCTGCCAAGACCGCCTTCTTCGTTCTCGGTGTTCTGGCGATGGTCTATCCGGACACGACGATCCGTCTCGGTTGCGTTGCAGTCATCGTGGGACTGATGGCGGTTCAGCTCCAGAAGCCGATCCGGCAGCGAGTGACCCAACGGGTCGCGGCGGACTCCGTCCGAGCCACCGAGGACTAGGCCGGATCTCGTTTCGGTTCCGTTCTTCTTTCGATCCGCGATCGAACGAACAGCCTCGGCGACGGGTTCGACGTCGGTCTCGAGACACCGCCTGACCCGTCGAACGGTCGATCGAATCCGATATCGGTCGAACCCGGCCGACTGCCACGGAGAGTACAGTACGATCCGCCGGACGCCTCGGGAGCCGGAAAATATTCTACCGTCTCCATCGGTAGCCGGATATTATACTATTTCGAATCCGATTGGCTGTCGGCAGTTTCACAACCAATAAGTGACCCGGGGTACTCCGGGTTCACAAGAACGGTACGAAACTGTCATGGGACTTAACAAAAACGATCGGGCGATCGCCGGCTTTACGATGGCTGGCCACTCGCTCGTCCACTGGTTCGAGACGTCGATCCCGATATTTCTCGTGGTCTGGCTCGCAGAGTTCGACGTCTCGGTCGCGCTGGCCGGCGTCATCGTCGCCCTGGGATACGCCCCGTTCGGGTTAGGATCGCTCCCGGGTGGCGTCCTCGTCGACCGGTTCGGCCCGAAGCGACTCATCGTGCTCTGTCTCGTCGGTATGAGCGCGTCGTTTCTCGTCCTCGCGCTCTCGACGTCGATTTACTTCGTGGCGGTCGGTCTCGTCTGCTGGGGAATCGCCGCGAGCGTCTACCACCCTGCGGGACTCGCCTTGATCAGTACCGGCGTCGACGAGCGTGGAACCGTCCTGGGCTGGCACGGCATCGCCGGGAACGCCGGCATCGCCCTCGGGCCGTTCGCCGCGGCCACGCTGTTGTTCCTCACCGATCAGTGGCACCTCGTCGCCGGACTCCTCGCGATTCCAGGGTTCGTCGCGGCCGCGTACGGGCTTCGAGCCGACTTCGACGCGTCCGCCGCCGACAGCGACGGCGACGGAGATCCGAACGAAACCATGTCGCTCGCCGAGTTCCTGTCGACGTCGCGGGTGTTGTTCACGAGCGCGTTCGCGGTCGTCTTCGCCATCATCGCCTTCGAAGGGCTGTTCTATCGGGGGATACTCACCTACCTCCCCGAGATCCTCCACGGTCTTCCCGCGATGGAAGACGTTACACTCTCGGCGGGCCTCGAGGGGATCTCGCCCGGCGATTACATCTACGTCGGCCTGCTCGTCGTCGGCATGGCCGGCCAGTACGCAGGCGGGAAACTCACGGACCGCATTCAGTCGGAGCGGGGACTGATCGTCATCTTCGCCGTTCTCTGCGTCCTCGCGCTCGCGTTCGTGCCGGTCCTGTCGATGGGGCTCGTTCCCGTCGTCGTCCTCTGTGTCGTGCTCGGGTTCTTCCTCTTTGCCACCCAACCGCTCTATCAGGACGCGGTGGCGGTCCACACGCCCTCGAGCGCGCGGGGGCTATCGTACGGATACACCTACGTCGGGAAGTTCGGTATCGGTCCGGTGAGCATCGCGATCGGTGGCTTCGTCCTCGGCGGGTTCTCGACGGCAGCGTTCTTCGGCGTTCTCGCCGCGTTCGCGTTGGTCGGGATGGCGCTGACGGCGGGCCTGCTGTTCGCGCTCAACCGTGCCGGCTGGTGGCAAACGACCCCGGCAGCCCCGAACTCCGGCGATTGACCGCGGACAACTCGTTCGGTCGGACCCGACTGGCGGACGCTCGCTCGAGCACGGTCACGTCGGGATCACAGACCTGTCTACCGATCACGGACAACGTTTATATAACGGACTGAACATCGATGACTATGACCAGAGAATTGTCACTGTCGGGAAAGGCGGCGCTCGTAACCGGCGCCAGCGCCGGAATCGGGGAAGCAGCGGCGGAAAGCCTCGCAGCACAGGGAGCCGACGTCGCGATCGTCGCCCGCCGCGAATCGAAGCTCCGGACCGTCGCGGACCGGATCGAATCCGTAACCGACGGAACCGTCCTCGTCCTGCCCACGGACGTCAGCGACGAAGACGCCGTCGACGCTGCCGTCGAGCGGACCGTCGACGAGTTCGGCGGGTTAGACGTGCTGGTGAACAACGCCGGGATGGCAACCGGAAGCGACGTCACCGTCGAAACGATGCCGACCGAGCAGTATCGAACCGTCATGGGCGTGAACGTCGACGGAATGTTCTTCGTCACGCGGGCGGCCCTCCCCTACCTTCGGGAGACGTCCGGCATCGCTATTTTCGTCGGTAGCTTCGCCGGACAGTACCCGCGTCCGGGCGCGCCGATTTACGCGGCGACGAAGTGGTGGACGCGGGGCTTCGCTCACAGCCTGGCGGGAGCGGTCGGTCCGGACGACGTCGGTGTCACGGTAATAAACCCGGCCGAAGTTAGAACGGAGTTTGGGAAGGAGTATCGCGATTCGATGTCACAGGACCGTCACGACCCGGACGACGTGTCCGAACCCGAAGCAATCGCGGACGCGATCGCGTTCGCGGCCCAGCAGGAACCCCCGAACGTCGTCGCCGAGCTGGATCTCTATCGACGAGACAAGCTTTCCAACTTGTAAATAGTTTATTCGGGGCGGATTTATTGGGCGTCCGATCCGGTTTCGCGACCGACGACCGAGACGCGACTTCGGTGACCGACGCAGCGTCGATGTCCGGTTCGAGGGATCGACCGACGGCCGACGTGCGACCCGGACCGTCAGATCGGTACCCCGCTCGAGCCGTCGATACTGCGCTCCGTCTCGAGACGATTCGCGACACCCGGCGCGTGATCGCCGCCAGGATTCGTGACGGTGGCGCGATTCGACCTCACTCAGCGAGACACCCTCGAGATACCGAGTTCCGAAGCCACCAGTTCTTCGCTCCGGTCCACGTCCCACTCGTGAAAGAGGGTCGTCAGCAACGCCTCCGGCGATCCGCCACCGTGTAGCGATGAGAGCTCCTGCCAACCGGCGAAGTCACTCGCCGTCACGTCCCGGATGTAGTTGACGAGTTTGAGTCGATCCTCCCCGCCACTCGCGGCCTGACAGAATTTTCGAACGTCCTCGGCCGTGGTCGGATTCTCGACACGAGGGCAGAGAGACGGCCCGGAACGAACGGCGGACCTATTGGCGGCGAGAGGGAAAGCGCATCGAATCCACATGCAGCGGGTGTCGGGCGGCGACTCGGGGAAACGTATATCATTTCTACGCGGCAACACCAATCCGGTTCATGAAACCAGGTACTGTAGCAGCGGAGACTGTCTGCGAGGAAACGAAGGTACTCGCGTTCGACCTCTGGGACACGCTCCTCGATCGGGAAGCGAAACTCGTGCCGGCCCTCGAGGACCTCCTCCGGGCCCACGACAGCGAGTACGATCCGGACGTGCTCCTCCGGCGATACCTCGCGATGCACTTCCGCGATTCGATGATCGACTCGTTGATCCCCGGCCCGCACACGCCGTTCAAAGAAATCAGCCGCAGAGCGCTCGCGTACCGGCTCGAGCAACTCGGCCTCGACGTCCCCGACGCGGAGGTCCGGGCCGTTATCCGGCAGTGGAAAGAACTGGAACCGTATCCGGACGTGGACGCCGCACTATCGACCCTCGGCGACGACTACGAACTGGTCGGCCTGTCGAACGGCGATCCGGATATGCTGGCGGCCGTCCGGCCGAACTTCGATACGGATCTAGACGGAATCGTCTCCGTGGCGGACGCCGGTGCGTACAAACCCCATCGCGCGTCGTACGACCGCTGTTGCGACCGGTTCGACGTCGCGCCCCACGAGGTGCTGTTCGTCACGGCCCACACGTTCGACCTGGTCGGTGCGAAAGCGGTGGGCATGCGCGGTGCGTTCCTGAACCGTCACGACAATCCCTACGGCGGGTGGCAATACCAACCCGATATCGTCGTCGACGACACCGAGGAACTCGCATCCGTTCTCTGCTGAGCACACGAACGAACGGAACGACGGCGGACTCGACCCGGTTTTTCCGCATTCGTCCGAAAAGCATCCGCTCGATCCGTCTGTGGATCGACTCGACGGGGTTCGCGTGTCGCTGGCCAGCGCCTTCCCGTTCGCATCGACGGGTCGGTGTGGGACGTGACGTCGACACTTTGCCTGCAGACGAACTCCTTTGTGGGCGTCCGAGAATGGGGACCCATGGTTGTCGAGATCGACGATATCGAACGCGTCGCAGTGGTCGGTGCGGGACAGATGGGACGTGGAATCGGAGCCGTCGCCGCGTTAGCGGGGTACGAGACGACCATCACCGACGTCGACGAATCGCAGTTGGCGGACGCGACCGAGCGGATCGAGTGGTCCTACCGGAAACGGGTCGAGAGCGGTAACGCGACCGAGGCGGAAACGGCCGCCGCACTCGAGCGCCTCACCCTCACGTCGGACTTCGAAGCGGCGGTCGGTGATGCGGACTTCGTCACCGAGGCGGCGGTCGAGCAGCAGCCGGTCAAAAAAGAAATCTTCGCGGATCTCGACGCGGCAACGCCCGACGATGCGATCCTCGCGACGAACACGTCCGGGCTGAGCGTCACCGAACTCGCCGAGTCGACCGACCGTCCCGAACAGGTCATCGGAACGCACTGGTTCAACCCGCCGATGCTGATGGAGCTCGTGGAGGTAATCATGACCGACCACACGCCAGCATCGGTCGCCGATACCGCGGAGGAGCTCGTCGAGTCGTTCGGGAAAACGTCGATCCGGGTTCGAACCGACATCGCGAAGTTCATCGTCAACCGACTGATGCGGGCGTTCAGCGAGGGGCCCGCCTGGATGGTCTCTCGCGGCGAACACACGGTCGAAGAGATCGACTCGGCGATGAAGTTCAAAGAGGGGTTCCCGATGGGTCCGTTCGAACTGGCGGACTACACGGGCTCCATCCAGATCCGGATCGAGGCCGAGGAGGATCTCCTGACGGACGACCGACCGCTGGCCTTCGAGTCGGAGATCAGCCCGATCGTCCACCAGCTCTACGAGAAAGGGCGGTTCGGTCGGAAGTCCGGTGCGGGGTATTACGACTATTCGGACCAGGACGAACCGACGATCCCCGTCGACGCGGGACAGGGGTTCGACACACTGCTCGTCTGGGCACCGATGGTCAACGAAGCGGCGAAGCTCGTCCAGAACGACGTCGCGAGCGTCGAGGACGTCGACACCGGCGCTCGACTCGGCGGCAACTGGCCGATGGGGCCGCTCGAGAAAGCAGACGAGGTCGGCGCCGACGTCGTTCTCCGGAAGCTCACGGCCGTCGCCAGCCGTCACGAGGACACGGACATGCTCGCCGAGACGCTCCCGTGTGAGCTACTGGTTCGGAAGGCGAAGCAGGGAGCAACGTTCTATTGACCGTCTGTCGACGAATCGGTTCTGCGGGGCGATGCTACTCGATCGGGGCCGGCGTCTTTGCAGGTCCGTCTCGATCCGGGCATCAGTCCGACGGTTCGGCGACGCGCACCGTTAGTCCCCCACGCGAAGCGTGAACCGTGGCAGTGCACGGCCGCTGCCGGTGTCGTCGAAGACGACCTCGACCCTGCTATCGACCTCCACCCGTTCGATGTCGCAATCGACGATGTTCGTGAGCATTCGCGGTCCTTCTTTGAGTTCGACGTAGGCGAGCACGTAGGGAGTCGCATCGGCGTACTCCTCGCTCGCTCGACGCGTCACCGTGTAACTGTAGACCGTTCCTCTCCCGGACGCTTCCGTCCAGTCGGTGTTCGTACTCGCGCACTCGGGGCACTGTCGGCGTGGGTAGTGATAGACGCGCTTGCAGTCGGCACACGATCGGAGGAGGAGCCGGCCGTCCGCGGTCGCATCCCAGAACGGTTCCGTTTCGGGGTTCGTCGGCGGAACGGGTACCGGGCGCTCGCCAGTCATCGGTCGGCCCCCAGGATCAGCGTCGCGGCACCCGTTCGGGTCCCGATACTGTTTCCCGTTCCGTGGGCGAGTGCAATCTCGCAATCGGGAACCTGTACCTCGGCGTTCGCCTCGCCGCGGAGCTGTCGGACGGCCTCGATCACCTTGGTTACCCCACCGCGATTCCCCGGGTGATTCGAACAGAGGCCGCCGCCGTCGGTGTTGAACGGGAGGTCCCCGTCGGGCGCCTGTAGCGTGCCGCCCTCGACGAACTCGCCGCCCTCGCCCTTCTCGCAGAACCCGAGATCCTCGATCGCCTCGAGGACGGTGATCGTAAAGGAGTCGTAGATCGACGCGTAGTCGATGTCGTCCGTGGTTACGCCGGCGTCGTCGAACGCCTTCGGCCCGGATTCCACCGCGCCCGTGTCCGTGAGGTCGAGGGCGCCACCGCCGTGATGTTTGATCGCGTCACCCGATCCGAGGACGGCGGGACACGGACGCGACAGATCGGACGCGACGTCGGAACTCGCGACGACGATCGCGCCGCCGCCGTCGCTGACGACGCAGCAATCGAGCAGGTGGAGCGGGTCGCTGACGAGCGGCGAGTCGACGACGTCCGCGACGGTGACCGGGTCCTGGAACATGGCGTGCTCGTTGTGCTGGGCGTGTTGCGAGGCCGCGACGCGGATCTCGGCGAGCTGTTCGCTCGTCGTACCGTACTCGTGCATGTGCCGCCGTGCGGCGAGGGCGTACAGTCCGACGAACGAGAGGCCGTACGGATCCTCGAATCCCGCCTCCGGCGCGTCTGCGGGGTGGTTGCGGCGAGGGTGGCCGGGATCGTAGTCGATCGATCGCGGCCGCCCAGCGTGGGTGATGAGGACGACGTCACACCGGCCAGCGGCGATCGCCGCCGCGGCGTGTCCGACGTGAGCGACGTACGACGCACCGCCGATGTCGGTGCTGTCGACGTACGAGAGTCCCTCGAGACCGAGATAGTCGGCCAACGAAAGCACGCCGGGTGATTCGGCCGTCACGTATCCGTCCACGTCGTCGAACGTGAGTCCGGCGTCACGAAGCGCCCCTGCGGCGACGTCGGCGTGAAGCTGTGGAGTCGACGTATCGGGTGCCTCGCGGACGGGGTGTTCGTATATCCCGGCAACTCGAGCACTAGCCTGTGTAGACATGAGGGGTAATCATCTCCGCTGACTCGTTCGTGGTGCCACCATCTGAATCTATCCCCTCGAGCAGGCGCTTAGTAACCGAAGTCGAGAGCCTGGTTGGCGACGACGGCTCCGAACCGAGCGCACAGAGAACGGACAGGACGCCGAACGGATGGGCCATCCGTACAGGTCCGTGAGAAGCCCGACACCGATCGACCCCGTAGAACCGAGGACCACGTACAGCGTTCGAACGAGTCCGAACCCGGCACCGCGCTCGGCATGGGAGAGCGCGTCGATAAAGCGAGGTTCCAGCGAGGCGAAGTGACTCGAACCGATGCCGAACAGGACGACGGCTCGGCCGTCGGTCCGGCAGTATCGGACGAGCGAAAGGCGCGTCTCACTCGAGATAGCTGCGCTCGAGACCGCGGACGAGTTCCGTAACGAGGGCGTTGGCGGGGACGTCGACGTTTTCTGCGCGTGCGATGTCGACGAGGGCGCCGTTTATCTCGTCGATTTCCGTTTTGCGCTCGTCGAGGACGTCCTGAAGCATGCTGGATCGATGGGTCGGCCCGGATCGGCAGATATCGACGACCCGTTCCATCGGGTCCGCGTCCGGGAGGTCGATACCGACAGTCGCCGCGACCAGTTCCGCTTCGCGGACGATGCGCTCCATCACCGATCGCGGACCGTCCGTCGTGACGAGCTGACCGTTTGGCAGCCGAGTGAGGGCTGCGACGGGTTTGACGGGAAGACTGACGAGTTGTTTCGCCCAGATCGCCCGCGTCGGATCGTCGACGCGGTCCGCAGGGAGTCCCGCAGCCGCCAGTATCCGAACGACATCCCGAGCGGTCTGGGGATCGCCACCGCCGAGTACCGACCGTCCGGCAGCCGTCTGCGTGATCTGTCCGGGACGGTCGATGCGCGCTCCCTGGTAGCTGACCCCGGCGAGCGCGCGATCGGCCCCGACGACGTCCGCGAGCTGGTCGTAGTGGCGAAGGCCGTTCTGCAACGACAGAAGGGTCGTCTCGGGTCCGATACACCCGTCGTGTTGCTCGAGCGCGTCGATCGTCTGATGGGCTTTGACGAAGACGAGGACGAGATCGGCGTCCCCCACTTCGGCCGCGTCGGTGGTTGCAGGAACGGACACGGACGTGACGCCGTCGTCGCTCTCGATTCGAATTCCGGTCCGATTCAACGAGTCGACGGTCGACTGGCGGTGGTGGATCAACCAGACGTCGTGACCGGCAGTCGCCAGGAACCCACCGTAGAGACACCCGAGCGCTCCGGCACCGATGACTGCGATCTTCACGGCCGTTCCCCCGCGAGACCCCGAATTGGACGCATCACGTTTCGCACTCGTCGCGGAACGGTAAATACGTTGGTCAACGCGAGCGGACGTGGAACGCGGGTGCGTCACGGCCCGTTCCCGGTTCGACGGTACCGTGAGATGGCCGCACAGGCCCGAGGATCGGGAGTCGACCGTTCGATTCTGATGAACGGTCATCAACAACCGTTCCGTATCGAGGAATTACACCGTACTACATATTTTCAGGCGTGTCTGCACGAGACGAGTCGATGAGGCGTGATAGTACGAACCACAGTGACGTGGTGTCTCGGAGTCGAACCACCCCCCGACCGAACTTACCAACCGTATGTATGGTAAATTGGGAACGAGACTCGGGTGAGGATTTGTGATACCCGGGCACGTAGATTCCCTATGAAGGAACGGGAGACGTTACGCGGGTTTCGGCTGAAAACGATGATTACGTCCGTCTCAGAGAAGAATACGGTCTTGGGGAGATGGGGGAGATCGTTCCGCCATACGGAACCCAGATCCACGGGCGAAAATACCGCATCCACCAATCAACGACGCTCGAGACGGCCTAACGGGCGGGTCTTCGAGTTACCGCGTGACGTGAACCCGCCGGCCCGAACGGGAGATCGCGAAACGAATGTACGGTAATGCCGGACGACGTTGGCTTCGCAGAGCGACGGGGCGCTCGAGACGACTGATATGTCGCGAGGGTCCGCTTCGTCGAAAGAGACGTGGAAGCAAAGGTTTACGATAACCGAAACACTCTGAGCGTGTGATGGCAGGACGCGAACCAGCATACATAGCTGGGGCCTTCGAACATCCGACACGTGAAGCACCGAACAAATCGACGATGCAGTTACATGCGGAAGTCGCAAAAGGCGCACTCGCCGACGCGGGACTGACGAAAGACGACGTCAACGGTCTCTTTACGGCCGGCGTTCCCGAATATCGATCCGGTCTGTCTCCGCTCGTTATCGCCGACTATCTCGGGATGGACGCGTCGTACGTGGATACGACCGACTACGGCGGTTCGTCGTACGTCGCCCACGTCGGTCACGCGGTCAGCGCAATCCGGAACGGGAAGTGCGACGTCGCACTCGTCACGCTCGCCGGCCGGCCGCGCTCTCGCGGCCAGGCGACGGGGTCCGGGGCACGAGAGGTCCGAACCGTCCAGGACAGCTTCGAACGCATTTACGGTGCGACGAATATCACGATGTACGGCATGGCCGCACGACGGCACATGCACGAGTACGGCACGACGAGCGAACAGCTCGCCGAGATTCGCGTCGCGGCCTCGCAACACGCCCAGCACAACGAGCACGCGATGTTCCAGGACCCGGTCACCGTCGCGGACGTCGTCGAATCGCGGGTCGTGGCGGATCCGCTCCACCTGCTCGACTGCTGCGTGATCTCGGACGGCGGCGGGGCGTTGGTGCTCGTCTCCGAGGACGTTCGCGAAGACATAGACCGGGAAGCCGTCGAAGTACTCGGTCACGGCGAAGCACCCTCACACCACGACGCCGGACGGATCGACGTCACGCGTACCGGTGCCGAGTCGTCCGGTGAACGCGCCTTCGCGGAAGCCGGTCTCGGTCCCGAGGACATCGACTACGCGTCGATCTACGACTCCTTTACGATCACCGTCCTCGAGGCGATCGAGGATCTCGGGTTCTGCGAGAAGGGCGAGGGCGGCGAGTTCGTCGAGGGCGGCACGCTACAGGCGCCCGACGGGGACCTCCCGTTCAACACCGACGGCGGTGGCCTCTGCTCGAATCATCCCGCAAACAGGGGCGGGATGACCAAAGTGATCGAGGCGGTCCGGCAGCTCCGCGGCGAGGCGAATCCCGAAGTGCAAGTCGACGCCGACGTCGCACTCGCCCACGGAACCGGCGGAAGTATCGCGACCCGTCACGGTGCTGCGACCGTCGTTCTCGGGAGGGAAGGCCGATGACCTGGGAACCGCGTCCCGTTCCCGAAGTCAACCCGGAAACCGAGCGCTACTGGCAGGCCGCCGCGAGTGGCGACCTTCTCGTCCGGGAGTGTCCCGATTGCGGGCTGGTGTATCACTACCCGCGATCGCTCTGTCCCGACTGTTTCAGCGAGAACGTCGAGTGGCGCGAGACGACGGGTCGCGGAGAGGTGTACTCGTACTCGACCGCGCGAACGATGAGCGGCTGGCCGGAGGACGACCTCCCGCTCGTCGTCGCCTACGTGGAACTCGACGAGGGGCCGCGACTCATGACGAACGTCGATGCCGATCCCGAGGACGTCGCCGTCGGAACGCGCGTCGAAGTCCAGTTCGTCGACACCGAAGACGAGGACGTCTCGATACCCGTCTTCGCCCCAGTGGAGGACTGAGCCGCTCGCGTTCGAGGCGAGTATCGCATCGGGGCGATTCTCGAGCGGACCGCGTCGAACGGGTATACCACCGGGAGCCACGGCCGACAACCGCCCGACCGGCCGCCTCGATCGCCGGAACGTTTAATCGACCCGCGAGAGAGCGATAGACGAGGGACGAAAGATGCGAGATGCCACTCCCCCGGTGCTACGAGAGTTCGAAACGTGGTTGAGTCTGTTTACCGACGGTGAATTCCCGGACCGGCACAGATGGAAAGCGTGGTTCTGCGTCGCGGAGTACGAACTCGAGGACTTCGAGCGCGTCTCGGCGTTGCTCCGGGAGAACGACGCGACGGGAAGCTTCGCGTTTCTCGGCCGCGACGCCGAGGAGCAAGCTGATATCATCGAGACGCTCGACGACGACGGCCACGAGATTACGTTCCACTCCCACCGACACCACGCGTACGGGGACCTGTCGTACGAGTCCGCACACGATGCGATTACCACCGGAGTAGGGGCCATCGAGGACGCGACGGGAATCACGCCGAACGGGTTTTTCGTCCCGTTCCGCCGACTCAGCGAGGGCGCCGTTCGGGCCGTCGAGGACGCGGGATTCGAGTGGGTACTCGGACGGACGGAGCACGACGTGGAATCCGTCGAACTCGTGGAACCGGTCGGTCCGTTCGACACGAGGCTCCTGGAGGACCACTCGCCCGAAGAGGCGACGAACCGACTGCGGGAAAAAGCCGACGCTGGCGAGGCCCCATTTCTCTTCCATCCGCCGGTCCTCGAGTATCACGACGGGTGGTCGGCGTTCGAAGAGTGGATAGCCGCGGTCGAACCGGTCTCCGTCGGCGACCAACTCGACCGTGGCGGCACGGGAATCGTTCTCGATTGCGTCCGACCCGTGCGCGTCGAGTAACCGCCGCCGACCTCCAGTCACGGATCCGATATATACGTGACGCTGATAATATGTTTCGTCCGCCGACAGCGGTCGAGGACTCGCGATCCGTGACCGAACCTCGAGTGCGACTGCATCGACCGGCTATACCCGGTTTTGGGCGGAGCATTGACTCGATTCCTAACGTTTTTCTACGTAGAAGCAGTCCTCTCCGTGAGATGCCGACACAAACACGCGGGAAGTACTACGAGGAGTTAGACGTCGGAGACGTCTACGAACACCGGCCCGGTCGGACCGTTACCGAATTCGACAACACCCTGTGGTCGTTGCTGTCAGTAAACCTGCAGCCCCTCCACCTCGACGCCCACTTCTCGGAGGGAAGCGAATTCGGGCAACGACTGGTCAACAGCATGTTCACGCTCTCGACGGTCGTCGGGTTGCAGGTACACGACCTCACGCTCGGAACGACGGTCGGGAATCTCGGATTCGAGGAGATATCGTTCCCGCACCCCGTATTCATCGGGGATACGCTCTACGCGGAGACGGAGATCGTCGACAAGCGACTGAGCGAGTCGCGAGAGGACGACGGTATCGTGACCTTCGAGCACCGAGGCTACAATCAGGACGGTGAACTCGTCTGTGAGTGTACGCGGATCGGCCTCATGCACACCGAACCGGAGGACGAGTAACGATGCGTCCGATCCGTTCGATTCTTTACATTCCGGCGAACAACGAAGACTGGGTACACGAAGCGCCCGAGAAGTACGACGCGGACGCGTTCATCTTCGATCTCGAGGATTCCGTTCCGCCGAGCGAAAAAGAGGAGGCACGCGAAATCGTCGCCAATGCGTACGATCGGTGGGACACGGACAAAGCGATCACCGTTCGTATCAACGGCCCGGAAACGGGGCTGTTCGAAGCGGACCTCGACGCGGTCGTCCACGACCGACTGGACGCCGTGGTCGTCCCGAAACTCCCGCGAACGGAGGACGTAACGCGCACGGATCACGTCCTCTCGTATCTCGAGTCGCGGCGTGGAATCGAGAACCGGACCGAGATTATCGCGCTCCCCGAAACGCCCCAGGGATTCTACAACGCCCACGAACTGTGTAAAGCGAGCGATCGCGTCGCTGCGATCGTGGGCGGGACCAGCCGCGGTGCCGACGTCGAACGGGCGCTCGGCTGGGAGTGGACCCGAGAAGGAACCGAGAAGCTACACATGCTGTCGAAGGTCCTTCTCGACGGCAAGGCGGCGGGCGTCGAGCAATTTTTCGGCGGCGCGTGGACGAACGTCGAGGACGTCGAGGGGCTCAGAGAGGAAGCCACGCGGCTCCGATCGCTCGGATACACCGGATACCAGGTAATCCATCCGAGCCACGTCGAGCCCGTCAACGACATTTTCACGCCCGACGAGGACGACGTGGAGTTCTGGCAGCGGGTGATGGAAGAGATGGAAACGGCTGAAGTCGAGGAGTCCCGGGGTGCAGTCCGGTTCGAGGGAGAAATGATCGATATCGCCCACATAAAACGCGGTGAGGATATTCTGGAGCGGGCCCGCGCGTTCGATATGGTCGACTGACGCCGCGTCACCGGTGGCGGGCAGCAGCCGGTTTCAGTCCTCGCAACTGATTCGATCTCGCGAATCGATGATTCGCCGCGAGTCCCTCTTGATGGAACCAAAAACTGGCCAGTACAAATATATTACACGGTACCGTGTGTCGTGCCAACCATGCACCCCCCCGAAAACGTGCCCGAGTTCCTGTGTGAAGAAATCGAACAGATGGACGACGAGATCCGACTGGCCGTGGCCGCGTTTGCGGACCGCGGCGGCGCGGCCCCGGAACAGGTCCCCGACACGATCAGGTGGGCGTTCGCGGTTCAGGACGACGACGTCGTCGAACGAACGGGCGCATATGCGCAGCGACTCGCGGAAATGGACGACTCCGAAGAGACCGAGACGACCGAGGCCGACGAGACGGATTCGACGCCCGACGAGAGCGAGAACGGATCGGACGAGGCCGGGTCCGGCCTCTTCAGTGGTGGATTCTGATGGCCGCCTAGACCCGCACGGCGGCCTCGCGAATTCCGACGTGCGAACCGACCACGAGAACCGACAGACGACGATCACACTGCCGCCCGGTCGAGTCGACCCGGGCGGTGCCGGGGGAGGTCGACGGTTCGAGACGCTGCCTGTCGTCGATTTTCGAGCGCCGACTCGATACCCGTACCAGCCGACCGATGGTTTCAGGCTGGCAGTCAGTTTCAGACGGTCACCGGCCACACGCACCTCAACTCGGTCACCGGCCACACGCGTCGGTTTCGGACCGCGACGGCGACCGAGGAAGACGAGGAGGGAACCGGCCGCGCAGTCGGTCGCTCACCAGTCCGGTTTTCGGCCCTCGATGTACGCGCGGAGGCCTTCCTGTGCGTCGTCCGTCTCGACGATGTTGCAAATCGTCTCGACGACGTTTTCGATGTTGCGTCGATAATCGAGGTCCTGCGAGCGCATATAGGAGTCTCGAGCGAGTTCCATGACGAGCGGAGATTTCTCGTTGAACGACGCCGCCAGTTCGCGTGCGGTCTCGACGACCTCGTCCTGCGGGACGACGTGATTGATGATACCCCTGTCGGCCGCCTCCTGAGCGTCCATGGGATCACCCGTGAACAGTAATTCGAACGCTTTGTGTCGGCCGATCTGTCGCGGCAGGTGGACGAAATGCATCGCCGGAATGAGTCCGACGTCGATCTCGGGGTACCCGATCGACGCCGAGGCGCTGCCGACGATCACGTCGCACGAGACCGCCAACGTCACCCCCGCTGCCCGCGCCGGTCCGGTGAGTGCGGCGATCGTCGGCTTCCCCATCCGGTATTGCAGATCGTGCATATCGAAGTACAGCGTCTCGAGGAATCGTCGCAGTTCGAGGCCGGAGCCGCCTTCCATCATGTCGAGGTCCATCCCACCGCTGAACGCCCGATCGAACGCGCTCGTCAAGATAATCGACCGGACGGAATCGTCGTCGGCCGCCAGCCGATACGCGTCGTTGATCTCCTCGATGAGGTCGTAGTTGATCGCGTTGACCGGTTCGCGATGCATCGTTAGTCGGCCGTCCGGTCCGTCACGTCGTAGTCGATGAGGTCGAAGGACATCACTCGAGGTACAGCGAATCGGTCCGTAAGTGTTTTGTTGTGCGGTAGCAAGTGGCATCGTCGAAGTTACCGACCGCTAATCGGATCACCGGTCGTGGTCCCGTGGGAGCAGTTGGCAGGTAACACAAGCGTGATATAGGTACGTAGGATAGCCCCCGTCATGGCAGTGGGCTTGATGCTACCGACGTACCTCGACCGTGAGGAGCGACTGACACTCGCCGAGTCGGCGGACGACCTCGGTGTCGACGCGGTTTTCACGGGCGAGTCAGCGAGTTCGAACCTGTTCATCGACCTGACCTGGATCGCGTCCCGGACGTCGACCGTCACGATCGGGGCGGGAATAGCCAACGTGTTCTCGCGCTCGCCGAGCCTCATCGCACTCAGTGCAGCGGAACTCGACGGGATTTCCGACGGCCGCGTGATCCTCGGGCTCGGCTCGAGTACGCCGCCGCTGATCGAAGGCCTCCACGGCGTGCCGTTCGAACGACCGGTGTCCCGGACGGCCGAGTACATCGACATCATCCGAGCGGGATGGACGGGCGATCGCCTCGAGTACGATGGCGACTTCTATTCGCCGTCCGGCGGTAAATTGCTCGAGACGCCGATCCAGGACGACATTCCGATCGCGGTCGCCGCGCTCGGGCCGGCGAACCGTCGATTGACCGGCGCGAAAGGCGACGTCTGGCTGCCACACCTGGTTCCGAAGAGCGTCCTCGGTGAGCTGGCTGCAGACGTCTACGACGCCGCTCGAGATCGCGGGCGGGCGGCAGACGGGATCGACGTGGACGCGTACGTTCCGACGGCCATCGACGAGGACGCGGACGCGGCCTACGATCGCGTGCGGAGACACGTCGCTACCTACGCTGGGTCGGCGGAACCGTACCGCGACGCGATCGCCGACGCTGGCTACGGGAGCATCATGGACGTCCATCGGGCGTGGCAAGACGGCGATCGGGATGGCGCGGCGGAGTTGGTCACCGACGAACTGGTCGAAGACATCGGCCTCGTTGGGACGCCCAGCGATGCGCCGGCTGCACTCTCGCGCTGGCGGGACGCCGGCGCGGACATGGTCGTGATGAACTTCGCGCCGGGGACGAGCGTCGACGATATCCGCACCGCACTGGCCGCCGTCTCGTAGACGGCGCGTCTCCGGGCTCGAGTCAGTCGGCCGAGGTCCGACGAACACGCCGTGTGCTCGGCCGACGAATACCGAACGCACCCAGGTACGACCGAACCGGAACGAGCTCCGGTCCGATTCGACGGTGCGTTCAGTGATCGCCCGTTTCGGCGACCGCACCCGCCTCGAGGAGCGTCTCGATCTCGGCGTCGGAATAGCCGAGTTCGTCGAGCAGTTCCGCCGTGTTCGCGCCGAGGTACGGCGCGGGCGTCTTCTCGTCGGGGCTGAACCGCTCGAAGTCGAGCGGGAGGTTGATCTGCCGAACGGACTCACCCGAACGTCGATCGCCGTCCCCGCCGACGTCGATCTCGTCGAACAGGCCTCGCGCTTCGAGGTGTGGATCAGCGAAGAGGTCCTCGTAGTCGTTGACGGGCCCCGCCGGGACGTCGTACTCCTCGAACCGCTCGAGCCACGCCGCCCGCGGCCGCTCGGCCAATCGGTCGGCGAACGCGTCGACGATCTCCGTCCGGAGGGAGTCGGGAAGCTCACCGTTCGGGCCGATGTGGTCGTCCGCGTATTCGGGGAGTTCCAGCGCCTCGCAGAGGTTTTCCCAGAAGTGCTCCTCGAGCGCGCCGAGCGTGATCGCCTTCCCGTCGCCGGTCTCGTAAACCCGGTAGCCGGGGTGGGATCCGGTCAGGGTCGTCCGGCCGCGACGCGGGATTTCGCCGCGTCCCTCGTACCGGTCCAGATAGACCATCGAGAACGACGCGACGGCGTCGGTCATGCTGACGTCGATGTGGTCGCCACCGGAGCCGCCGCGAACGCCGGCGAGGGCGGTCGCAATGGCGAAGGCGGCGTACATGCCCCCGGCAAAGTCCGCGATCGGGTATCCCGGAATGGTCGGCGGTCCGTCTCGGTCGCCCGTAAGCCCCAGCAATCCGGCGACTCCGATGTAGTTGAGGTCGTGGCCGGATCGAGCGACGTACGGTCCGTCCTGGCCGTAGCCGGATATCGAACAGTAGATCACGTCTTCGTTCACGTCGCGAACGTCGTCGTATCCGACGCCGAGTCTATCGACGACGCCCGGACGAAAGGACTCGACGACGACGTCGGCGGTCCGTGCGAGATCGAGAAAGGCGTCCCGTCCGCCCTCGTGCTTGAGATTTATCGCGATGCTCTTTTTGTTTCGATGGCGGGTCAACAGCGTGAAACTGCGGCCGTCGATCGACGGTTCGCGGGGTCGTACCGGATCGCCGGTACCCGGCCGTTCGACTTTGATAACCTCGGCGCCGAGGTCGGCGAGCATCGTGGTCGCGTAGGGTCCCGGAAGCAGTTGCGTGAGATCGAGGATGCGCACGCCGTCGAGAAACGGTTGCATGCTACCACGATGCGCACCCACCGTGAAATCTATTCGGTTCGCGCGGGCGGCGGACGAAGATCGAAGCCCGAAAACGTCATTGGGGCCCGGGTTATCGTCGGTGTATGGGCTTTCTGAACGGAATCGACGTGGTCGACCTGACCCAGATGGTGTCGGGGCCGGTCGCGACGATGCATCTCGGTGACATGGGTGCAGACGTGGTAAAGATCGAACGACCGGAGACCGGGGACATTTCGCGAGGCCTCCCGCCGTTCGTCGACGGAACGAGTTCCCAGTTCGTGGCGCTCAATCGAAACAAGCGCTCCGTCGAAGTCGACCTCCGATCGGATCGGGGACAGGACCTCGTGCTCGAACTCCTCGAGGAGGCGGACGTGTTCGTCGAGAACTACAAGGCGGGAACCGTCGACGAATTCGGCCTCGACTACGACACCGTGGCGGCGAGGAATCCGGATCTCGTGTACTGTTCGATCAAGGGGTTCGCGTCCGACTCGATATACGAGGACAATCCCGCGTACGATATGGTCGCCCAGGCGATGAGCGGCACGATGAGTATCAACGGTCAACCGGACGGCCCGCCGACGTACACGTCCACTCCGATATCGGATATCGCGGCCTCCATGTACGCCGTCCAGGCGATCACCGGCGCGCTGTACGATCGAGACGTGAACGACGCTTCGGGGGAGTACATCGAAGTGTCGATGCTCAACTGCATCATGTCCTGGCTCGGGATCCGTGCGACGGCCAGCGGGGTGAAAGACGAACCGTACCCTCGCGTCGGGAACAGACACTCGGCCGTGGCGCCGTACAAAGTGTACGAGACGGCCGACTCGTACGTCGTCGTCGCCGTCGCGAGCCAGGGGCTCTGGCCCAAGTTCTGTCGCGCGATCGATCGAGAGGACCTGATCGCCGACCCGCGATTCGAGACGAGCGCCGATCGGTCGGCGAACATGGACGCACTGTACGACATCACGGACGACATCATGCGCCAGAAAACGACGGCGGAGTGGTTCGACATCTTACAGGAACACGGCGTGCCGTCGGGCCCCGTCCGGAACACCATCGAGGCACTCGAGGACGAGTACACCGGACAGCAGGGCCTCGTTCAGGAGCTCTCGACCGACGACTGCGACGACACGGTTCCGGTGATCCGCTATCCGGTCGACTTCGGAACGTTCGAGGCGCCGGTCACCGATCCGCGTCCGCTCGGTGCCGACACGTATCGCTCGCTGCGCGAACTCGGCTACGACGATGCCGAAATCGAGTCGTTACGCGAGCTGGGAGTCGTCGGATAATCGGAGACCCGGACGTCGAAACAGGGGAAACCGTCCCGCTGCAGCACGAGTCGACGAACGTCCCGTGGTCGGTCATCGGATTCGTGGACGGGGCCGGTTCCATCGATCCGGTCGCGGTGGTTCGCGATGCTGCTCAAATTTTTATAGTAACTGGTCCAAGACGTCGTATGGACGGAAAGTACTACGAGGACTTCACAGTCGGAGAGACGTACACGTCGTCGTGGCGATACATCTCCGAGTCGGATCTCAGGCAATTTCTGGCACTCACCGGGCTGCAGGAACCGCTCTTCGAGAGTCGCCAGTTTCTCGAGTCCGAAACGGATCACGAAACGTGGATCGTCCCCGGCTATCTGACGCTCTCGTACTCGCTCGGGCTGTTCTCCCGGTCGGGATGGATCGAAGGAACGGGTCTCGCGATGCTCGGCGCGGACTCGCTCGAGTTCACGAACCCGGTTTCGGTCGGCGACGAAATTCGAACGCACGTCGAGGTCGCGGACACCTCCCCCACGAGTAGCGACCGCGGCGGCGTCGTCGTTCTCGATTGGATCGTTCTCACCCACGACGACGACGTCGTCATCGAGATGACCTCGTCACACTTTATCAAGAAACGCGAGTGATCCGTCGAGACTGACTGATACCTCGAATCCGGTCCGATGACCGTTCGAGCGCCTCGGTATCGGCGCTGGCTCGAGTCCGCTGGGACAGCGACGGGCCGTGGACCGAACCCGGTTCCGCCGACGGGGGAGTCGGCACGGAGACGAGCGACCGGACGCGATACGCTCGTTTTACGAACGCCGTTGCATCCGACCACACGCGTTCGTTTCGGCACTCGGACACGTCTCTCGGAAGGTTTATTCGCATCTTCGATGATCGTATTGACGTGAAATTTGACGCAAACGTTGCCTCCCCGTCCGTCACGGAGGCAGACGAACTCGCGACGGCGGCAGAGGAAGTCGGATTCGACGGTGCGTGGGTCACCGAAACGACGCACTCGCCGGTTACGTTGACGACGCAACTGGCGAACGGAAGCGATCGAATGGATCTCGGAACGGCCATCACGGTCGCGTTCCCCCGCAGCCCGATGGTGACCGCCTACACGGCGTGGGACCTGCAAACGCTTTCCGACGGCCGATTCCTGCTGGGGCTCGGAACGCAGGTCAAGGGCCACATCGAACGTCGGTTCAGCGTCGACTGGGATTCGCCGGGTCCGCGACTCCGGGAGTACGTCGAGGTGCTTCGCGAAATCTGGGCGTCGTGGGAAGCGGACCGTCACCCCCAGTACGACGGCGATTTCTACTCGATCTCGCTCTGCCCGGCGGACTGGCGCCCGGAGCCGATCGACCAGCCCCGCGTTCCGGTCTACATCGCCGGCGTCAATTCGTACAACGTCAGGCTCGCCGGGGAGCTCTGCGATGGATTACACGTCCATCCGCTCAATTCACCGGCGTACATCGAACAGGAGGTCGTCCCCGATATCGAAGTCGGCGCGGCGCGGGGCGATCGCGATCCGGACGACGTAACGCTCGTGACGAACGTGTTCGCGATCACCGGCGAGACCGACGCGGAACGCGAGGAGGCGCGCGAGGAGATCCGGCGGCAGATCGCGTTTTACGGATCGACGCGAACCTACAAACGAATCTTCGCGGTCCACGGCTGGGAGGACGTCTGTGACGACCTCCACGAACTGTCGGTCGAGGACCGCTGGAACGAGATGCCGGATCTCGTCACCGACGAAATGGTCGCGGCGTTCTCCGTCGAAGGGGCGTACGACGAGCTCCGGGACGAGATCGAAGAGCGGTACACGCACATCGATCGGATCTCGCTGTACGCACCGTACCGTGGCGAGGACCACTGGCACCGCGTCCTGTCACAGTAGCGCCAGGCGCGGGTGCCGGACGGGTCGAATCGAATTCTGGTTCTCGAATCCGGCGCGTGCAAAATGCCGTATCCGACGTTCGAGGCACCGACGTGTACGGGAGACCGCATCCGGCGCTCGAAGCGGGCCGTTCGCCGTCCTCGAGTGCCCCGCTCGGGCGGCGGTATCGGGCCAACGAAACAATATTACAATACGTTCGCGTACGTGTACGACGATGATGCGAATCGAGCAACTCCTCGAGTCGCGGGTAGAAAAGACGCCGGCGAAGCCGTTCGTGACGTTTCCGGACGAGGACGGTGCGACCGACGGAACGTTCGAGACGGTGGCCGAGAGATCGAAGCAGTACGCGAACGCGCTTTCGACGCTCGGTATCGAATCCGGTGACCGCGTCGGGGTGTTCCTCCCGAACCGCCCCGAATTCGTGTTCCTCCTGTTCGCAAGCGCCTATCTCGACAGCGTGACGGCCCCGGCGAACCCGGAGTACACGGCCTCCGAACTCGGACACTCGGTGGAACTCTCGCGACCGTCCGTTCTCGTGACGACGGCCGACTTACTCGAGGTCGCGGTCGAAGCGACGGCGGAGACGTCTGTGGAGCGAGTCGTGACCGTGGACCCCGTCGAGGGGTACGAGTCGTTACCCGCGGTGGCGGACGAGCAACCGGCGACGCGTCCGACGCACGACGGCGACGTCGAATCGATCGGCCTCCACATGTACACGTCGGGAACGACGGGCCCGCCGAAGGCCGTCGAGTGTCAGCACGAAAACTGGACGGTGAGCGCGGTCGATTTCCAGAAACGAATGGGCTTTACCGTCGCGGACACGCTGTTGACGGCGCTCCCGCTGTTTCACGCGAACGCACAGGTCTACTCGCTGCTCGGTGGCGCGGCGGCCGGTGCGGAGGTCGTAATCTACGAGCGGTTCTCCTCCTCGCGGTGGTGGGAGTGGTGTCGGGCCCACGACGTCACCGAGTTCAACGCGATGGGGAGCATGCTGAAGATGCTGGACAACCGACCCGAGTCCGACGACGACGCGGACAATCCCGTCGAACGGGTCTTTTCGGCGGGCACGCCGCCGGAACTCATCGAACCGTTCGAGGAGCGATTCGACCTCCAGGTCGTCGAAGGCTATTCCCTCACCGAAGATCCGTTGTTGATTCTGAATCCCGTAGACGAGGACAAGCGCCGTATCGGCAGTATCGGGCTCCCGCCCGCCGAGAAGCGAGTTCGGGTGGTCGACGACGATGGAGCCGAGGTGGCACGCGGCGAGCGCGGCGAAATCGTCCAGCAGTGTCCGGCGTTGATGGCCGGCTATCATCGCCAACCGGAGAAAACCGACGAGGCGATCGACGACGGCTGGTTCTACACGGGCGACTACGGGAAAATCGACGAGGACGGATTCGTGTACTTCCTGGATCGGAAGAAAGACATCGTCCGACGAGGGGGAGAGAACATCTCCTCGTACGAGGTCGAGGGCGTGATCAAGTCCCTCGACGCGGTCGACGAAGTCGCCGTCATTCCGAGCCCCGACGAGTTTTACACCGAGGTCGTCAAGGCGCTCGTCAGCGTCAAAGACGGTCGGAAGCTCACGGAAGCCGAAATAATCGATCGGTGCCGTGACGACCTCGCATCGTTCAAACTGCCGCGATACATCGAGTTCGTCGACGAGTTCCCCTACACGCCGACGGGCAAGATCCAGAAAGAAAAGCTCCGAACTCGCGAGACAGAGGAACGACCGGACCACTGGGCCCGCGACGCGGACGAGACCTGAAAGCCGGACGAGCCCCCCGAATCTCGCCGGCGAATGGCCGGGCGAGCGCGTTCGAATCGGCCGCGAGCCGAGTTCGCACCATCCGCGCCGGCGAGACCGGTGCGTCCAGCCCTCGCCGGGCGACAGCGTACTCACCGGCGCCCGTCTGCCGGGCCGTCACCGACGCTGACGGTCTCAACAGAGAACTTTTGTTCGACGGTGCGAATAGACACGCTATGCTCGAGTGGGACGATGCCACCGTCTATCAGGGAATAGCAGCGATCGCAGACCGACGGCCGGACCAAACGGCGCTCGTCTTCGAGGGGGATCGGACGAGCTACGCGGAGCTGATCGCGGAGAGCGACGCGCTCGCACACGCGCTGGCGGACGCCGGTGTGAGCGCCGGCGATCGGATCGCAGTCTGGTTGAGCAATCGCCCGGAGTGGATAACGACGCAACTGGCCGCGTCGTCTCTCGGGGCGGCGGTCGTCGCGGTCAACACGCGCTATCGCACGCACGAACTGGCGTACATGTTGGACGACTCCGGTTGCAAGCTGTTGCTCACCGAGGAGACGTTCCTCGGAGCCGATCACCTGAACATGCTTTCGGAGGTCGTTCCCGAAATCAGCGAGAGCGATCCGGAGTCGTTCTCGACCGAGCGCGACGGCGCGCTAAACCACGTGGTCGCCCTCGAGTCCCACCCGGACTATCCGGCGGTCCGGAGCTACGAGGCGTTCGTGGACGGCGGTCGAAGGGGCGAGGTGGGGCCGCCGGCCGACGATCCGACTGCGCCCGCAGCGGTGTTTTACACGAGCGGGACGACGAGCGATCCGAAGGGGTGTCTCCAGTCCAACCGCTCGCTCCTGAATCACTCGTACAACGTGGGGGAGTTCTTCGACATCTCGGCGGACGACGTCGCGCTCGGCGTCCTCCCGTTCTGTGGCATCTGGGGGTACAACATGTTTCTGAGCGCGCTGGCTCACGGCATCCCGCTGGTTCCACAGACTCACTTCGACCCCGAGCGGACCATCGAACTCGTCGAGACCCACGAGGTGACGTACATGTCGACGCTGGCGACGATGCTCCTGCGGATGATGCGCCACGACAGCTTCGATCCGGAGCGGGTCGCGTCGATGGAGTGCGGGGCGACCGGGTTCGTGACCATGGGATACGACGAAACCGTCTTCGAGGAGCTAGAGGAAGCGTTCGGCTTCCCGCTGGTCCAGCCCTACGGTCTCTCGGAAGGGAACAGTCAGATTTTCGTCGGGGACCCGTCGGCCCCCGCGGCGCAGCGAAAACGGGTCGGCGGGCCGCCGATCCATCCGGACATCGAGGTCCGTATCGCCGACCCCGAAACCAACGAGACGCTGCCACCCGGGGAAGACGGCGAAATCTGTCTCCGGGGATACAACCTGATGAACGAGTACCACGACAAACCCGAAAAAACGGCCGAGTGCATAGACGAGGGCGGCTGGTTTCACACCGGCGACCTGGGCGTTCGGGACGGCCACGGAAACTTCGTGTATCAATCTCGGCTCGACGACGCCCTCCGCGTTCGCGGATTCCTCGTCACGCCCAGGGACATCGAAACGGTCGTCGACGACCACCCCGCCGTCGAACTGTCGCAGGTCGTCGGCGCGCCCCACCCCAGACACGGGCAGGTGCCGGTCGCGTTCGTCAAGCGCAGCGAGCCCGATCTCGAGGTGGATGACCTCCGGACGTTCCTCGAGAATCGGGTCGCGGACTACAAAGTGCCGGAAGACGTCGAATTCGTGGACGAGTTCCCGAGATCGGAGGGGCCACACGGGGAGAAGATTCAGAAGATCGAACTCCGCGACCGCGTCGCGGATCGGTACCGAACCGAGTAGCGACGGGGGCCGGCCCGCGCGCCCGAACGAGCGAGGACCGACCGTCACGGTCCCGCGATGGCCGTCTCGAAACACCGTTCGGGGCGGTCGGCCGTCAGCAGCTTTACGTGGTTGCTCGCACCAGTTCTCGCTGATGTTCGAGAACGAAACCTGGATCGCGGAGACCGTCTCCGCCGCGAACGACGACGACGCGTTCGAACGAGCGGCGGAACACTTCGACGGGTCCATCGCAATGGAGATCGGCGACGAGACGGTCTGGCTGAAAGTGTACCGCGGGGAGATAATCGACACGGAACGGTACGTTCCGCAGTTCGGCGCGACATTTCGACTGGTCGGGAGCGAGGGGGCCTGGCACCGACTGGCCACGGGGGACCTGTCGTTCTCGCAGGCGCTGTACGAGACGGCGATCCGAACGCAGGGGAACAAACTCGAGGCGAATCGACTCCGCGACGCGATCGAGCTGTTCGTCCGACACCTCCAGGCGACGGCCGGCGAGCGCGGTCGGACGGAGGCGGACCGATGACCGAGCTGACCGGTCAGTACGCCGACGTGGACGGAACGCGCGTCTATTACGAGACGGCGGGCGATTCGGACGAACGGTCGGTCGTCCTGGTCCACACGGCGGGCGCCGACGGCCGGCAGTGGCGATACGTCGCGCCCGCGCTGGCCGACCGCGGGTATCACGTGATCGTCCCGGACCTCCCGGGCCACGGGAAGTCGTATCCGAGCGAGTGGGAGCCCCACACGAGCATCGGTCAACACGCCGATTCGGTCTGGGCGCTCACGGAGGAACTGGGGCTCGATCAGCCGGTCGTCGGCGGCTGTTCCATCGGCGGTGACGTGACGCTCGCCATCGCGGTCGATCACGCCGCCGATCTCACGGGGGCCGTCGCCATGGAAGGTGCGGGGAAAACGCGGGGCGCACAGTTGGGCCGCCTCTCTCACCCGCACGCGATTCCGGGGTGGCAGGACGTCCTCGAGTACTCGGTCGTCGATTCCACCGGCCCGGACTGCCCGCCGGCGTCTCGAACAGAACTCGCGTGGCAACACCGCGGCGCACAGGAAGTCGCCACGAACGACCTCCAGGGGTGGGCGGATTTCGACGTTCTCGACGAGCTTCATCGGGCGGACTGTCCCGTCATGCTGGTCCGCGGCGAGGCCGACTACTTCATCCAGGACGACGTCTTTTCCGAGACGGTCGAGGCGCTCCCCGACTGCGAACCGGTCGTCCTCGAGGGTGTCGGCCACTATCCGATGATGGAGCGACCCGACGAGGTGACGGAGCTGATGGACGAATTCATCGGCGACAGGTAGTCGCCCCCGCCTCCTTGCGGCGGTCGCGAAAGAGATCGTGCGGGGACCGCGTCCCAGCGCCACGTCGAGGAACCCGGTTCCTCGAGGCGCCAGAGACGTCGATCCGAGAAGCGCTCAGAACCGGGAACGCGCGCGTCAGCGGCCCTCGAAATTCGGGTCGCGCTTCTCGAGAAACGCTTCGGCTCCCTCCTGTTTGTCCGCCGTCCCGAACAGGAACGAACAGGCGATCCGCTCGAAGTCGAGTCCGGCCTCGGCGTCCAGACCGCGATTGATCGACTTCTTCGCCAGCCGGAGTGCCATCGGGGCGTTCGCCGCGATGGTTTCGGCCAACTCGCGGACGGATTCGTCGAACTCCTCGGCGTCGTACACCCGGTTGACGATGCCGAGATCGGCGGCTTCCTCGGCGTCGACCGCGCGGCCGGTGAAGATGAGGTCCTTCGCTACGCCGGCGCCGGCGACGTGCGCGAGTCGCTGGGTGCCGCCGCCGCCCGGGATGATCCCGAGTCCGACCTCCGTGAGGCCGATCGTCGCGTCCGGCGTCGCGACGCGGAGGTCGCAGGCGAGCGATATCTCGAGGCCGCCGCCGAAGGCGTAGCCGTCGATCGCCGCGATCGTCGGTTTGGTGAGCTCCGCGACGTCGTTGTAGAGTCCCTGGCCGTAGTTCGTGAGATACTCGAGTGCGTCGACCTGATCGTAGTCGGCGAACGCCTCGATGTCGCCGCCCGTGATGTACGAGTCACCCTCTCCCCGGAGGACGACGACCCTGATCTCGTCGTTCGCGTCCACCTCGTCGACGCGGTCGCGGAGCGCGCTTCGAGTCTCCTGATCCATCGCGTTCCGCTTGTCCGGGTTGTTGATCGTCAGCGTGGCTATTCCATCCGAAACGTCGAGCAAGACCTTCTCGGACATCGGCGACACTACGAAGGGTCGAAAGTTAGTCGTTAGCATTGCCCCCGCCGGAGGGATCCGTCGCGGGTACGGGTTGCTGGGATGTCGACTCGCACGCGTGGGCTGGACCACCGATGCCTATAAGTCGTCTACCCGAAAGGCACTCAGTATGGACTTCGAGCTCAGCGACGAGCAGAAACTAATCAGAAGCGAGATTCGGGATCTCTGTGCGCAGTTCGGCGACGAGTACTGGCGCGAAAAGGACGTACAACACGAGTTCGGGTGGGAGTTCTACGAGGAGTTCGCCGACGGCGGCTGGTGTGGGGTCACGATCCCCGAAGAGTACGGCGGACAGGGGTACGGCGTCCAGGAGGCGAGCATCATCCAGCAGGAAATCGCCCGCTCCGGTGCGGCGATGGCCGGCACGTCGATCACGTCACACCACGTGTTCAGCGCCGCGCCGCTGGTCGAATACGGCTCCGACGAGCACAAAGAACGATACCTTCCGAGCATCGCAAACGGTGACGTCATGGTCTGTACCGGTGTCACGGAGCCAAATGCGGGGACGGATACGTCACAGATCGAAACGTTCGCCGAGCGCGACGGCGACGAGTACGTCGTCAACGGCCAGAAGATATGGACCTCGAAGGCACAGGAGGCGGACGTCATCATGTTGCTCACGCGGACGCAACCGCGAGCGGAGAGCGACCGATTCGGCGGCCTCACGCTGTTTTTCACCGAGTTCAACGAGGACATGGACAGCGTGGACGTGAGCGAAATTCCGAAGGCCGGCCGCGGTGCCGCGGATTCGAACGAGGTCTGGTTCGAAGACTTCCGCGTGCCCGCCGAGGATCGGATCGGCGAGGAGGGAGCGGGATTCAAATACCTCCTCGCGTTTACGAACTCCGAGCGGATCAGCATCGCCGCGAACGCGGTCGGCATCGGCCAGGCCGCACTCGAGAAGGCCGCCGACTACGCCCGCGAGCGCGAAGTCTTCGATAGCACGATCGGGTCCTATCAGGCGATCCAGCATCCGCTCGCGGACTCGTGGAGTAAACTGGCCCAGAACGAACTGATGATCCGGAAAGCGGCGTGGCTGTACGACAACGGACAGAATTCGGGGCCCGAGGCGAACGCCGTCAAGCTCCGGGCGAGCGAAGACGCGATCGAGGCCTGCGAGCGCGCCGTTCGCGTCCACGGCGGGATGGGATACGCAAAGGAGTACGACGTCGAGCGCTACTGGCGCGAGGTCATGATCAACGTGATCGCCCCGATCTCGAACGAGATGGTCAAAAACTACATCTCACAGCACGTTCTCGATCTCCCCCGCTCGTACTGAATCGATCGCGGACGCCGTTCGCTCGGCGCGGAACGTGGCGGCGATCCCGGACCCGCGAGCGACCTCGTGAGGCGGCAGGTCTCTGCGGTGGCACGTCTCGAGTGCGCCAGGATTCGAAACTGCGGCCGGTCAGGCTTCGCCGTCCGATTCCCGCCGCCGAACGATGTTGTGCGAGATGGCCGACATCACTTCCTCGCCGTCGTCGTTGTACACCCGTCGCTTCAGGTCGACGTAGCCGCGGTCGGAGCGGCTTTCGCTCGGCGTTTTCTCGAGTACCTCCACGCGGACGGAGAGCGTATCGCCGGGACGGACCGGCGTGTACCACCTGAGTTCGTCCATGCCGCTGCCGCCCATGTTCGCGATTTCGCTCAGACACCCGTCGATGGTCAGCCGGGTGGCGAGGCTGAGCGTGTGGAGTCCGCTCGCGACCAGCCCGCCGAACATCGAGTCCTGGGCCGCCTCCTCGTCGACGTGAAACGGTTGCGGATCGAACTGTTCAGCAAACGAGATAATCTCCGCTTTCGTCACCGTGTGGGAACCGCTTTCGAACATCTCACCCTCGCTCAGATCGTCGAAGAACATCGTCATGTGCGGCCAGAGGAAAGCGATTCGTAAATAGGTGGCGTCACGCACGCGACTCGCAGGGGGTCGCGGTCGAGCGGATTACCGTCGGACCGTCGGGTGCCCGGCCGCCGAGCGTCGGGCATCCGAGTCCTCGACGGCCCGTATTCGAATCCCCCGAGAGGGGTTACCGACCCCGAAATTCCGGCTCCCGTTTCTCGAGGAACGCGGTCATCGCCTCGTGTTGGTCGTGGGTGTCGAAACAGGCCGCGATCGTCTCGAGGCTGTGATCGATCCCGGCTTCGATGCCGTTCGATCTGAGCGCCCGGAAGACCTGTGACTGCCACTGGACGATACGCGGGCTCTTGGCGGCGAGCGTCTCGACGAGGTCGTCGACGGTCGCGTCGAACTCGTCCGCCGGGACAGCCTCGTTGACCAGCCCGAGTTCATCGGCTTCCAGGCCGGAGACGGGCTCACCGGTGTAGACGATTTCCTTCGCGGCCTGGAGACCGACCAGCCGAACGAGGAGACCGCCCTGAATCCCGGTGACGAGGCCGGCGTTTATCTCCGGGAGGCCGAGTGCGGCGTCCTCGGTCGCGACGCGAAAGTCACAGGACATCGCCAGTTCCAGCCCGCCTCCGAGGGCGTACTCGCCACATCGGCACACGGTGACCGCGTCGAGGTCCCGGACACCCTGCATGAGTTCGTACAGGTTCGTCAGCATCTCCCGCGCTTCCGAGACCGAATAGTCCTTCACCGCGTCGAGTTTCAACCCGGCTGTCAGTCCCCCGACGCCGTCAGCCGATTCGGGACCGATGGTGAGGACCGAAACGTCGTCGGGGACGGACAGCACCTGCTCTCGAAAACTGACGATCGCATCGGGTGAAAACAGATTCAGGTCACCGAAGTCGAGTCTGAGGTGCGCTACGGTATCCAGTTCAGTGTCGCGGTCGACGGTTACGGACATGATCGGGAGGTTACGGGAGACGGACGTTAATCTTTGTGTTGCGATCACACGACTCACGGACGGTCGTCGCGGGAACGAGAAGACGCGATCTCCCGGACGAAAACCAGCGGAGTTCGATTTCTCGAGGGAACGACCGGCTCACGGATCCGAGAGCGTGGACGACCGCCTCGAGAGTCGGTTCGGTCGCTCGGCCGCCTTCGACGCTCGTCGGCCGATCGGGTCAAAGAAATTATTGCCTGCGGGGGTGTGGTACCACTGGATGTCATCCTTCGACAGGATCTCGGTGACGACGGACGAGTCGAACGAGCGGATCGCCCACGTTCTGCTCGACAACGAAGCAGAGCACAACACCCTCGATCTGCGGACGATCCAGGAGCTAGACGACGCCTTCACGGCGGCCGATCGCGACGCGGACATCGACGCGATCGTGCTCGGAACGACCGGCGACGTCTTCTGTTCGGGGGCCGACCTCGGCGATCTGACGGAGATGGCCTTCGAGGAGGGAACGCGCTGGATGAGCCAGTACTTCGAGGCGATCGACGTGCTCAGGGACACGGGAAAACCGACGATCGCCGCGATCGAGGGGGTCTGTGCCGCGGGCGGGAACGAACTGGCGATGGGGTGTGACCTCATCGTCGCGGGCGAGTCGGCCAGGTTCGGCCAGCCGGAAGTCGGCGTCGGCTCCACCGCCGCCGGCGGTGGCGTCCAGTTGCTCCCGCTGCTCGTCGGGGAGAAACGGGCGCGGGAGATGCTGCTGCTCGGAGAGATGTATCCCGCCACCCAGATGCAGGAGTGGGGGCTCGTCAACCGAATCGTCGACGACGGCGCCGCTCGAGACGCGGCCGCCTCGCTCGCGGACGACGTCGTTTCGAACAAGAGTCCGCAGGCCTACCGCGCGATCAAGACGATCATGAAGACCTGGACGAACGTCGGCATGCTCAACCAGGAGATGGCTCGAGACATGACGGCCGCCGTCTGGGACTCCGACGAGTTCCGCGACCGAGCCGAGGCGTTCGTCGACAGAGAGGATCAGACCCCGCGGTCGTTTACCGGGTCGCAGCCGGTCGACCACGAGTAACGGTTTGAGTCTCTGACGGCACGAGTCACGGTTTGATGGGGCCGATCGGCGGATTTCCGGCGGTGAGTTCCCGTTCGATCGCAATCGTTATGCGACGTGTTATCATTAGGGTAGATTATGCGTGGACTCAGCGGCAAGCGCGTCATCGTAACCGGCAGCGGCCGCGGTATCGGTCGCGGTATCGCACGCCGTCTCGCGGCGGAAGGAGCGGTCGTCGTCGTAAACGACGTCGACGAGTCGAACGCCGAGGAGACGGTCTCGCTGATCGAATCTGAGGGCGGCGAAGCCATCACGGGAATCGCCGACGTGGCGGACTTCGACGCGGTCGAGACGATGGTTTCGGAAACGGTCGACGAACTCGGCGGCGTCGACGTGCTCGTCAACAACGCCGGCTGGGATCGTATCGAGTGGTTCACGGATCAGGATCCGTCGGTCTGGGATCGCTTGATCGATATCAATCTCAGGGGCCAGATCAACTGTTCGCGAGCAGTCGCCGACTATTTCGTCGACTCGGAGACCGAGGGCACCATCGTGAACATCTCGTCGGATGCGGGGCGCGTGGGGAGTTCCGGCGAAGCGGTGTACGCCGGGTGCAAAGGCGGCGTCATCGCCTTCACGAAGACCCTCGCACGGGAGCTGGCACGGAACAACGTAAACTGCAACGTCATCGCTCCCGGGCCGGCCGACACGCCGCTCGTGGCGGAGATGCGAGAGGACTCGGAGCTCGGGGACAAAATTCTCGGCAGCATGGAGAACCAGGTTCCGCTCGGCCGCATGGCCGAACCGGCGGACATCGCGGGTGCCGTCGCGTTCATGGCGTCGGAGGACGCGGCGTTCGTGACGGGACAGGTGCTGAGCGTCTCCGGCGGGCTGACGATGGTCGACTAGGGAGGAGCCGTCCGTCGAACACACCTCGAGAGAGGGGGCAACTCGCGTTCTCACTCATTCGCCGGTTCTCCCCCGCGAGTCGCCGGTTCGCCTCGGCGATCCGCGACTATTCGCCCGTGAATTCCGGATCGCGCTTCTCTTCGAACGCGGCGACGGCTTCGGCGTGATCGTCCGTTTCGCGACACTCGCCGAGCGCCTCGATCGCGTGTTCGAGTCCGGTTTCCAGGTTGACGTCGTGAGCCTCGTTGATGAGCTGCTTTGCGTTTCCGAGTGCGACCGAGGGCCCGTTGGCCAGTTCTCGGGCGCGCTCGTGAGCGACTTCGCGAGTGCGGTCTGCGTCGCCGTCGACGACCGTCGAGGCGATGCCGAGTTCGCCGGCCTCCGTGCCGGAGATGCGGCGCCCGGAGAAGATGAGATCCTTCGCGACCTCTTCGCCGACGAGACGGGGCAGCATGTACGCGCCGCCGTCGCCCGGCGAGAGACCCACGTCCACGTACGACTGGCTCATCACGGCATCGGCCTTGACGACTTTGATGTCGGTGCCCAGCGCGAGATCCATCCCGGCACCCATCGCGTATCCGTTTATCGCACCGACGACCGGAAGCGACGACCGTCGGAGCGCCTTGAGAACCCGCTGCGCCCTGTGGACGGTATCCAACGCGTCCGGCGTCGATTGATTGAGTCCGCCCTCGTCGCCGAGGTCGACACCCGCACAGAACGCCCGGTCGCCGGCGCCCGTGAACACGACCGCGCGAACGTCGTCGTTCGCCTCGAACGATCGAATCGCATCGTGTAATTCCTCCAAAACGCGGGGCGTGAACGCGTTCATGCTCTCCGGTCGTTCGATCGTCATTCGGCCGACTCCTTCCGTGACAGTGGCGGTTACTACGTCATCGGACATGAGAGGGTCCACGAAACCTCGCGGAATAACGTTTTCCCTCGATCGCCGCCCTCCGTCGTCCGGGGGCGGAGAATCCGGTCGTCCGGTCTCGGCAGGAGTCGTCGCGAGACGTCCGCGGCGCGGGGCTGCGCCGCAATCGCCCGAGACTGGGTCGAGAGTCGCCCGCGACGGCCGTCCGAAGGTTGCGAAACTACTATGCTGTCGGTCGCGGAACTGTGTATCGTGATAATTGATAGCAATCCGTCACTCCGGATGTGGCGGGATATGGTCCACGAGTTCATGGACGAGGAAATCGGCGTCGAGTACTGCCGCGAGTGCTACGCGAATCGGGAGTACCCACACCGAATCTACGACGGCGTCGTGGAGAACGACTGGATCGGGATCCTCGTTCCGGAGGAATACGGCGGACAGGGCGGCGATATGATCGAACAGGTTATCCTGCTCGAGGCGCTCGGAAAGTACGGATACGACCTCGGCGTTCCGGTCGCGATCTCGTCGTTTTCGTACGGGAACCTGATCGAGTACGGTTCCGAAGACCAGAAAGAGCGACTCGTTCCGAAGTTACTGGACGGCGAGGTGCGGTTCTCGATCGGCGTCTCGGAACCAGATACCGGAAGCGACGCCGCGAGTCTGCAGACGAGAGCCGAACGGGACGGCGACCACTACGTCGTCAACGGCGAGAAAATGTGGCAGTCGGCCGCACACGTCGACGGCAACATCATCAATCTGTACGTGCGGACCGACCCGGACGCGCCGAAACACGAGGGGATCAGCGCGCTCCTCGTGCCGAACGATCTCGACGGGATCGAGATGACCAAACTCGACACGGTCGTCCGGAAGGCGACCGGCACGAACCAGGTCTTCTTCGACGACGTCCGCGTGCCCGCGGACAACCGCCTCGGTGACGAGGGACAGGGCTGGGAGATACTCACCGACCACTTCGCGAACGAACGAACCCAGATCTCGGCCGCGATGGTCGGCAACGCCCAGACGGTGGTCGATACGGCGCTCGAGTACGCGATGGACCGCGAACAGTTCGGCACCTCGATCTCGGACTTCCAGACCATCAAACACCGGCTCGCGGACATGCAAACGGAGGTCGACGCCGCACGTCAGCTGGTGTACACGACGGCGGAACGCATCGACGACGGCGATCGTCCGACCCGCCTCGCCGCACAGGCGAAGCTCAAGGCCAGCGAGACGTTCCAGACGGTCGCCCAGCAGGGAATGCAGATCATGGGCGGCGCCGGCTTCCTCCCCGAGAACGATATGGAACGCTACTGGCGCGAGGGGAAGATATCCACCATCGGTGGCGGAACCAGCGAGATCCAGCGCTCGATCATCGCCAGCGATATGATGGAGAACCGATGACTCGCCGTCCCGTCGCACAGCGCGGGACCGAACGACGACGGGGCGGCCCGCGTTCGACCGCCACGACGCGAGCCGACTCGGAGACGAAACGCACACCCGACTCGGTACGACCACCCAATGACCACTACTGAATCCACATCGCAACTCCCGTTGTCCGGCATCACAGTCGTAGAACTCGGCAATCTCGTCGCGGCTCCCTTCGCGGGGCTCATGCTCGGCGACCTCGGCGCCGACGTGATCAAAGTCGAGCGACCGGGGACCGGCGACATGATCCGCCAGTCCGGCGACTCCGGCGACGCCATTTTCACGGCGCTCAACCGCAACAAACGGAGCGTGGCGATCGACCTCCAGACCGACGCCGGACGCGAGGCCTACCTCGAGCTCGTCTCGCGGGCCGATATCGTGATCGAGAACCTCCGGTCGGGAGTCACCGACCGGCTCGGTATCGGGTACGACGATCTAAGCGAGGAGCGCGACGACCTGATTTACGTCTCGATCGGCGGGTTCCTGCAGGGCGGCCCGTACGAGGATCGACCGGGAATGGACGTCGTCGGGCAGGCCATGTCGGGAATGATGCGGATGACCGGATTTCCGGGCGACAAACCGCTTCGAGGCGGGACGTCGATAATCGACATCGGAACAGGCGTCTACGGCGCGTTCGGGGCGATGCTGGCCCTGTGGATGCGAGAAGCGACCGGCACGGGACAGAAGATCGACGCCGGGCTCTTCGAAACGGCTTCGCACTGGACGCACTACTGGACCATCTTCTCACAACTGTTCGGCGACCACCCGCCGCTTGGCACCTCCCACCCCGCGTTCGGCCTCTACGACGTGTTCGAGACCGAGCCCGACGAGTGGCTGTTCGTCGGCGTCATCACCAAGCGCCACTGGCCGGCGTTCTGTGAAGCCATCGACGCACCAGCGTTGCTCGAGGACGACCGCTTCGGAACCAACGAGAAGCGACAGGAGAACGACGAGGTCCTCTACGACCTGATTCAGGAGGCCCTGCGGGGCCGGGATCGGTCGGCGATCGTCGAGGCGCTCCTCGACGGCGGCGTCCCGGCCGCGCCCATCAACCATCCGTCCGAACTGCTCGACGACCCGCACCTGGACGCGCTCGACCTCCTCGTCGAGACGCAGTCGGGGACCGACGCCGACGTTCAGGCGATGCTCACCCCGCTGACGGGCACGGATATCGACGTCTCACACCGCCGCGATCCGCCGTCGCTCGGCGAGAATACGGCGGCCGTGTTCGAATCGTTCGGGTTGGGCGACCGATACGCCGACCTCGAGGCGGACGGCGCGTTCGGCGATGCATCGAAAGACGACACGTAAACGCGAACGGGACCACGTGGTGATCGAAGACGCCGCACGTTCCACGCCGACGATGACTCGAATCGGGCTGTCGCCCGCGAAAATCGTCCACTTATCGCGCGGTAGCCGGAACCGTCCGGGCCGCGCCGAACACACAGCCCGCTCCGAGTATCGCACCGACCCCGGCGACGGCGAGGGCGGGCGTGTAACTCCCGACCGTATCGAACGTCAGCCCGGCCAGGGGCGGGGCCAGCAGGCCCGCAAACGCGAAGGAGACGGACATGGCTGCGAACAGCGTGTTGAGGTTGTGGCTGCCGAACAGGTCCGCGACCTGTGGCGAAACGAGTCCGCCACAGCCCCCGTATCCGACGCCGAACAGGACCATCAGTCCCGCGAAGGCGCCCGTTCGGATCGACCGCGCGCCGATCCATTCGATACTTCCCAGACCGAGCGTCGCGATCCCGACCAGGCACGCGCACACGAGAAACGTTCGCGTTCGTCCGAAGCGATCCGACACGGTGCCGACACTGAGCCGCGTCACCGTGGTCGTCAGTCCGATGATCGTGATCGCGCCCACGGCGATCGATCGCCCGATACCGATTTCGGAGGCGTAGAGGACGATGTGGCTCAAGACGACGTATACCGGCGCGAAAACGAACACCCAGCCCACGAACGCGAGGGCGAACGGGAGTGACGCGATAATCGCCCGTCTGCTCCGGACGCCCTCGGTTGCCCCGTCGGCACGCGTCGGCCCGGACTCAGCCGCGTCGAATTCGACGCTCGTCTCCGCGGCGACCGTCTCGGGGTCGTCCGCAAACAACACCGTCACGACGGACATGATCACGCCGACGCCGCCGGCGATCACGAGCATCGCTTCTCCCCAGCCGAACAGCGAGATGAAGTGATCCGCGACCGGCGGGACGACGACGAGACCGACGCCGAGTCCCGCCGACGCGAGGCCGGCAGCCGTTCCGCGTCGTCGGTCGAACCACAGCGGGATAGTGGCGTACGCGACGACGTACAGGCCGGCCATCCCGACCGCCGTCACCACGCCGAAGGCCGCGAGGAGTTCGGCGTACGAGCGCGCGAACGCCGTCCAGACGAACCCGGCGGTCAACACGACCGTGGAACCGGCGACCACGCGTCGTTGTCCGTGCCGATCGACGAGCCAGCCGGCCACGACGCCGACGACGTATATGAACACGGTCTGAATGCCGAAGACGAGCGCGAGAACGGACCGCGAGACGGCGAATTCGTCGACGAAGGCCTCGTAAAAGACGCCGAACGCGTAACTCCCGCCGAACACGACCATCGTCATCAGCAGACACCCCGCCGCGATCACCCACCCGTAGTATATCCGTCGCGAGAGAACGAGTCTCGGGTCGGGGGTCATACACGGTACCACCGAGTCCTGCGGGATAATCGTTCCCGTTTCACTGTGACCGCAGCGAGACCGTCCCGTCTCCGTACCGATGCCGACGGCCGTCGGTCGGCTCCCGTGACCTGCTCACGGGCGCGCATGTCGAGGCCGATCCGTCGGTGTCTCGCCGACCTACTCCCGGTCGTACGTCTCGATCCGCTCGTCGTCCGGCTCCCAGCCGACGAACGCGGTCTCCGGCTGTAACTCGAGCGCGTCGATGACGACGGCGGTGCCGAGGTAGTGGCCGACCAGCGACGCGATCCCCGCGACCGTCTCCTCGTCGAACTGGTCCTCGATCAGATCGTGTGCGTCGTCGTCGACCTCCCGGCGAGCGGCCCGTCGTGCGTACTCGAGCAACGCGGTGTCGGCGGGGTCGAACGCGTCGAAACGGCCGGCGCTAATCGCTCTGATCTCCTCGTGCTCGACGCCGACGTCGCGGGCGAGTCCGACGTGCTGGTGCCACTCGTACTCGTTGTCCAGTTCTCGAGCGACCGCCAGGATCGCCAACTCGACGTCCCGCGAGGGGAGGCCGGCGTGTTTCCACAGCGCGGTCCCGTGGCGCATGTACGTCTGAAGGACCGGCGGGTTCGCGCCGATGGCCTGTAACAGTTCGCGTTCGCCGAGTGCGTCTTCGCCGAGGAGATACTGGTACTCCTCCGGAAGGTCCGACTGTCGCGGCAGCGTGATGCGAGCCATAGGTGACAGGGCTCGCAAATCGACTTAATTCTTCGGTCTCCCCCGATTCGAGGATCGTGCTGGAAGCGGGGTCGAGAGGAGGACAGGCGTCGAAACGGAAGCCGGAACTGGAACGAGAGAGACCGGAGGAACGGAAACCCGAGACTGGAGGCCGTAGAGACCGGAGGTACTGAAACCGGGACCGAGGGTGTCGTTTTCCGACCCGCACTCGAGTCGCACTCGCCGTCCGCTACCCGATGATACCCTCTTCTCGGAGTCGCTCGAGATCGGCGGCCGAGTAGCCGTGGCGCTCGAGGATCGAATCGGTGCTCTCGCCGAGTTCCTGGGGCGCCACCTCGAGTTGGGTGCCGAGGTGGGCGAAGTGGACGGGTTGGTCGATCACGTCCGCGTTTTCCCGGCCGTCGCGTTCCATGACCTGGTGGAGCTCGCGCTGTTCGACGTGTTCGTCCTCCCAGACCGTCTTCGTGTCGTAGATCGGGCCGGCGGGGACGCCCTCGTCGTGGAACCGATCGATCCAGTAGTCGCTCGATTCCGATTCCAGGATCGGTTCGATGATGTCGTCTAATTCCGTTCGGTTGTCGACCCGGCCGTCCATCGTGGCGAAGCGCTCGTCCTCGACGAGGTCCGGTCGGTCGATCGCGCGACAGAAATCGCGCCAGAACGACTGCGTTCCCGCGGCGACGACGATCGGTATATCGGCACAGTCGTACTTGCCGAACGGGAGGATCGACGGGTGGTGCGTCCCGAGACGAGGGAAGGGGTCGTCGAAGCCGAACGTGTACCCCGCGCGGGCGGTGAGCCACGTTATAGCGGCGTCCAACATGGGTACCTCTATCCACTCGCCGTCGATCCGACCCCGCTCTCTGGCGTACAACGCGGCGAGGACGCTCTGGCTGGCGTAGGACCCGGCGATGAGATCGCCGCTCGGAAGGCCAGACCACAGCGGTTGCCCGCCTTCTTCACCCGTGATACTCATGATCCCGCTCATACCCTGGATCAGCATATCCCACGCTGGGAGTTCCTCGTACGGGCTGTTGCGGCCGAATCCGGATATCGAACAGTAGATGAGGTCGGGATTCAGTTCGGACACGGTGTCGTACCCGAGTCCGAACGATTCGGCGCGACCGGGTTTCGTACTCTCGATGAACACGTCGGCGTCGGCGACGAGACGCTGGGCCGCCTCCTGTCCCGCGTCGCTTTTGAGGTCGATAGCGACGCTGTACTTGTTCCGATTCAGCGTGTCGAAGTAGGCGGGCCGTGGCTGAATAGACCGACTTCGATCGCCGCGGCCGACGGCTTCGATCTTGATCACTTCCGCCCCGAGGTCGCCGAGTGCCATCGTCGCGAACGGGCCGGCGGCGACCTGGGTCAGATCGACGACAGTGATCCCTTCGAGGGGTAATACGTCAGTTTCCGGGGAATTCGCTGACTCCATACCCGTCCCTATTCTCGAGTTCGGGTAAGTGTTTGGGAATTACCCACACCGGCCGTCGTCGCTCTCGAGCGAAACCGACGTGGAGAAGAACGGCTACTCCGCGAGTTCGAACTGATAGAGCTGCTGGCCGTCGCGTTCCTCCCAGGTCATCGTGACCGAGTCACCGACCGAAACGTCGCCCGGATCCGCGAGGACGTTCGCCATCACCGTCACGTCGGTTTCGGCCCCCATCGTGACGAGTGCGACGACGTACGGCGTGTCCGCTTCGAACGCCTCCGTCGGCGCACGGTGAACGACGGTGAACGATTCGACGGTCCCGGTCCCGTCCAGTTCGACCTCCTCGAAGTCCGTGTGCCAGCAGTTCGGGCAGGCCGCCGCCGGGTAGAACCGCTCCGTTCCGCAGTCGGTGCATCGCTGGACGACGAATCGGTCTTCGTTACAGGCCTCCCAGAATCTGGCGGTGTCTTCGGACGGCGTCGGAACGGGTTTGTCGCTCATGTTACCACGCCTCCATGAGCAGCGTCGCGTTCGTAGACAGGACGCCGCCGACACCGTGGGCGAGCGCGACATCCGTCTCGACCTGCGTCTCCGCGGCCTCTCCGCGAATCTGTCTCGCAGCTTCGAGGATGTGGAAGACGCCGGCGCCGGCGTAGGAGAGTTCCCCGCCGTGCGTGTTCACCGGCAGGTCGCCGTCGACCGTGATCCCCCGCTCGCGGACGAACGAACCGCCCTCGCCCTTCTCGCAGAATCCGAGATCCTCGAGCAGCATGAGCGGCGTGATCGAGAAGCAGTCGTACAACTGCGCGACGTCGACGTCGTCGGGCGTTCGGTCGGCCATTTCGAACGCCGTGGAACCGCTTTCGACGGCGGGACTGTACAGCAGATCGTTTCGCCGGTGGATGTACTCGGAGCCGTGTCCCTCCCCGTAGCCCGTGAGTTCGACGGGGGCGCGGGTGTCCGCCGCGGCGTCGGCCGAGGAAACGACGACGGCACCGGCACAGTCGCTGATCAGCGCACACTCCAGTTTGTGAAGCGGCGAGGAGATCAATCCCGAGGAGAGCACATCCTCGACCTCGATCGGATCGGTCTGCTGTCCCTTCCCCCGCATCGACGCGTGTTCGCGACAGGCGACCGAGACCGTCGCGAGTTCCTCCGCGGTGGTCCCGTACTCCGCCATGTGCTTTCGGGCGATGAGCGCGTACAACGACGGAACCATCGGACCGAACGGATTTTCGAACTCGGGGTGGCCGACTTCCGTCGCGAGGTTACTCACCCCGTCCCCTTTCGAGAACCCGGTGCGCCGATTGTCGCCGAACGCGATCACGACGTTTTCACACTGTCCCTGCCGGATCGCGTTCGCGGCGTGGCACACGCCCACGAACGGCGTGGCGCCGCCGAGACGAAGGCTCTCGTTGTACGAGAGATTCAGGCCGAGGTAATCCGCGACGACCGTGCTGTGCATCAATTTCGGGTCGACGAGCGAGTACCCGGTCACGAGCCCGTCGATATCGTCTTTCTCGAGTCCGGCGTCGTCGACCGCCTCGAGACAGGCGGTCGCATAGAGGTTGATCGAATCCATATCCGGGGTACTCCCGATCGGAGACTCACCGATACCCGTCACTGCGACCCGTTGTGTCGATCCCATACACGCTATTCCAGCACATATATACATAATTCTTGTTGAAGAACGCGTCTCGGTCCAAAAAGCGGGTCACACGTCGTGGTACCGGTCGAATCGGTCGGCGCGACGAGGCAGGGAATCCGGTCGGCTACTCGTCGCCGTACTGGACCATTTTCCGGTGGTCCCAGACGACACAGACGTCGTCGTCCTGGTTGTAGACGGTCGTTTTGAGCGTGACGACGCCGCCTTTCTCCTTCTCCTCGAGGTCCGTTACCTCCTGGACCGTTCGAACGGTATCGCCCGGGAAAACGGGGTTCGGGAATCGCATGTTATCGATTCCGTAGAGACCGATGACGGTTCCTTCCGAATAGCCGATGTGCGTCGTCAGGCCGAGTCCGATGCTGAACACGAGCGGACCGTGGGCGATTCGCGTTCCGAACATCGTGTCCTCGGCGTACTCCTCGCTGACGTGAATCTCGTTGTAGTCCCCCGAGAGACCCGCGAAGAACGTCACGTCGGCCTCCGTGACGGTTCGGGTCCTCGATTCGAACGTCTCCCCCATCTCGAACTCTTCGAAGTATTTGCCTGTCATCCACTCGCACAATGCCGACGGAAGCGCATATAGACTTTGGTCTCCCCGAGTTCGGTTGTGTCATGGCACCTCACGGAATGGCTTATCAGGACTGGTGTGCCTCACGGCATATGTCGTGGCAACTCGCCGAGTTCCCGACGTGCTGGACCGGAAGCCGGCCGTCGGCGGATCGACGCACAACGTCCCGCCGTACGGGTCGACGGCCGACAGCCGGTCTCGAATCTGCCGTTTGTCGAGGATGGGCACCGTCTCCCGGAAGTCCTCAGCCGATTCGATCGCCGCCAATTCCGCACGATCCACGTCCGCAACCGCACACCTGTCTTGCCAGATCGACGCGTTCTCGAGAACGTACATCGCCTGCTCTCGGAGTTCGGCCGCTTGCAGTCTGTGCAGGTCGGCTTTGGCAATCGTTTCGGCCGCCGGATTCCAGTAGTAATTCGGCATATGTTAACTCACCACAGGTTCGGGTAAGTCATCCCGGTAAACCTACTTAGGCTTTTCTCGGCCTGTGGTGGATACTCCCGGGGGCTGTGACGGAGGAGCGACAGCGACCCCACTCACGACGAGAAGCGGAAACGAACGTACGAGCGAAACCGGGCCGGCGAATCACCGCCTACGAACTGTCGGCGACCAGGACCTTGTGGACGTAGGTCAAAACCAGGGTGTCGTCCTGCGTGTGGGTTTCGGTCCTGAGGGCGACGACGCCGCCGCAATCCCTCGACTCAGTTTCGATTACCTCCTGTGTTACCTGCAACGTGTCGCCGATGTAGACCGGGTTCGGGAACCGGACCCCGTCCATGCCGTAAAAGGCCCTGATGGTTTCCCGAAACGGACTGGCGGCGGTGATCAGCCCGGCCGTGCAGGTCAACGTGAGGAACCCGTTCGCTATCCGCTCGCCGTAGCCCGTGTCTTCGCACCAGGTTTTGCTCACGTGGCTCTCGTGGTAGGCGCCCATGAGTCCCTCGAAGAGGGTGAACTCGGACTCGGTCACGGTTCGCGTACGAGACGTGAACGTGTCGCCGACGGCCAGGTCTTCGAAGCCCACGGATTCCGTCATCGAGACACCACCGTCTCCTCGCTGCATCCCGAAGTGCCGTCGTCTGTGACGTACTCGATCATGTTCAATACGACTTCGGGAGATCCAGTACGTGTTCGCCGACGTAGTTCAGGATCATCTGCTGTGAGACGGGCGCGATCTCCTGGAGGCGCATCTCCCGCCAGAATCGCTCTACCTCCGAGTCTTTCATGTACCCGCTCCCGCCGAGGGTCTGGATCGCACGGTTTGCCGCCTTGGTCCCCCACTCGCTCGCGACGAAGTTCGCCGCGTTCGATTCGAAGCCACAGGGCTCGTCGTGGTCGTACTTCCAGGCCGCTTTTCGGTTCGCGGCGTCTGCCGTCTCGAGGTGAATCTTCGCCTCGGCGAGGGGGAACTGAACCCCCTGATTCTTCCCGATCGGGCGGTCGAACACGACCCGATCCGACGCGTAGTCCGACGCCAGGTCGAGGACGTAATTGCCCGCACCGATACACGCCGCGGCGACGATCATCCGTTCCGGGTTGAGAATGTCGAGAATGCTCGGCCACCCGTCGTCGATCGGGCCCAGCGACGACCCCTCCGGCACCCGTATCTCGTTGATATACACGTGGCTGGTGTCGGTGTAGTTCAGCCCGAGTTTGTCCAGAGGCGTGACCTCGATGTCGACGTCGTGGGCGTTTCGGTCGACGAGGAACATGGACATCCCGTCCGTTCGGGTATCACCGGACGGTTCGCTCGTCCGCGCCATGACGAGCATGAGATCGGCTCGAGACGCGTTCGAGATGTACGTCTTTTCTCCCCGAATGACCCACTCGTCGCCGTCTTTCTCCGCGGTCGTCTCCATCGAGAGGGTGTCGAACCCGGTTTGGGGTTCGGTGAGGAAAAATGCCGAGTTCAGCTCTCCGTTGGCGAGTTTCGGGAGGTACGTTTCCTTCTGGGCCTCCGTCCCGTTGCGAACGAGTGGAATCGTCACGAGACTGTGGACGATGTAGACGAAGGCAGCGCCGTAACCGGCTCCGGTCTGGGTCATCGCCTTGACCATGGTGAGTTCTTCGCGCATCGATCCGCCGGCACCGCCGTACTCCTCGGGGATTCGAAGGCCGAGCCAACCGCCCTCGTCGAGCCGGTCCCAGAACTCCGACGGGAACTCGTGGGCGGCGTCGTGTTCTCTCCAGTACGCTTCGTCGAGTCCGTCGAGCGCCTCGGTGACGGAGTCGTAAATCATCCGTTCCTCCGCGGTTCTATCGAATGTCATCGTGTATGTTCCTCCGTGGTGGAGTCACAGCTCATGTTTCGTCCCACGGCGGGTGAATCACAGCCTTCGTCCACGAGTACAACGTCTCCCTGATACTGTAAAGATTACTCCGCGCGGGTGGAGACGTTCGGAGCGCGCCCGGACGGCGCCGCGGCGTTCGAGTGGTATCGGTCGTCGACGACGGATCGTTCGACCTCGAGACCGTCGACGATCTCGATCTCGTCCATCGTAACGAGCAGTTCCTCCGAGAGGCTCCGGCGGATCTCGGCGGGTGACGGCGCCTCCGATTCGTCGCCGCCGACGCGGAGTTCGATGCGATCGGTGTCGGTCCCCTCTCGACGGAGCACGAACTGGACGCTGGAGGCATCGAGTCCGTCGTATCCAGCGAGATGAAGCGCGGCCTGCGACGGATAGAGTTTCACGCACTTTCCCTCGTGCATGTCGTCGGTGCGACTCATCACACCGTTGGGGAGGTGCTGGCCCTCGTGGCCGCAGCGACAGCGAGTCCAGGTCGGCAGGGTCGAGGTCGCCCGCCTCGAGTTCCTCCCGATAGAACGGATACTACCGATTACGAGACAGTTGGTCCCGCAAGTCCTCGATAAGTCCCTCCATGGCTAGTGGGAAGCGTAAGCACGGCATAAACATTCGGGGGACGCAGAGTGATAGTGAGGGCGCACTAGGCGTTGGCAGGTGCTGGCGGCCGGAATGCGTGGATTTTGCGTCCCCAATTGTTGGTGTGAGGTTTTCGAAGTTAACTCTACCGGGGAATTGCACCATCAGCAACTGAAAGACGTTCCGACCATCGCCAGACTCCGTCCATCGCTCGTTTTCTGTCGCCACCTCGTTTCGATCAGCGTCCCGCTTCGGGTGTCGCTCGGTTTCGGCCGCCTCCGACGGTCGATTCGGTGCATATCCCGCCGCGGTCAGACGGTGCATATAACTCATTGCGTTCCGTAGCCCGACGTATCCGCTATGCAACCACTGAGAGGGATTGACGTACTCGACTTTACGCAGTCTATCGCCGGTCCGATCTGTACGCAGTCGTTGGCCGTCCTCGGAGCGAACGTCGTGAAGGTCGAACCGCCCGAAGGGGACGCATTCAGGCCCCTCATCGACGGCTCTATGTTCGCGTCGTGTAATCGCGGCAAACGAAGCATCAGCCTCGACCTGAAGAGCGACTCGGGACGAGCGATCGCTCGCGACCTGGCGGCCGACGCGGACGTCGTCGTCGAGAGTTTCCGACCCGGTGTGATGGAACGGTTCGATCTGGGCTACGGTGACCTCCTCGAAGAAAACGAGGACCTCGTCTACTGCTCCATCACGGGATTCGGACAGGACGGGCCGTACGAACAATATCCCGCGTACGACCCGGTCGCACAGGCGATGTCGGGACTCATGAGCGTCACCGGCGACACCGACGGCGACCCGGTCCGCGTCGGAACCAGCGCCATCGATTATACGACCGGGCTGACGGGTGCCATGCTCGTCATGGGCGGACTGATCCGCCCCGGATCGGACGGCGGGACGCACATCGACCTCTCGCTGTTCGACGTCGCCACGACGTGGATGGGCTACTGGGTCGCACACTACACCTCGACGGACGACCTTCCCAAACGAGCGGGTGCGGGTCTTTACGGGATGTCTCCCTACGGTATTTTTGAAGCCGGCGACGGGCGGCCGTTCTACCTCGCGACGGCGTCGGAGAAACTGTACCGACGACTCTGTCGGACCATAGAGCGGGAAGACCTGCTCGAGGACGACCGCTTCGAGACCGCCGCGGATCGATGGGACAACCGCGAGGTCCTCCGAGCGGAACTCGAATCCGCGTTCGGGCAGTACGACCGTCGGGAACTGGTCGAACTTCTAGCCGGGTCCGGCGTCCCCGCCGGACCGCTGCAGTCGATCGACGAACTGGTCGAGGACGATCCCCACGCCGACCATCGGGACCTGTTCGTCGACACGTACAACCAGTGGCTCGAGACCGAGTGCCGAACGACGCGAATGCCGTTTCGGTTCGCGGACGGGTCGCTCGAGGCCGCGTCTCCGCCGCCGAGAAAGGGCGAACACACGCGAGCCGTACTCGGCGAGTACGGCTACGACGACGAGACGATTACCGACCTGCTGGACGCGGACGTCCTGCGGGAATCGTCGTAATCCCGCGGCCCCTGAGACGACAATTTTCCGATCACTGCACGGAGGGTAGAAGGGAGATCACGGCGGACCGACGGCGACTGTCACGCCGTCAGCTCCCGGGACGATGACCGGTGGAGAAGGGAACGGCGTCCACTCGAGTCGTCTGCGAGGGGGCCACGCCGATCCGGACGAGCGCGCAATTCGACCGCGACGAGTACGTCCGCGGATTCGGACACGACGAAAGGAATCGAGCGAGGGGGCGGCTTCTCTCGCCGTTCTTCGGCGTCCGTATCGACGTCTGCGTTTCGGAAAAAGCGGTGTCCTCAGGCTGGTGCGACCGTTTTCGACGAGTTACGCTCCATGTAGTGGAACGCGACGACGATGAGGGCGGCCACGGCGAATCCGGCCGCCTGAATCGTGGTCGTGCCCCAGAACATGACGGCGACCAGCGCGCCGCCTGCAACGGTCTTGATGGCGCCGTTGACGTACTCGTGGTAGCCGAGATTGAAGTGGATGATGGTGACGATCGCGGTGAACGTCGTGAGCAGGTAGACGAACGTCAGGGGCGTGTCACCGTTCCAGTTCGCGATACTCGGGTGGTAGATGATCGTGTAGGGGAGGATAAACAACGGTGCACCCAGAATCATCGCCTTTTTCGCCACTTTGAGGAAATCCGCTTCGGCGATACCGCTCGCGATGACGGCCGCGAGTGCGACCGGTGGGGTGATCGCGGACAGGATCGCGAAGTAGAACACGAACAGGTGCGTGTTGAACTCCGCGATCCCCAGGTCCGCCACGGCCGGGGCAACGAACACGACGACGACGACGTACGCCGCGACCGTCGGCATTCCCAGCCCGAAGATGATCGAGAGGATCATCGCGACGAGCAACAGCGGGAAGAGCAGTCCGCCGGAGATGTCAAGCATCATGAACGACAGCACCTGCACGAGGTTCCCGCTGCCGAGCAGGCTGACGAATATCGCGATCGCGCCGAGGACGACCATGATCTCCGCGCTGGCGATCGCCCCCTTCTGGAGACCGACGCCCAGGTTTCGACCGTAGTCACGCAGCGTCTCACCTCGATCGTCGGCCAGTATCATTTTCCAGATGAACTGGAGCACGAGGAGAGACATGACGGAGTGGAAGCCGGACGTCAGCGGCCCGATCTGTCTGATCCCGAGGTCGTAGATGAGAACCAAGACGGACACTGCCAGGGGTAAGTAGACGTACCACGCCTGCCCGGACTCCTGTGTCGTCTCGAGGGTATGCTCGTCCGACGCGGGTTCGGATAGTTCGTACCCCTTGCTGACGTAGTAGACGGAAATCGAGACGGTGAGATAGAAGATGATCGCCGGGAGCAACGCGCCGACGATGACGTCGAAATAGCGGATATTCAGGAACGAGGCCATGACGAAGGCTGACGCGCCCATGATCGGCGGAAGCACCTGTCCACCCGAAGACGCGTTCGATTCGATGGCCGCGGCCGTTTCGCCGTCCATGCCGTAACTCTTCATCAGCGGGATCGTCACGGCACCGGTCGTGGCCGTGTTCGCGGCCGCACTCCCCGAAATCGAACCCATGATGAAACTCGTGACGACCGCCAGCTGCGGCACACCGGACTGGAGGTGCTGGTTCATCCGCGCACCGAAGTCCATGGCCAGTTGCAGGGCACCGAACTCGATCAGGAGACTCGCGTAGACCAGAAAGAGGACGATCCACTGGGCACCGACGCCCGGAAGGAATCCGAACAGGCCGATGTCGAACACGAGCGCGGTTCGCTCGAGGACTCGGGCGAACTGGATGCTACTGTGGCCGAACTGTCCCGGGATGTACGATCCCAGCATCGCGTATCCGAACGACAGCACCACGACGCTCGTGATGAAGACACCGTACCGGCGATACGTAAAGAGGAGAATCGCCCCGACCAGGATGATCGCGAACACGTACTCCTGTTGGGTGTAGTTCAAAATCCTCGTCAGGATCGTGGAGTAACTCGTCACGAAATAGTACGTGATGTACAGTATCAGTGCCGAACTGACCAACTTCGCGGCGAAGAGGACCTTTCCGGTCAGTTCGTCGAGATTGGCTTCGACCAACTGGATCATCAGGAAGATGGAGAGACCGAGCGAGATAATCGTGTGCTGGTCACTGTTCACGACGAACGTGAACGCATACAGAATGTGATAGACGGAGAATGCGATCGCGCTTAGCGTAAGCATCAACCACTGAGCATTATCGAGGGTGAAATCGAGGGCGGGCAACTGCTCCCCTTTCTCCTCTAACGTCAGCTCCTGGTCGGAGGTTGTGTTCGACATAATTGGGGGAATCTGGCGGCAGCAATTATCCTTCGATCAGGTCGTCGTTCCAGAGGTCGTTTTCCTTGTACCACTCGACGGCCCCTGGGTGAACCGGCGATTTCGTCATACCACTGACCGCGTACTCCTCGTTGAATAGTCCGAGGGCGTCGTGAACCTCCTGCAACTGGCTCACGTTGTTGAACGATATCTCACAGAACTCCTTGACGTTCTCGTTGCTGAGGTCGGGGTGGACGTACCACTGGTACTGAGACGTGGGCGACTTGACCGTATCGACGTTCGTCTCGAACGGGAAGACCTCGTTGACCGGAACCTCACGGACGTTGAGGTACGGGTCCTCCTCGAACGTCGAGTACTGACTGTCCGAGAACGGCAGGACCCGAAGGCTGTCCTGGTTGGCAAGTTGCTCCGCCCAGCCGGGGAGGGACGTCCCGCTCGCCATCACGTAACAGTACGCGGCGTCGACTCGTCCTTCTTCCAGCGCGAACGGAATGTCGGACCAGTCACCCTGGACAAGTTCCATGTTGCTCAACATTCCGACGCTATCGAACGGGATCGCACCGACGAATCGAGATCCGGCGGCACCGTTGTGAACGGTTTTGCCCTCGAGGTCTTCGATCGACTGGATGCTATCGTCGAGGGTCACCCAGAACGGCCGAAGGTCACTGACCGCCATGACCTGTTGTGGAACCGTCGGAATGGCGCTCTCCCCACCGAAGTTCGCCCCCGGTCGGCTCTCCTCGTTGTAGGACGCCATCCCCATCGCGCTCGTCCCCCTCGTAATGTGGTTGTCACCCGCAGCGGTGAGTCGATACGCTTCCTCTGATCCGCCAGTCGTGTTGAGAGTCAGAGAAATATCGGTGTCCGCTTCGTCGAAGACGCGAGCCCACCCAGTGGCTTTCACGTATCCGATCGTTCCTTCACGGGTAATCCCGAAGCTCCATTCGGTAGCATCGCTATCGACGTTGCTGCTACCGCCGTTGCCCCCACCAATACAGCCTGCGAGCCCTGCTACTCCCGCTACACCTGCAGCCTTGATAAAGTGCCTTCTGTTGTACGACATCCGTGTCATGACTACCCAAGCCAAATCATAAATAGTTATCGATATTTATCACATATGTTCCTGGAGAACTGAAGTATTACGCGGCGAATTTTTGCAGTATTACGGTTAAAGGCCGCCAGTATCGCCGAGTGGCCATTTTATAACGGGTCGTTCGGTTACTACGTTCGATTTTTGATAGAAAAAGTAGGCTGCCGCCCGACCACTCAGTAGGATTTCGGAAGATCCAGTTCCCGCTCGGCGATGAAGGTCTTCGCCAGTTCGTTCGAAACAGGACCGATCTGGAAGAACCTGGCATCCCGCCACAGCCGATTGATGTCGTACTCTTCGGTTACGGACCAGCCCCCGAACGTCTGCATTCCGACGTTCGCGGCCTCGTAGGCGGCGTTCGATGCAGCGACTTTCGCCGAATTCGCTGCGATTCCGACGTCCTCGCCCCCGCGGTCGTAGACGTCCGCCGCTCGTAGCACCTGAAGCCACGCGCCCGTGACGTTCACCTTCGCCTCGGCGAGCGGAAGCTGGATTCCCTGGTTCTTCCCGATCGGGCGGTCGAACACTTCGCGCTCTCGAGCGTATTCGGACGCCATATCGATCGCGAGTTCGGCGGCACCGGCGAGACCGGCCGCGAGAGTGATCCGCTCGGTGTTCAGCAGGTCGAGAACGTGGTACCATCCGCGTCCGCGTTCGCCGATGAGGTGGTCGTCGGGCACCTCGACGTCGTCGAGGAAGAACTGCGTCGTCGTCTCCGTCCGTATCGCGACCTTGTCGATGGGCGTCACCGTGACGCCGTCCGCGTCAGTTGGTATCATGAACAGCGAAATCCCGCTGCTCGGACTCGAGTCGTCCTTCGGGGACGTCCGAGCGACGACGAGGACGTGATCCGCGATATCGGCACCGGAGATGAACACCTTCTCGCCGCTCAGTTCCCACCCCGAATCGGTTTTCGTGGCGCGCGTTTCCATCCCGAGCGCGTCGAACCCCGCGCCCGGTTCGGTGATCGCGAAGGCCGGAATGGCCTCGCCCGTGACGATATCCTCGAGGAACATATCACGCTGGGCCTCGGTCGTGTAGTTCGCGAGCACCTCACCGACGAACATCGTCCGCGCGATCGGTAATACCGGAACGAGACCGGCATCGCACTTCGCCATCTGCTCCAGGACGACCGCCGCGTCCTGAAGGCTGGAGTCGGACCCGCCGTACTCTTCGGGGAGGGTCATACTGACCCAGCCCGCTCGAGCGGCGTCCTTCCAGAACGACCACGGGAATTCGTGGTCGTTGTCGTGGGTTCGCCAGTAGTCGCGGTCGTAATCGCTCATCAGGTCGGCCACAGAGCGACGAATCAGTCGCTGCTCCTCGGAATACTCGAACTCCATAGGAGCGTGTTCTGCGCGATGATATATTAAACCCCTCGCCAATCTGAGGTGGCGAATGTGAACGCCGAAGGCCGGTGACGTGTGCACCGACGCGAACCGAGAACGGCGATCGGACGGCGGGTGGGTCCCGAGGCGTTCGCAGTTCCCTGATACCGTTCGACACGGGTTCCGTCGGATCCTCACCGGTTCGTCTCGTCGATTCCTCGAGGGGCTCGGAGACGGAACCCGCCACGGAGCGTCCCCTCCGTACGCCGTTCGATCGTCACTGGTATCGGTGGTTCGCGCCGTCGGAAGCTGACCGATTCCTGTCTCGTATTACTCGCCCGAAATAGGACGTTACCCCGGTCGACCGTCGGCCGAAAACTCGGCGTCGGTCACCGAACAGACGTCCACCGGCGAGCATGTCGGCGGTCGGACGGCCAACGGCGAGCATGTCGGCGGTCGGACGGCCTCCATCGTGCCCCGTCGGTCCCCCGACCGACGGCTCACGCGTGAGCGATTTCGAGTTCGAGTTCGTTTACCGTTTCCAGCAGCGCGGTCGAAAGCTGATCGTTCACGCCGCGACGACCGAGTCGGTTCGCCGGCACCGAGACGCTCATGCTCCCGAGGACGCGCTCCTCGTCGTCGAAGACCGGGGCGCCGACCGACCAAAGTCGCTCGACGTACTCGCCGTCGTTGAACGCCAGTCCTCGCGTGCGTACGTTCTGAAGTTCCTCGCGGAGATCGTCGGGATCGGTGATCGTGTCGGGCGTGACCGACACGAGGTCGGAGTCGGCGATGACCGACTCGATTCGCTCCGTCGGGAGGTTGGCGAGTATCGCCTTCCCGCTCGCGGTCGTATGGAGGGGCACGAAGTCGCCAGGGTGAACGCCAGTCCTGACGGCGTTTTCCCCCGTCTCCGAGTAGAGAAACACGCCGTCCGTCCCCTCCCTGACGACGTAGTGGGCGCGTTCGCCCGTTCGACGGGCCAGTTCCACCACTTTCTCGCGTACGGCAACCTGGTGTGGCTCCCGACGCCGGGTGTCCAGGCCGAGCGTGAGAAACCGAAACGAGAGTTCGAGTTCGTCGCCGGATTGGACGAGGTAGCCCGCGTGTTTGAGCGTCTCAACGTGACTGTGAACGGTACTTTTCGCGAGACCGGTTTCGTCCGCGAGCGCCGTCACGCCAACCCGGTCGCGTTCGTGAACGACCTCGAGGATCGCCAGTGAGTTCTCGGTTGCGTCGATCATGGATTCCCCGGCAGGGGTCGAACGTGCGTTCATCGCGGTTCGCCTCTGCCGAACGAGATCGACTTCGTTCAGACGGATTATAAGAGTACTGTTTGTCGTTCGGCTCTGACGAACGAACCGTCATTCCGGCACCGCTCGTCGGCTGCCACGTCCCGTCTGGAAATCGGTACGACGTCGGGAGGTTGCAGGCGATGGCGGCCGGAAACCAACCCCCACGTCGGACCTGCTTTCCCGTTCATCCCTTCCGAACGTCGAATCGCTCCGACCCCCGTCCCGTCACGTTATTTTACCCGTTTTCCGCAGTTGTTTTATTGCAACGTTTATGGTCCCCGGTCGTGTCGACTGTACCATCCGCTATGATCGGAGAAGACACGTTTCTGACGGACGAGGAAGAACAGTACCTGGCCGACGCGATAACTACCCTCGAGACCGAGGTGTTCGTCGACGGGCTCGGCTACGACCACTTTCGGGCCTTAGACGAGAACGAGGTGAGCCGCGAGGACTGGCAGGAGTACGTCAGCCGAATGGGCGAAGCCGGCTTCAATTGCATCTCCGTTCCCGAGGAGTACGGCGGTCCGGGCGGCACCATTATCCAGACGGTGCTGGCCGAACAGGCTATCGGCTACTGCGGCAACATCGTTCACGCCTGCCAGACGTCGCTGACCCAACACGTCGGGCGCACGATGTACGAACACGGCGATCAGCACATCAAAGAGACCTATCTCGAGCCGATGGCCTCGGGCGACCTGGTCGTTTCGCAGGCCTACACGGAGCCCCGAAGCGGGACCGACATCGCCCACCTCGACACGAGCGCCGAGAAGGACGGTGACGAGTGGGTCATCGACGGGGAAAAGCGGTTCATCGACTTCGCGCCATACGCCGATTTTTACTTCACGCCCGTGCGCACGAGCGGAGAAGACGGCGACCGCGACGGCGTCTCGATCGTCGTGATCGATCGCGAGACCGACGGAATCGAGCTCGTCGAGGATCAGTCCGACTGGCACGGCTTTCGCGGCACCGGGGCATCGTGGATGCAGTTCGACGACGTCCGCGTGCCCGAAGAGAACCTCGTCGGAACCGAAGGCGATGCGTGGTCGTACATCACCGACGAACTCAACCTCGAACACCTGACCGTCGCCCGTTACTGTCTCGGCGCGAGCCAGCAGGCGCTCGAAATCGCCGCCAACTACACGGCGAACCGCGAGGTCAACGAACGACCGGTCTCGCGATATCAGGCGGTCAATCACAAGATCGCCGAAATGACGACGCGTCTCGACGGCGCGTACCTGCTCAACACCCGGGCGGCGCGAATCATGGACGACCGCGGCGTCTCCACCGGCCGAATGGAGAGCGCGATGGCGAAGTGGCTCGGAAACGACCTGGCTCACGAAATCGCCGACACCTGCATCCAGATCATGGGCGGAATCGGGACGACGACGTCGTATCCGATCGAGCAGATCCAGCGGGACGTCCGCGCTGGCAGGTTCATGGGTGGCGCAACCGAGGTCATGAAGAGCGTCGTCCAGTCCGACGCCTACAAAGAGTTGCTCGACGAGGAGTTCGACGGTGATCTCGTCGGGAACGAACGCGAGGGACTCCCCTGGTTGAACGCGGACCAGCAGCCGGCGCGGACCGGAGACGAGTAGGAACGGCCCGCGGCGTCTCGGGGCGACACCTCACTCGACGAGTTCGTTCAACAGACCGCCGGGTTCCGTTTTCGATCGCGGCTCTCCCTCGAGCAGGTCGTCGAACTGTGCGGCGAGATCGGTCGCGTTCCACCCGCCCTCTGCCGTCAGCGATCGGTCCCACTCGGGATCGGTGACGGTGAAGACAGTATCGCCGCCGATGGCGAACGTCCAGCCGTTGACATCCGTCGCGTCGTCGGCCAGCAACACGATGGGAAGTGCGACGACTTTCTCGGGCCCCAGCTCGTCCTGTGGAAGTTGCTCGAGGACGTCTTCGGGGACGTTCGCGTCGAGCATTCTGGTGATCGCCGCCGGCATCATCGCGTTGACGCGGACGTTGTACCGGTGGAGTTCGCGAGCGGCCGTTCGAGTGAGCCCGAGAATGCCCGCCTTGGCTGCGGAGTAGTTGATCTGGGACGCGCTCCCTCTGGACGACGCCGACGATACCGACACGAACGAGCGCTGGGAATCGAGGCCCTCGGCCTTGCTACGTTGGCGCCAGTAGCCACCCAGGTGATGGATGAGATTGAAGTGACCGGTGAGGTGGACGTCGGTCACCGCCTTCCAGTTCTCCGGATCCATATTGAACAGCATGTCGTCCCGGAGGAAGCCGGCGTAGTTGACGGCCCCGTCGATGCGGCCGTACTCCTCGACCGTCTCCTCGACCAGCGACTCGACGTACTCGTAGTCCGTGATGTCGCCGAAGCTCGCCATCGCTTCGCCGCCGTTTGCGGTGATTTCGTCGACGACGTCGTGGAGCGGTTCCTCGTCCGCGCCCTCGCCGTGGGGTTTCGACCCGAGGTCGCTGACGACGACGGACGCACCCAGCTCCGCCATCCGGAAGGCCGTTTCGCGGCCCAGACCGCTCGCACCGCCGGTGATAATCGCCACTTTGCCGTCGATCATCGCGTCTCACCGTCCTGGTACTCGACGTTCTCCTCGACGACGTCCCAGATGTCGCGAGCCATCGGCTCGTGAATCTCCTCGTTTAGGTGCCCGACGAGTCCCGCAGACCGGGCGACGAGCGCGATCCCGCGAGCGACGATCGGGTCGAGGCCGAGTTCCGACACCCCCACACCGATCGCGCCGGTCGCGTTGATCAGCGGACGCGAACCGAACTGCTCCTCTGCCGCGTCCTGAACGTCGTAGATGAACTCGAGGTACGGGCCGTCCATCCCTTCCTCCTCGAGAATTTCGAAGATCCGGTCGGTGCGCGGGTCCGTGGGTTCGTGCTCCGGGTGACCGAAGCCGGGGAGTCGGTCGTGTGCCGCGACGACGTCACGGGCGACGGCCTCGCTCGAATCGCCGTTTTCGATCCGCGAGACGCCGTCCTGAACGATTTCGGCGACGTCCTGCATCGATCCGAGGAAGGTCTTCCCCGCACCGAGCAAGCCACTCGAGACCGCACCCTGTACCGCTTCGGGCGCCGAATCGTACGTGAGCCGCGCCGCGATCACGCTCGGGGTGACCCCGTGTTCGACGACCGTGACCAGGAGCGTATTGAACACGCGGGACTCGGAGTCGGTCGGCATCTCGCCCGTCAGATGGAAGTAGAAGAATTCGCCGAAATCGAGGGTTCCCATGAGATCGTCCGTGAGATCCGCCCCTCTGACGGTGATTCGCTGCTCGTCCGATGTCGCTATCGATGTACGTAAGGGTCTCTCACCCATGGGGGCGTATTTCCCGCACCGATTCTTATACTTACTCCCCCTCGAACTCCGGATCGCGGTCCTCGAAGAAGGCGTCGACGCCCTCTCGGTGATCGTGCGTCGCCCGGAGGAGTCCCTGAGTGGTCGATTCGTTCCGAAGGGCCGTCGAGAAGTCGACGACGGCCCCGTCGTTCAAGTTCTGTTTCGCCAGCACGAGTGCCTCCGTCGGAGCCGTCGAGAGGTCCGCGACCCACTCCTCGACCAGTTCGTCGAGTTCCGCCGCCGGAACGGCATCGTTAATCAGCCCCATTTCTGCGGCCTCGGCGCCGGAAATGGGCTCGGCCGAGAACACCAGTTCCTTCGCCTTGTGGAGACCGACGAGTTGCGGAAGCAAGAACGAGCCCCCGAAGTCGACCGACATCCCGACGTTCGAAAACGACTGGCCGAACGTCGCGTCGGTGGCGGCGAACACGAGGTCGCCCGCGAGCGCGAGGTTCGCACCGGCACCCATCGCGAAGCCCTCAACTTCGACGATCACCGGTTTCTCGAGGGAGAACAGGTGCTCGACCGTGTCTCGCACCTGGAAGATGACCTCGCGTCGCATCTGGGGCGGCGTGACCTCTCGTTTGCGGCGCCGCCGCATTCGATCGATATCACCGCCGGCACAGAACGCATCGCCGGCGCTCGATAACACGACGCACCGGACGTCGGGGTCTCGCTCGACCGTCTCGAGAGCGTCCGAGAGGCGAGCGACCAGGGCGTCGTTCAGCGCGTTGTACTTGTCCGGTCGATTCAACTCGATTCGTGCGGCACCGTCGGATACGTCCAGTCGAACGGGGTCGTCAGTCATTGCGTCTCACCCTCGTCTCGGAGCTGATTCCGTTTTATTTTGCCGGTTATCGTTTTCGGAAGCTCGCCGACGAACTCGATCTCGCGGGGGTACTGGAACGTGGCCAGATTCGATTTGACGTGTTCCTGCAGTTCGTCGACCAGATCGGCGGACGGCTCGACGCCCGCCGCCGGTTCGAGGACGGCCTTGACGATGTTCGTCCGCTCGGGGTCGGAAACGCCGACGACCGCCGCCTCCTTCACCGCGGGATGGCCGTTCAGGCTGGATTCGACCTCCGCCGGGCTGATCCGGTAGCCGGAGCTGATGATCATGTCGTCCCGCCGACCGAGGTACCAGACGTAGCCGTCCTCGTCGATCGACGCCGTATCGCCGGTTCGATGCCACCGTCCCTCCCGTACCGCCGCCGTCGCCGCGGGCCTGTCGAAGTACTCGAGGTACATGGTCGGGTTGTCGTCCATCGCGACGGCCAACTCGCCCGATTCGCCCGCCGGGAGTTCGTTTCCGTCGTCGTCGAGGATCGTCACCTCGAACCCGGGGAGCGGTTTTCCAAGCGCCCCGAGTTTCTCCGCTCGCTCGTCGCCGAGGGGCGGATAGCCGACGCTGTAACACTCCGTCTGTCCGTACCCGAGCGTGCCGAACGCGCCGAACGCCGCTTCGGCCCACTCGAGCATATCCGGCGTGACGCGCTCGCCACCGGCCGAGACGACGCGAAGGGACACGTCGTACGAGTCGATCGTCTCCGGCGGGAGATCCATCATCTTTCGGAGCGCCGTCGGTGCGGTGACGAAGATCGTCACCCCGTAGGCCTCGATGAGTTCCAGCGCCCGCTCCGGATCGAATTTGCCGTCGTATTTCACGATCGGCATGCCGAGCGTCCAGGCCTCGAGCAGGTTCGCAAAGCCGCCCGCCCAGGCGAGGTCGCCCGAGTGCCAGAGGAGGTCGCTCTCGTGGAAATCGCGCATGTACTGGCCGGCGATCCGCTGGCCGATCGCGTACTGGTGGGCGTGGAGAACGCCCTTCGGATCGCCGGTGGTGCCGGACGTGTAGAACAGCTGTGCCGGATCGGTCGGCGCCGTCTCGACGGGATCGAACGAGCGGGAACAGCCCTCGACCAGCTCCTCGAACGGAATCGGCCGGTCCCCGGTCTTCGATTCGGACTCGTCGCCGCGGACGAGGACGACGTCCATGGAATCCGCGTAGTCGATCTCCGCGAGCTTCTCGAGTCCGCCCTCGTCGGTGACGAGAAGTTCGGGTGAGGCGTCCCGAACGCGATCGGCGACCCCGTCGGGCGCGAACAGGTGGTACAGCGGCATGTTGATCGCACCCAGTTTGAGGCCGGCCAGCGTCACGGTCAGGTACTCGGGGAGCGTCGGGAGGAAGATCGCGACGACGTCCCCCCGTTCGATGCCGTGGTCGCGAAACGCGTTCGCACACCGGTTCGAGAGCCGAGCGAGTTCGTGAAACGTGTACGATTCCGCGTCGCCGTCGGCGTTCTCCCAGTAGAGTGCCATCGCGGACCGATCGGTCGCCCACCGGTCACAGATGGCTTCGGCCATGTTGTACGTCTCCGGAACGTCCCACTCGAACGACTCGTAAAGGTCGTCGTACTGGCCCGGCTCCAGGTTCCGCAGATCGAAGTCGGTGCCCGTCATCAGAGGCCCACCTCCGATGCGATCGTCTCGAGTTGGATCTCGGAGGATCCCTCCGGAATCCGCATCACCCTCGCGAACCTGAAGATCCGCTGGATCGGATACTCGTGGCTGAGCCCGTTCGCGCCGAAGATTTGCACGGCGTTGTCGGCGGCCTCGTACAGCTTTTCCGTCGCGTAGTACTTCGCGATCGCCGCGTGTTCGGCGGGATCGGCTCCCTGGTCGATCAGCCACGCCGCCTTGAGAACGAGGTTCTCGACCGTCGCCCGCCAGGTCGCAATTTCGGCCGCCATGCGGCGAACGTGCTGTCGCTTTCCGATCGGGACCCCCCAGCTCTCGCGCTCGTTCGCGTACTCGACGACTTGCTCCTGGAGATACTCGAGCAGGCCGGCGCACCGAGCGGCGATTCTGACGCGGCCTTTGTTCAGGAATCCCATCGCGAGATGGAAGCCCTCGCCGCGCTCGCCGATCAGCTGAGCGTCCGGAACGCGACAGCCGTCGAACGCGACTTCCGCCTGCATGCCGTCGTTGAGCATCGTCTGTGTGATCCGTCGGACTTCGAAGCCGGGGTTATCGGTGTCGAACATGAAGGCCGAAATGCCGTCCGCGCCGGACGCGTCGGGATCGGTGACGGCGAATACCTGGCCGAAATCCGCGTACGGGCTGTTCGTGATCCACATCTTCGTTCCGTCGATCACCCACTCGTCTCCGTCTCGTTCCGCCGTCGTCGCCATGTCGGTCGCGTCCGACCCCGAACTGCTCTCGGTGAGGGCGAAGCAGGCGCTTTTCTCTCCGCGGACGGCCGGTTCGACGTACTCGCCAACGAGGTCGTCGTTCAACGTCAGAAAGTTCGGATGGGGGCCCGGAGCGCTCTCGATCGCGTGGATATTCAGGCCGTAGCCGTGCGAATACAGACGCGAAACCAGATGCACGAGGCCCACGGTCGTGATACCGTTCCCGCCGACCGATTCCGGCATATCGGCGCCGTAAAACCCGACGTCACCAGACAGTCGACGGACCTTCCGGACCAACGCCAGCGCGTCGTCCGTCAGTCGGCCGTCGGAACGCAGGCGATTGTGATCCGGAACGAGGAGATCACGGTTGCGCTCCTCGAGCGGGCGCAGTTCGCGTTCCACGAACTCACCCAGGGTCTGCTCCATCAGCTGTATCTCCTCGCCAGGTTCGAACGTAACCATCGTGGTACCATTTCCCACATCATCGCATAAAACTAGGCACGTCGGTGCACGACGGCTCGCCGCCCGAGACACCGGTCCGCTTGCGTGACTCGGGTACCCGGCTCGGTATCGGTCGGCAGGAGGTCCCTCGGTGTCCGTTTCGATACCCGCGGTCAATCGTCGTCGCCGGGAGCCACCGCTTTCGTCCCGTCCAACTCGGTCGTCCACGGGAGCCCTTCGTACTCGGCCCCGACCAACTCCCCGTCGAACTCGTCGTCGGCGATCCGTTCGTAGACGTCGTGCTGGATGATGTTCTTGATGACCTCGGTCGCTCCGCCGAGGAATCTCCCCGTGCGCATGTCGCGTTGGATCCGTTCGACCGGGTACTTGTCGGTCGTTCCGATGGCGCCCATCACCTGCATCGACGCGTCCGCGATGTCGAACGCCGCTTCGTTCCCGAAGTAGCTCGTCATCGCCGATTCCAGTCGGCCGGCGCCCATGCCGCCCTCGTCCAGACACCTCGCCGCCCGGGTGTTGAGCAGGTAGGCGGCGTCGAGTTTCGTCGCGCTTTCGGCGATCTGATGGCTGACGGCCTGGTATCGCGAGATGCTCCGTTCGTCGACGTCGCGATGGAGCGTGTAGTTCGCAGCGATCTCCAGGGCCTGTTCGCTCGATCCGAGGCAGTACCGCGCCATCGTGATGTGTTCCAGGTTCAATTCGTCCGTGATCATCGGCCACGCGGCGCCTTCCTCACCGACGAGGTTCGTCTCGGGGACGGCCACGTCGTCGAATCGCAGCCACCGTGCGTCGGACCCCCGATAGCCGTGCCAGGAGCTCTGCTGCTCGATCGTCTCGAGACCGTCGGCGTCCGCGTCGACGACGAAATACGATATCCCCTCGTGATCGCCGTCCTCACCGCCGGTTCGAACGGGAACCAGCATGAAGTCGGCGTAGCCCGCGAAATCGACGAACCGCTTCTCGCCGGTGACGACCCACTCGTCGCCGTTACGCTCGGCCTTCGTTTGCATGTGTGCCAGATCCGTCCCGCTTCCCGGTTCGGTAAAGGCCTGGGCCGCGATCTTCTCGCCGCGGAGCCACGGCCTGAGGTACGTCTCTTTGACGTGGTCGGTGCCGTACGAGTACAGCGTCCGACCGCCGTGTTGAGACATGGACACCTGACACGCCTGCATGATACAGCCGGCGTACGCGACCGCCTGGACGGTCAACGCGGTCTCCAGAAATCCGAGTCCCGCGCCATCGTACGCTCGAGGAACGGGGACGCCGAGGAGGTCGCGGTCACCGACGCGCCGCATGAACGTCCGCCAGTCCTCGCTCGTCTCCTCGTTCCGATCGAGGTCGCGGAGGTGTCGTTCGTCGAGTTCGTCGACGAGAACCTCCTCTTGCAGCATCGCCACGGTCGATTCGAGATACTTTCGCTCAGTTTCTGTAAGGGACGTGTCAACACCGATCATCGGACGCAGTTTCCACCCCGGCATTGATAAGAGTACCCATGGTTTGGGAAGGCATAGTAACGTCAGCCGCGCGCCGGCCGACCCGACGAAACCGGCGTCGCGGGCGCGTTCTCGGTAGTGTGAGTGAAGTGCCGAAGCGCATCGTTCAGTCCCTCGCGTCCGAGATGCACACGAGCGACGAGTCGACTCCCGCATCCGTCGGGAGACCCGTCGAGTACCGTGCTACGGATCTTCGAACGCCGGCTCTCGATCATCGAGAAACGCCGCCATCGCTTCCCGCTGGTCGTGGCTTCCGAACGCCCGGCCGATGTCACCGATGCTGGCGGCCATTCCCGACTCGAGGCCGTTCGATCGAAATCGGTTCATAACGCGCTTTTGAAGCGTCATTACGCGTGGGCTCTTCGCCGCGAGGTCAGAGACGAGGTCGTCCACCGCGTCGGCGTACTCGTCGACCGCGACCGAATCGGTCACGATTCCCAGTTCCGACGCGCGAGCGCCGTCGATCGGATCGCCCCTGTAGATCAGTTCGTTCGCGATTCCCTCGCCGACGAGTCGGAGGAGCAAGCCGCCGTGGATCACCGTCGGAAGCCCGACGTTGACTTCGGGGAGTCCCAGCGTCGCATTGTCAGTCGCAACGCGGAATTCACACGCCATCGCCAGTTCGAACCCCGCGCCGAGCGTGTACGTCCCGCACCCGCAGACCGTGACCGCCTCGAGGTCTCGGATCGCCTGAATCGTGTCGTAGAACGCGGCCAGGAGATCCTGACCCTCGTGGGGAGTGAGATCCTGCGCCCACTCGAGGTCCAGCCCGGCAGTCAGACCGCGAACGCCGTCGTCGGGTTGTGGGGCCGCGACCGTGAGGACGGAAACCGCATCCGGTGTCGATTCGATCGCCTCCCGAACGTCGTGGGCGAGTTCCAGCGAGAGGAGGTTCAGTTCGTTCGCGTCGATTCGAAGGTGTGCGACGTGGGGCCGGTCGGGTTCCTGTGTGAGAGAGACACTCATCGTCGTCGGATTCGAGCGGCGACTCCTTGAATCGTGTGATGTCTCGTCTCCGACGAACGAGTACCGCCGTCGCTGGCGTCGACAAAACGGCTGCGTCCGCGGGTCTTCGTCCCGCCTCGCCTACTCGATAGCGCCGTTGCTTCGGAGGCGTTCGATCTGATCGCCAGAGTACTCGAACTGCTCGAGGACTTCGGCAGTGTGCTCGCCTTTCTCCGGTGGCGGAGTGCTGTATCCGGGTCGGTCGCCGTCGGAGCCGAACGTGAACGGGAGGGACGCGACGTCGACCGGCTCGTCCGCTTCCGGGTTGTACGATTCGGTGAGCATGGATCGCGCTTCGAGGTGTGGGAGTTCCACGACTTCGTCGATCGTTCGCACCGCGGCTGCGGGGACGCGCGATTCAAGCAGGAGGGTTTCCAGTTCCTGGGCCGTGAAGGAGGCGAACGCCTCCTGTAGCTCTTCACGGAGTTCCGACCGGTGTTCGATCCGATCGTCCATCGTGAGATACCGCTCGTCGTCGATCAGGTCGGATCGGTCCACGGCCTCACAGACTCGTTCGAACATGGCCTGCGTCATCGTGATCATGTACACGTAGCCATCGGACGCCTCGAAGAGACCGTTGGGAGCGCTTCCGATGCCTTTCAGACCGTTCCGTTCCGGAATCTCCCCCGTCGTCTCGTAGTTTGCGATCCAGTACGACATCCAGGAGATACCGACGTCGAAGAGCGAAACGTCGATGTAATCGCCTTCGCCCGTCTGATCCCGCTCGCGGATCGCAGCCATGACCGCGAAGGCCGCGTTGGTGCCGGTGCCGCAGTCGATCAGGCTCGAGCGGATGCGAACCGGCGGCTGATCCGGATACCCCGTCGTCGCCATCAGCCCCGAGATCGCCTGAATAGCCGGATCGTAGCCGGGATAGTCGTGATAGGGTCCCGTTTGACCGAATCCGGACAGCGAGCAGTAGACGATCCCCTCGTTGTCTTTCGAGACGGTTTCGTAATCGAGGCCGTACTCTTCTAAGACACCCGGGCGGAAGCTCTCGACCAGCACGTCCGCTTTGGCAGCGAGATCGCTGAGCAAGTCACGCCCCTCGTCCGTCTTCAAATCGACGCAAATGCTCTTTTTTCCGTTGTTGTACGCGGTAAAAAGACTTCCGTTCATCAGGGGGCGGAAGGCGTCTCCGCTCGGCGGTTCGACCTTGATTACTTCCGCGCCCATCTCGCTGAGCATCTGCGTACAAACCGGCCCCGCTATCGACTGAGTGAGATCGACGACATCGATATCCTGTAATGGCTGCATGCGAAGTAGTCGCCGAGACGGGTATATAAATATTCGGACGTCGGACCGTCCGGGGGTCGCGAGCATACCGTGGTGACACCCGCGAGTGTCCGATCCGAGGACACGACACCCGATTCCCGTAGAGACGGCCGCTCTCACCCGACCTCACCGGTACTACCATTATGTACGAGAACGATTAGCGAGGCGAAGCAACATGAAAGCGCACGAGGCAGTCATACGACTGTTCGATGCGGAGGGGATCGAGACGATATTCGCGCTGATGAGCGAAGATACGATGAGTACGCTCTCGACGTTACAGGAACACTGGAGCGGGGAGATGCGCGTCGTCCACTCGCGCCACGAGCAGGGAGCCGTCGCGATGGCCGACGGGTACTCGCGTGCGGGCGACGACGTCGGCGTCTGTATCGTCGGTCGAGGCCCCGCGATCGCACAGACCGGAACCTCCCTCGTCACCGCTCGAAAGAAGGGATCGAAGCTCCTCGTTCTGGTCCCGGAGCCGCAACTGTCCGACACCTACGACATCAAAGCGTTCGAACAGGAGTCCTTCCTCGAGTCGACGGTGGGAACCGTCCGCACCGCTCGCAGCGCCGACACGCTGCTCTCGACCGTAGCGGAGGCCTTCCGGAGCATTCGAGCCGGGGAGGGGCCGATCGCGGTACAGGTCCCGTGGGACGTCCTGGACGGTGAGATTCCGGATTCCGACGTCGACCTCGACGTCGAACGAGACCGACCGGCCGACCCGACGAACGCCGTCGGATCGGACGCACGAGTACACCCCGACGAGAGTGCGGTCGACGCGGCTCTCGACCTGTATCTCGATTCGGACGCGACCAAAGTCCCGATCGTCGTCGCCGGTCGCGGCGCGATCGAGGCGGACGCGAAGGAGGCGATCGTGTCGTTCGCCGAGCGGACGAACAGCGTCCTCGCCACCACCCTGCAGGCTCGAGGGTACTTCGACGATCATCCGTTCTCGGTCGGGTTCACCGGCGATTTCGGAAGCAACATCGCGAACGAACACTTCCACGAGAGCGACTTCGTCCTGGCGGTCGGGTGTCGCCTGACCCCGTACACGACGGACTCCGGCCATCTCATCGACGACGAGGCGAAAGTCGTCCACATCGATACGGACGTCTCCTCGATCGGCCGGTTCGAATCGGTCGACCTCGGCGTTCGAGGCGACGCCCGGCTGACGGTCGAGGCGTTGACCGAAAAGCTCGAGGCGCACGGAATCGACCGAAACGGAGAGTTCTGGACGGATCGGCTCGAAACCCGGATCGCGGAAACGCCGACGCTGGACGAGGGTGACTTCCCGGAACAGGAGGGACGAATCGATCCCCGTGATCTGGTGAGAGGCCTCGATCGGTACCTGCCCGAAAACCGGCTGGTCGTCAGCGACGGCGGACACTTCTCTCGATGGGTTCTCGACGGGGTCTCGACGCCGGAACCGGGCGATCTGCTCTGGACGCTGGACTTCGCCGCGATCGGGCAGGGGCTTCCACACGGAATCGGCGCCGCGTTGAACGCGGGCGATCGCACGCCCGTCGCGGTCTGTGGCGACGCCGGCTTCATGATGGCGCTACAAGAGATCGACACGGCCGTTCGCCACGAGGTCCCGGTGACGATCGTCGTCATGAACGACAGCGCACTCGGAACGGAGTATCACAGCCTGCTGACCAGCGAGTACAGCGCGGACGTCGCCCTGGTCGAGTCGCCCGACGTGGCCGACGTCGCACGGTCGCTCGGGGCCGACGGGTACACCGTTCGCTCGTCCGACGACCTCGAGGCGATCGGTGACGTTCTCGGCTGCCACCCGGACGGACCCGTCGTCGTCGACTGCAAGACGAACAGCGCCGTCCGCCACCGCAGTAAGATGTGAGAATTCCTCGAACCGAATCGCATCGACCCCTGCCTCCTCGGTCATCCCCGCTCTCATCGTCATTCGGCGTCCCCGTCTCCTCGGCCATCCCAGCTTGCATCGTCATTCGGCGTCTCGCGTTCATCGAGAGTTCGTCGCGGCACGTCTCGAGAACGACTTCCCACACCGTGTGGCCTGCATCAGCGGCTTCCCAAGCGCCGAACAGCGCCGACGGCGAACAGGATCGACACCGAGCACCGATATGTTTTCGTGCCTGTGCCGAAATGGAGGGGCATGGATCTCGGACTGGACGGACACGTCGCGCTCGTCACGGCCTCGAGTAGCGGACTCGGAAAGGCGGCCGCCACGGCCCTCGCGAGGGAGGGCGCGAACGTCGTGATAAACGGCAGAGACGAAACGCGACTCGCCGAGGCGGCGGAAGAAATCAGGGCCGTCGCGTCGGGGGAGGTGGTCGCACAGCCGGGCGACCTCACGGACCCCGAGGATATCGAAACCCTCGTTTCGCGGCCGCTCGAGGAGTTCGGACGCCTGGATCACCTCGTCACGAGCGCCGGTGGCCCGACGCCGATGCGTCCGCTGGAACCGAGCGACGAGGAGTGGTACGAAGCCTACGATCTGCTGACGATGAGCGTCGTTCGGCTCGTCCGCGAGGCGGCCGACCACCTCCGGAGCGGTGACGGTGGCTCGATCGTCGCCATCACCTCGATCGCGACCAAGCGGGCGGGAGCCGGGAACGTCCTCTCGAATTCGGTGCGAACGAGCGTCGTCGGCTTCGAGAAGACGCTCGCGAAGGATCTCGGACCCGAGGTGCGCGCGAACGCCGTCTTGCCGGGCGTCCACGAAACGCCACGGTTGCGGGAGGTGTTCGACGCCGCGGTCGAACAGGGCGAATACGATTCGTACGAGGATGCAAAGGCCGCCCGGGTAAAATCGATCCCGACCGGCCAGATCGGCGATCCGACCGCGTTCGGTGATACGGTCGCATTTCTGTGCTCCGGTCGGGCGAGCCACATAAACGGCGCGGCAGTCCCGATCGACGGCGGCGAGAGCGATTCCATTTTCTGACGGTCCGACCACCCTCGAGCGAATCGAACGCGAACCGATTCACCGACCGCTTACTCCCTCGGTATCGACGCGACCGTTTCCCCGCTCAATACGACGGTTCCGTCGTCGGTCGTCGCCTCGAGATCGGCAGTGACCACCGCAGCGGCATCGCCGTCTTCCACGTCGGTGATTTCGCCCGTCACCGCGATCGTATCGCCCGGAAACACCCGGCTCTGAAACCGGATCGTAAATCGGTCGACCCGATCCATCCCGAACCAGTCGGAGACCATGTGCGAGGCGAACCCAGCCGTAAGCATTCCCTGTCCGAACACGCTTTCGTTGCCGGCATCCCGCGCGTACGGTTCGTCGTAGTGGATGGGATTGAAGTCGCCGCTCGCACCAGCGTACCGGACGAAATCTTCCCGTTCCAGTTCTTCGACGACGACTTCCGGACCCGTCTCCCCGACCGCAACGTCGTCGGCGGTGAGCCGTCGCTCGTGGCGATCAGTCATCGTCGTCACCCTGGGCCGCGAGTTCGATTCGCGTGAGCCGTTCCGTGAGAACGTGCTCGCCGTCCGCGTTCCGGTACGCGGTCTCGAGCACCGCGAAGGTCATCGTGCCGCCGCGAGACCCGTCTCGTTCGTAGACGTCGACGAGCGTCGTCTTTCCCGACAGCACGTCGCCGGCGTGTATCTGCTGTTCGTAGATGTACTCCTGCTCGCCGTGGACGACCCGAGACTGATCGAACCCGAGGTCGAACCCGTGATCGAGGCCGATTCCGTCGGGCCGATAGCGTGGGAAGTAGGCCGTCCGGGTAAACGTAAGCGGTGCGGGAATCGACTCGTACCCCTGCTCTCGCGCGGCGGCTTCGTCTCGAAAGGCCGGGTTGTCGTCTTTGATCGCCCGTGCGAACTCCTCGACTTTCCCGGGTTCGACGACGAGATCCTCCACCGTGGTCACCGTGCGACCGACTTGCGCTTCCAGCTCGTCGAGCGATTTCGACGGCATCGCTCAGAACGCGTCCCCCGACTTGTCGAGCGAGAGCCCCCGACCGATCTCGTCGGTGAACCGTTCGGCGATGTCTTCGGGCGTCCATCCGCCGTTCTGATAGCCGAGTCGGAAAATTTCGGGGTCCGAAACGAAGCCGACCGCGTCCCCGGCGGCCCGGACGGACCAGCCGTTGATCTCCGACGCCTCGTCGCTGAGCATGTACGCGACGAGCGGAGCGACTTTTTCCGGCGGGAGTTCTTCCTCGGTAAACGGCTGCTTGTCGTCCGGAATATCCTCGATCATTCGCGTGTATGCGGTCGGGACGAGGGCGTTTACCCGAATGTTGTATCTGCCGAGTTCCTTCGACGCGGCCCTCGTCAACCCGAGTACCCCCGCCTTCGCAGCCGAGTAATTGGACTGGCCGACGTTACCAAGCGCCGACCGACTCGAGACGGAGAGGAACGAACGACCGTCCTCGAGATAGTCGTCGGTGTCACGCGCAACCTCTCGCCAGTGCGCCGCGAGGTTTCGAAGCAGTGCGAAGTGGCCGCGGAGGTGGACGTCGATCACGCTGTCCCACTCCTCGTCGGTCATTCGGTAGAGTATCGAGTCGTTCAAGATCCCGGCGAAGTTGACGGCGCCGTCGACGCGACCGTATTCGTCGACGGTATCGGCGACCAGTTCTTCGGTGTAGTCCGTCGAACTGATGTCGCCGAAGTGAGCCATCCCGTCGCCGCCGGCCTCGTTGACGGATTCGACCGTTTCAGCGGCCGGTTCCGTGCTTTCGCCGTCACCGTGGACGTCGGATCCGAGGTCGTTGACGACGACCGTCGCGCCGGCCTCACCGAGTTCGACGGCAGCACACTCTCCGAGACCGTGACCGCCACCGGCCACGATAATAACCTTGTCAGATAACATCAGTTCCTCAATGCTGTCAGTACCCAATAAATCCCCCAGATACGCGCTCAGACCCGGTCGTTCCGTCATTCGGCACCTGTCGGATCGTGGAGAGTCCGGGTCAACAACGCCGGTGTGACCGCTGGCGCTCGCGATTCACCCACGCCACTGGAACTGAGTCGGCCATCGAGGAGCGGGACTCGGGCGCCAAACGTGTGCCGACAGCGTGGATTTCTCTCGTGGAAACCGAGCGCGGAGCGACGACGCTCGCCGTTCGAGCATACGGAATCTTTATCCGCACCGATGGGGGAGTGACTCACATGGCAGCATACACCGATCCCGGGACGGTGAAGGCATCGCGGACGGCCTTCGAGATCATCGAAACGCTCGCTCGAGATGACGGCGGTCGAGTCACCGAGATTGCCACGGAACTGGGGCTCGCAAAGAGCACCGTCCACCGGCACCTGACGACGCTCGAGGACCTCGAATACGTCGTCAAAGACGGTGACGAGTACCGAATCGGCTTCCGGTTTCTGAAACTGGGCGAGCAGACGAGAAAACGCACCGACGCGTACCAGATGGCGAGAAAGAAAGTTAGGAAGGTCGCCGAGCAAACCGCGGAACGAGCGCAGTTCGTCGTCGAGGAACACGGAAAGGCAGTCTACGTGTTCGGGGCGACCGGTGAACACGCCGTCAAAACCAACTCTGAAATCGGCAAATATCGACCGCTCCAATCGATGGCCGCCGGGAAAGCCATCCTCGCTGCGCTCCCCGACGAACGCGTCGAGGAGATTGTTCGCCAGCACGGACTGCCATCGATGACCGAGAACACGATCACGGACAGGGACGAACTCTACGAGGAACTCGATGCGATCCGGGAGCGAGGATACAGCATCAACGACCAGGAAACGCTGCTCGGTCTTCGAGCGATCGGCGTGCCGATCGAGCGCCCGGACGGTGGCGTCTTCGGTGCGCTCAGCGTGTCCGGCCCCACGCATCGGGTGCAAGGCGATCGCCTCGAGGAATCGATCCCGAACATCCTCCTCGGAACGGCGAACGAACTCGAACTGGACATGAAATACTCCTGAGTCGCTGCCACCGTCTCGAAAGCGCCCCGCGGACTCGACGGATAGACCCGACCGAAACCCACTCTCCTCCGATCTTCGGTCGTATTCTGCCATCGTTGCCGACCCGTTCGGCGTCTCAACTGCCGACTCGATTCGATCGGTTTCGACTTTCAGTTTCCCTCGAGTACGGCATCTTCCGATCAGCCTCAGTTCCCTCCGTTCGACTATCCGGTCGGCACACGTTTCGCGGTAGTTCGTTCCGCGATGGAGAACGAGAGTCGGGTTGCTGTCCCCGACTTACAGGCTGGAATACTTGTCGCGCCGGAACAGGTCCAACTCGGTTACCGCGTTCGGCGTCTCCTGGCGTGCAGCGAAGGCGATCGCCTCGGCGATGGCTCGCGGCCCGGTGACTTCGCCCGGTTCGAAGCGCTCCTCCGAGGTTTTCTCGCGATACTCCTTGCCGAACTCCGTTCGGACTTCCGACGGGTTCACGATGCTAACGGCGATGTCGTCGGTGCCGACCTGCCCCGCGAGGCTCTTCGCGAAGCCGCGGGTCCACCACTTCGTCGCGGCGTAAATCGGCGATTTCGAACGTGGATTCTTACCCGCCGCACTCGCGACGAAAAGGAGCGTTCCGTCCGTTTCCCGCAGGTGTGGTATCGCCGCACGCGCGGCGTAGAACATACCGTCGACGTTCACGCCCATGACGGTTCGATACTGATCGGTCGGAAACTCCTCGACGGTCGTCTCGGAGGTGGTCGCGATTCCCGCGTTGTTCACCAGTACGTCCAGCTTCCCGAAAGTCGAGACCGTTTGCTCGACGACGGCCTCGACGTCGGACTCGTCGCTCACGTCGGCCGGACAGACGAGCGCCGTCGCATCCGTCTCGGACTCGATTTCGTCCGCCAGTTCTCGCAGCCGCTCTTCCCGACGGGCGACCAGTGTAACGTCCGCACCGTCGGCCGCGAGAACGCGCGCCGTCTCTTTTCCGATTCCCGCGCTCGCTCCGGTGACGATCGCTGCGGTGCCTGCCAGTGATTCGGTAACCATCGTCGGAGGATTATCACGGGAGGTCAAAACAGTACGTGTTATCGCAGCACACGCAGCGAGGTACCGACTCGAATCGACCGATCCACCGACCGCCGGCGTCACCGGGGACACTCCACTATCGATCTGTTTCGAGAGCGGTCAGAATCCGAGACGGAGGACGCGATTCGCCGCGAGTGCGGCGAGTGCAACCGACATGATACCAACGAGCAGCGTGAACGAGGCGTCCCAGCCGTACAGGTCGGCGAGCGCACCGACCACGACGCTTCCCGACGCACCGGTCGTCATGTACATCGTTCTGACGAGACCGAATCCGGTGCCGCGTTCGGCCGGCGAAAGGAGATCCATGAATCGCGACTGGATGGGCGCCCCCCAACTCATCGCGAGCCCGACGAACAATACACCGACGCCAAACTCGAGAAGGGTGGCGCCGACGACGAGCAACCCGTATCCGACGATGCCGGCACACATGGTCACGATCGCGGCCCTGTCGCGCCCGATTCGATCGGAAAGCCCGCCCATCAGCGGTTGCGTGAGGCCATGGATTACGAAGTAGGCCGAAAAGAGTCCGCTCGCGATTGCCGGCGAAAGCGCCTTGCCTTCGGCGAGAAAGGCGGGCAAGAACGACGCAGTCGCTTGCCAGGTGAACGCACAGAGAAACGAAATGAGCATCGTGTACGTGACCGCCGGCCGCGAGAGCAGTTCGAACATCGCCCCGAGTTCGATGCGTTCCCGCATTGGCTGTTCGGGTCGGTCCGGCTTCGTCGGTCGAATTCGCCACGCGAACAGGGCGAAAAGCGGCGCCGCGGTGAAGAACCCGAGAAGCATGGCCACGCGCCAATCGTACCGAACGGCGACCATCGTCGCGGCGACGGGCGCGAACAGTCCCGCGATCGGACCGCCTGCGATATGAACGCCGATCGCACGTCCGGTGTCAGCGAATTGTTTCGTGAGGTACGTCGTTGCGACCGTATAATGAAGTCCCGCGCCGAGGCCGAGGACGACGGTCGAGAGGACGAAAAACTCGTAGGAGGGGGAGACGGCGAGCAGCACGCTCGAAATCGCGGTCAGCCCGAGCGAGACGAGAACGACTCGCCGTTCTCCGAATCGGTCGCCCAGAATACCGCTCGGAAACTGCGTCAGCGCGTAGGTGCCCCACATCAACGAGAGTGCGGTCCCGAGGGCCGCGTTGGAAACCGCAAAATCGTCGGTGATAGCGGGCACGAGCGGGCTGATAACGAGGCGTGCGACCATCGTCGCCATGAACGCAAACGTACAGAGAAGCAACGCCGTATGTCGATATCGCCAGTTCACAGCCACTATACAGAGACACCTGAAAAACGGTTTGTGGTTTCGGACCGTCCGGCCGAACCGGGAAGTGCCGTTCCGACGGAACGAAATTATCGGGGCGCGACGGCGCCTCTCACGACGAAAGCAAGGAGTCGGCGATGATTCGCTTCTGGATTTCGTTGGTCCCCTCGAAGATCCGGGTCAGTCGAGCGTCCCGCCAGTATCGCTCGACGTCGAACTCCGTGGTGTAGCCGTATCCGCCGTGAATCTGAATCCCCTCGCTGGTGACTTCCTCGGCGATATCGCTCGCGAAGAGTTTCGCCATGGCGGCTTCGGCGTCGGCCCGCTCACCGGAGTCGACCGTATCGGCGACGAGCAACATCAACGCTCGCGCAGCCTCGACCTGCGTCGCCATCTCCGCCAGCTTGAATCGGATCGCCTGGAACTCGGAAATCGGTTCGTCGAACTGGACGCGTTCTTTCGCGTACTGAACCGAATCCTCGATCGCGCCTCGCGCTAATCCCACCGACCGAGCGGCCGTGTGGACGCGGCCTTCCTCGAAAAAGTCCATGATCTGATAGAATCCGTTCCCCTCCTCGCCGCCGACGAGTTTGTCGGCGCTGACGCGTACGTCGTCGTAGTTGACTTCCCAGGTCTTCCAGCCGTGGTAGCCGATTTTGTCGATCGACTGGCCGCTCAACCCCTCGCGGTCGAACGTCCCGGCCGGCTTCTCGACGATAAATCCCGAGATGCCGCGGTGGGCTGGTTCCGCGTCCGGATCAGTCACCGCATACGTGAGGATGAAATCGGACCCCTTCGCGAACGTACACCACATTTTCTGCCCGTTGAGCACGTACTCGTCGCCGTCCCGTTCGGCCCGAAGGCGCATGTTCGAGACGTCGCTCCCGGCGTCGGGTTCGCTGATCGCGATGCTCTTGAGCATTTCACCACGCGCCATCTTCGGCAGGTATTCTTGCTTCTGGGCCTCCGTCGCGCCGGCGAGACTTTGCCCGCGCGCGATGATACTGCCGACGCTGAGCCACCCGCGCGAGAGTTCTTCGGCGATCACGGCGTACGATTTCAGATCCATCCCGAGGCCGCCGTACTCCTCGTCGATGAGAACACCGAAAAATCCCATCTCCGCGAGCTGGTCGACGAGTTCGTCGGACATCTCCTCCTCGTTCGGGTCGCGCTCGCTCGCCTCGGGGAGCACCTCGTTCTCCACGAATCGCTTCGTTTCGTCGCGCAGCATCTGATGTTCATCCGATAAGATGGTGTCCGAAATGTTGTTCATACAGGTACCACGTCTCGCCATCGATAATTAAGTCTTCTACTCTCTTCCCGGACGGATGGCGCTGGGAGAAGACGATCTGTGACGGACCGATCAGTTCTCGTCGTCGGCCCGCATCGCCGCCGTGCGAAGATAGCCGTCGACGAATTATAGCTCCCATGTCACATACGAGTAGATACATATACGTGTGGTTCGCATCGACATCCCGTGATGGAAGAAATCGACCACGTCGCTCACGCGGTGTGGGACGTCTCGGATGCACTGGACAAAATAAACGCTGTCGACGGATTCGAGAACGTCTGGACCCTCGAGAGCGACAAGTGGCAGTACGAAACGGCGTACAACGTGATGGGGACCACCATGTTCACCCTGATCGCGCCGACGAGCGACGAGAGCTTCATCGCCGATTACCTCGAGCAAAACGGCGAGGGACTGCACCACATCGGTGTCAACGTGTCCGACCTCGACGCGGCCGTCGAACAGTTGACCGGGGCCGGCGGCGAGGTAATCATGGAAGATACCGTCCCCGGCGTCCGAACTGAGGCGACGTTCCACCCGAAAACGCTGTTCGGACTCCAGTTACAACTCATCGAATGGCACGACGACGTCGGTCCGACTGCACGGGATCACATCGAGGCGATGCGCGAAGCGGCGGCGGACGATCGCGTCTAGGTTCGATCTCGCGTCCACGGATCGGCCAGGGTAGCGATACGAACACCGCCGTTCCTCGAGTTGGAGTCACGATCGTCGAACCGATACCGTTGGAGAGGCCACGGACGGCTTCAGCCGCCGTCTATCGATACCCACCTCGATGGCCTCCAGGCGGCCGGCAGGCACCCGGAGATTTTTCGGTGGGTTCCGACGGACCGATCACGCAATCGACGAGCCGACGTGTTCGATCGTTTCTCGCACCTCCTCGACGCTTGCAGTGGTCGGCGGAAGCAGTGCAAGCGTGTCCGCGAGTCCCTCGTATCGCTCGAAGAGGTGGTCGACGGCGTCCGGGCGGCCGGCGATCGCGATTTCGTCGAGGAGTTCGTCGGTGACCGCCTCCCGGGCAGCCTCCGTCTCGCCGGCCGCCCATCGGTCCCTGATCCGATCGGCAGTCTCTCGAAAGCCGTGCTCGGCCACCGCATCGTAGTGGAACTCGCCCATCGCGCCGACGTAGAACGCGATCGTCTCTCGGCACCGGTCTCGAGCCCGTTCGCCGTCTTCGAGGAGACACGTCGTCACCCACGGAATCGTCGCGACCGCCGTCGGGTCGCGGTCCCGCGTCCGAGCACCGCGGTCGACGTGTTCGCGCACGTCCGCGAGGGACGATACCGGAATGCGGTTCGGCATCCACCCGTCCGCGAACTCGCCCGCGAGTTCCACGTTCGTTTCGCCCTGTGCCGCGACGTAAATCCGAACTGACGACCGGAGCGGTTCGAATCGTAATCGAAAGTGCTCGAGGTCGAACAGCGTCCCGTCGTACGTGACGTCGTCGCCCGACAGAACCTGACGGACGATCTCGATCGTCTCGCGCTGGCGACGCAGCGCCGGGCGAAACTCCATTCCGTGCCAGTTTTCGATCACCTGCGGGCCAGACAGGCCCAGACCGAGCACGGCCCGTCCCGCCGTGAGTTCGTCGAGCGTTGCCACAGCTTGAGCGATCAGCGCCGGCGATCTCGAGTGGACGGGAACGATTCCGGTTCCGAGCCGTATCGTGTCCGTCCGGGCGGCGAGGTACCCGAGGCGGGTAAAGGCTTCTCGACCCCACGTTTCGGGAACCAGTACGAGGTCGTACCCGGCCGTCTCCGCCGCGCTCGCGAGATTGCTCTGTTCCGACGTGGTGACGTCGCCGGTGGCGGGCAACGGTAGCGCCAGATCGTACGTGACCATGCTGTGACAGTCGGAGAGGCGTCCTAAAAGCTGTTGCCCGGTCGACGGGACGCCGGACCATTGATGTGGTCGCCCCTCGCTTTACCGGATAGCATGACGACCGACGGAACGTCACGGATGCCATACATCACGTCGACCGAGCAGCTTTCGGACGAGTGGCACGGCCACTTCGACCGGATCGCGGACAGTCGAGGCCACGTCGGCGGGCCCTTCGGCGTCCTCATGAACAGCCCCGAAATCGCGACCAGAATCGCCGACGTCGGAACGTACGTCCGATTCGAGGGAACGCTGCCGGGCCCGATGCGGGAACTCGCGATCATCACGACGGCGCGGGAACTCGAGTGCGCCTACGAGTGGGCGATACACGAGCCGCTGGCCCGAGACGAGGGCGTCAGCGAGGACACGATCGGCGTCGTCGCCGACCGAGAGCCGACCGAGTCCCTCCCGGCGGCCGACGCGCTCGTCGTCGACTACGGACGCGCGTTGATCTGCGACAACGAGGTTCCGGAGCCGCTGTTCCGGACGACGAAAGCGCACTTCGGCGTCGAGGGGATCACCGAACTGACGGCCACGTTCGGGTACTACAACATGCTCGCCTGCGTCCTGAACGCGTTCGAGGTCGTCCCTGGTGACTCCCTCGAGGAGTGGTGAGTCGGATTCTGACGGCCGAGGGGACGGCCGATATGCCGGGACGGTACCGAACCGCGAGAGGGCACCCCCGACCGGACGATCCAGGTCTCGTGATGGACGACCCCCGACGTCAGGAGGGCGACCGGAAAACCAGTACCCCAGCGAGAGCGGCACAGAGAACCATCACGGTAGCGAGCGTTCCGAATAGCGCCGCGACACCGCCGTACTCGAGCGTCGCCCCGGCGAGCGCCGCACCGACGGCGCCGACGCCGAACATTCCCAGGTAGATGTACCCGAACGAGAGGCCGTGGCTTTCGGCGGCGACGTATTCCGCGACCAGGCTCTGTGCGATCGGTGCGAACGCGTAGATGAAGAAGCCGAGCGCGACGCAGACGATCAACAACGGCCCGACGCCCACGGTGGAGGCGGGGACGAACAGGGCGGATGCGATGATCAGCGCGATAAACGTCCCGAGAAGGGCCTGTTCGGAACTCCCCCTGTCGCTGACCTTTCCGCCGGTGTACTGTCCGAAAATGCCGACCAGCAGGAGCCCCGAGTAGGCGAACTGACCGGCTTCGATCGTTCGATCGCCGACGACGACGGCCTCGAAGATCGGTAAGTTGGTGAGGACGTCCGGAAGGAACGTGAATATACCGCGATAGTAAATGCCATAGAGGATCTGTATCGCGAAGACGAGAACGAATCCGCCGACGAGAAGCGTGCGCGTGTCCCCCACGACGTCCCGAAGGGAGTTCGAAATCGACTGCAACGAGCTCCGATCGGGGTCGCGTGGCTGTGAAGCCGACTCGGAGACGGTTTCGTCGAACGACACGCCGAGTCCGACGAGAACGCAGATCGCTGCCGGAACGGTGAGAAGCACCGTCACCGTCCGCCACCCGTAAAACGCGAGCAGGACGATCGCGGCGAGCGGAACGACGACCATGCCGACGTTCCCACCGGCACCGTGATACGCGAGTACGGTCCCTCGTTTCTCCGCACCACGGCTAATGAGCGACAGTCCTGACGGGTGATAGAGACTCGCCATCGCACCCCATATCATCAACGTCACGGTGAGGGTCACGACGGAGTGAAGCACACTCAGCGTGGCGAACGAGAGGCCCATCCCGCCGGTCGAGAGTAACACGAGCCGTTTCGAGCCGTATACGTCCGCCAACACGCCCGCGATGGGTGCAAAGAGACCGATGAGAGCGTAGCCAGCACCCACGACGAGTCCCAGCGTCGTCGGCGACACGTCGAACGTCGAGAGCCAGATCGGTACGAACAGCGGAATCGACAGCTCGAAGCCGTGAAAGACACCGTGACCGAGTCCGGTGAAAACCGCGATCGACGAATCGTTTTTCTCCATCGTGAGAGTCTCACGAGTGCGACACTAAATATTCCGTTGATCACGGCCCGTTCCCGCGACGTCGCAATCGCACCTCCCTCGTCCGTGTCCGACACTATCGGGGACAGACGGACGTCGGGCACCTCGGACACCAACCAACGGCGGGTCTCGAACTATCGGACCAATCGCGGGGACGAACGAGACGGCGATTTCTCAGTCGCTCGTGGCGACGATCACTGGGCGGTCGGACGAGAGGAGCAACGATTGCGTAACGCTCCCGAAAATTGCCTTTCCGGCGGGGCTTCGCTTGCGCCCGCTGACGGCGATCGAATCCGCGTCGATATCCGCCGCCACCTCGAGGATCGTTTCGGTGGGTTCGCCGTGTTCGTGGCGAATCTCCGGATCGATGCCCGCCGACTCGAGGATCTGCGACGCGGTCGTCACGCTCTCTGGGTAGGCCTCTTCGTCGTATAGTTCGGACGAATCGATCCGGGCCTCCCCGTCGCTTACGGTAAACTTCTCGAACACGTTCAGAACGACGACGTCGACGTCGCCCGGAAGAGCCGCGACGGCTTCGGCCGCCAGTATCGCACGGTCTTCGTCCGCATCGATCGACAGAAGGACCCTGTACATACGCGACGTAGCACGTCCATCCTCTTATCTTCCCTGGGAACTCCGACCGCAGTCCCACCGACCCGAATACGTCCACCGATCGCCCGGTCGAGAAGAGGCGACTGCAGGTCGCGAACGGCCTCAGCGCTGGTTCGTCATCGTTTCGCGGATCAGCCGGCGCTGACCGCGAATATCCTGGATCCGTTCGGTCACCGTCGCCAGGACCGGATACGTGACGTCGAGCGCATCGTACAGGTACTGTTGAAGCGCCGGCTTCGACGAGCGTGAGTAGGATCTGTTCTCGCGGTGTATCTCGTGTTGCCGGTCGGCGAGTAACTGTTCGCATCGGTCCTCGTCCTCGCGGAGGATCGCATCGTATTCCCGCAGCGTCGGCACCGATCGAGTCCGGAGTTGCCGTCTCGGTTTCATCGCCCGCTCGACGGCGCGATCGTGTTCGCGGAGCCGCTTTCGCGCGTTCTCGAGGGAAGTCAATTCGTCGTCGATTCCGTCGAGGAGTTTTTCCCGCGACTCTCTCGCCGCAGTCGCCTGAACCAGCACCGTATTTTTGAGGAGCGGGGAAAATTGCTGGCCGTCGAGGAGCGCCGTTGCGAGGTGGTCGTCGAACTCGAGCGTGAGGCTTTCGCGGAGATTTTCGTCGTACTCGTCCTCGAAGTGCGGGACGTTCATCACGGTCTCTCGATACGCGTTTCGAACGGTGCACAGGTGTTCCGTACCCGAGTCGCCACCTCCGGCGAACACCAGTGGCCCGGTGTGCGTGTCCTCCGAAACGGAGATCGATTCGACCAGTCGAGCGAATCGACGAAACGCGTCACGTTCGGTCGCGACCCGCGTTCGCTCGGTTTCGGTGACCGATTTGGCATCGGTGAGATAGCCACTGGCGGTGAGCGTCGCCGTGGTCAGTTCCGGCAGTCCCTGCGTCACCGAGAACGGGAACCAGACCGACGTGTCACCGATTCCAACGACGAACACGAGCAGCGAGAGTCCGAGGAGACGGCTCGCACGGTCCTGGTTCCGCACCAGCGCCCTCGGCATCCCTTCCGTAGACCTGTTGGGTGATCCCGTATAACTCATTCAACAGCCATTAATTGGCAGTCATTACCTATCATATTTTCTAATAAACGTTCTATCACGACCGCGGAGAGACAAACGCTCGACGACCGCGGTCCGCGTCGACGGATCCGTCGCTGGTCGAGCCGACCGGCGAGGCGCAATCTCGGACCCGTCACGCGAATAAACAGAAGACTTTACTGTGGAAGCTGTGATATTCGGGGTAATGCTATCCCTATCAGCGGAACAGGAGATGGTCGTATCGTCGCTGGAGGAACTCGCCCGAAAGGAGTTTTCGGACGCTGCGTTCTCGTGGGAGGGGGAACCCCCGATGGAGAACATCGAATTGCTCGCCGACCGGGGCTACCTGGGATTGAACATCGCAGAAGAGTACGGTGGCGGCGGCATGGGCGAATTCGAAGCCATGCTCAGCATCGAGGCCGTCGGGCAGGTCTGTCCCGACACGGCAGAATACCTCTACAACCAGCAAATGGTCGCAGCCCGCGCAATCGAGATGTTCGGGAGTGAGGAGGCCAAAGAGCGATACCTCCCGGGAGCAACCGCTGGCGAGGAAGTCATCGCGATCGCCATTTCCGAACCCGAGGCTGGGTCGGACGTCGGTGCGATGAACACGACCGTCGAAGAGCGGAACGGCGAACTGATCCTGAACGGCGAAAAGGTCTGGGTGAGCAACATTCCCCACGCGACGGCCGTGGTGGTGTGGGTGAAATTCTCGGACGGTCTCGGCTCGGTCGTGATCGACCTCGAGGACAACGACGATAGCATCGAGATCGAGCAACACTACACGAACATGGCGGATCACACCCAGACTCAGTTTCGCATGCACGACGTCGTCGTGCCCGAAACGAACGTCCTGACACGCGGGAAAAACGGATTCAAACAGCAGTTGCAGGCGTTGAACTGGGAACGGCTCGGGAGCGCAACGCTCTCGAACGCCATCGCCCGCTGTGCCCTCGAGAAGGCCCTCGAGTACGGACAACAGCGCGAGCAGTTCGACCAGCCGATCGCGGATTTCCAGGGGATCGAGTGGAAACTCGCCGACATGGCGAAGGAACTCGAGGCGTCGCGCTCGCTTACGTACCGCGCTGCGCTCAACGCGGAAGAGCAAGGTCGGATACCGGACCGCATGGACGCCTCGCTGGCGAAGCTGTACTCCGGTGAAATGGTCGAGAACGTGGTCAGCGAATCGCTGCAGATCCACGGCGCGAACGGCTACCAGCAGGGTCACGCGCTCGAGTACCTCTACCGACTGGCGCGGGGCCGCCGTCTCGCGGCGGGGACCGACGAAATCCAGAAGAACCAGATCGCGGCGGCACTCAAGCGCAACGGCCTCCCCTCGCTCTCGTAACGCGGACCGGTCGACGATCGAGAGACGACGTATCGTGGCCGACGTCGGCGCGGTCGCTGCTTATCGGCGCGACGACGACGACTCGTCTTGGACCTGCCAGCCCCCGACTGCCGAGTTCAACCGGGCGCGGAGAACGCGGGGCGTTCCGGGAAGTGTCTCGAGACTCAATCGGAACCCGCAGTCTCGAATTGCTGTGGGAGAGCCGATGCCGTTCGGGCGACGAGGAGAGAGCCGATGCCGACGACGCCGCCGACGACTCCCATGCCGCCGACCATCAACTGCAGCGATTCAGTCTGGGTAACGGCGCCGTCGAGGAGTTCGATCCCGATTCCGACCGCGATCGGAGCGACGGTCGCCGAGAGCCGCCCCGAGGACTCGAAGATACTCACGAGTCCGCCCCGGAGTTGTGTCGGTGCGAATGCCGTTACGACGCTCCGTAACAGCGAGAGCGACAGCCCGAATCCGATCCCGAGAGCTACAGCACCGGGCACTGCCAGAGTGACCGTCGGAACGAACGCGACGACCACGAGACCGCTAGCCATGAGCAACTGCGAGGCCGCGAGAGGGGCGATCCGTCCGCCGAACGACGAACCGAAGCGGCCGGCTTGCGTCGCCGAAATCGCGTACGTGAGACTGGTCAGGGCGACCAGCATCCCGGCCTGGCCCGGCGTGCCGCCCATCGATCTCACGACCAGCAACGAAACGTACGTCATGAACGTAATGTACAGGAGAATCGGTGTCATGCGGAACACGAGGACAGAAGCGACGCGCGGCCGACGCAGAAGTGACAGCAGCTCTCGAACGTACGTCCCGCGGTCGGTCGGAGCCGGGTCGGTGGAACGCTCGCGTGAGACGTCGGTCGGCTCGGAAAACGCGAGCGCGAGGACGATCGAAATCGGGATGCCGATCGCGTACAGTAACAGCGGATACTGCCACGCGATGGCGACCAGGACACCGCCAACCAGCGGAAAGAATCCCTGGGTCAGACCGGAAACCGAAAACCGAAATCCCTGTCCCGTCGCTTCGGCCTGGCCGGTATAGAGATCGCCGATGCTCGTGATAATGACCGGCGTCACCGCAGCGAAGCTAACGCCCTGGCAAAACCGAAGGAACAGCACGAGTCGAAAGTCGGTCGTCGCCGCGAGCGCAGTTCCGGCGACCGAAAAGACGAACAATCCGCCGACGAGGAAGGGCTTCCGCCCGTAGCGGTCGGCCAGAACGCCGACCGCCGGGATCATCAGAACGCCCGGCGCGGTAAAAACGGTCATGATCAGCCCGATCGTCGCGTCGGATGCGCCATAGGGTTGCTGCAGGGAGTCCAGCAGCGGTGAGATGAGCGCCGCTCCGAGCGGGGCGACGAGATTCGCCAGCAACAGCAACTGGAAATTCGTGTCGCGCAAGACCAGCGCCTTCTCACCGAAGAGCGACCGTATCATCGATTCGTCACCGGATTTCGCGGCGACGACCAAAAAGATTCCCTCCCGATCGGCTGATCGCCGAGTCGCCGACGGTCGTTCACTTCGATAGCGGTGTCTGCCGGCCGCTTCGATCGGATGCGAATCCGTCCCCTGCCGCCGCAATCGGGACGGGTCGACTCGAGTCCGGTCCGTCTCCGAACCGCAGAACGCGGGCGGCGACTCACTCGGTCGTCGTTGCGTCCGGAACGAAGACCGATTCCAACGCGGCGAGCATGTCCGTATACGTCTCGACGTCGAGCGGGCGGTCGGCGGCTTCCTCGTGGACGGCGAGCGTGTGTTCGGTCATCGGTGCGTCGACGCGCGCGTCTCGAGCAGTCGCCAGCACTTCCCGCAGTTCGTTCCGACGACGTGCGGCGTTCGACGCCATGTCGACGAGGAAGTACCGGGCGAACGCCGCGGGGGTCGTCCCGTCGAACGAGTCGTCGACGCTCTCGAGGACGTCTTCGGCCAGTTCGTACCGCTGGGCGGTCAACAGCGTTTCGACGAACAGCGCCATGATGCCCTTGGTGACCATACTTCGGCACATCTTCAGCGCTGCGGGACGCTCGACGTCGGTCCCGAACGGCCTGATCGAGAGGCCGGCGTCCGACAACACGGTCGCGTAGGCTTCGACGTCCGGACCGGCGAGGGAGACGGGGGCGTCGGCACCGTTGACCGCGACGGAATCCATGATCGCTCCCTTGAGGAAGGTCCCGCCAGCGTCGGTGACGGTTCGATCGATCATGCGAGTCGTTTCCGGGCCGATCGAGTTCAGATCGACGTACGTCGTTTCCGCAAGTCCCGTCGCGAGGTTCTCCGCGACCGGCGCGGCGGTCTGTGGCCAGACACACGAGAGCACGAGATCGCTCTCCGCCGCGAGGTCGACGAACGAGGCTGCGACCCGTGGATCGTCGGCACCGAGGCGAGCGCGAAGATCGTCCGGGGTGCGGTTCAGAACGACGACGTCGTGCCCTCCCTCGTGCAAACGCGATGCGAACGCCCGTCCGACTTCACCGTACCCGACGATTCCGACCGTCGCGTTCGGCTCACTCATCGCGATCGATACCGAGTAACCGAGTCGGCGTTCCGGCGGTGATCGCCTCGAGCGCGTCCGCATCGAGGCCGGTCGCTCGAAGCTCGTCGACGAACGATCCGTACGCGTCCGGCGGCGATTCGTTGTCGGCTTGCCCGTGATCGGTCGAGAGGACGCATCGGTCCGGGCCGATCGCTTCGATCGAGGACGCGAGTTCCGCGAGCGAGACGTCGCCGTGGAGAACCGGGAGATAGCACTTTTCGACGATCGCGCCGCGGTCGGCCATCTCGAGTTGGTCCTCGAGTGACAATCCCATGAACCCGAAGTCCGCGTGCGTAACGAGGTACGGAATCGAAAGCCCCATCTCCTCCATCGCGTCCAGTACGGCAACGCTCTCTTCGGGTGCGAGGTGGCCGTTGCCGAGCGCGACGTGTTCGTCGTGGTCAGCGAGCGTCTCGAGGACGTCCCTGACGTCCGGACGAAGCGTTCCGTCTTCGAGGGCGGTGAGCGACTGGTTCGAAAACGGAAACCCGCGGCCGATTCCGCTGGGGTCGAAGTTCGCGGCACTGAAGGTCGGCAACCAGACGACGCGCGCCCCCGTCTCGAGGGCGTGTTCGACGGCGGTTGGATTGAACCCGCCGACGAACGAATTGAGCGTGATCGACGAATAAACCTCGAGAGACGGGACCCGTTCGGCGGCCATCCGCGCGGGTTTGTGCGTGTCGCCGAAGTGGCTCTTGAGGACGAATCCGCGCATCCCCGCGTCGGCGTACAGTTCCGCGAGGTCGATCGCGTCGTGTTTTCGGTCGAAATACGACGGACCGGCGTGAACGTGGATATCGATTGCGCCGTCGACCCCGGCCATCAGGCACCCCCGTCGATCGATTTGGTCACGGAGTGGGTTTCGCCGAACGAGTGGATCGCCATCGAGTGTTTGCCGGCGCCGCCAGCGACCAGTACGTTGACCTTCTCGGGGGACTCGACGAGCGGAATGCGAGCGTCGGGATCCTGAACGTCGAATCGGTCGGCCCAGTCGTGGATCCCGTACATCCCCCCGGTTTTGAGTTTCGACAGCCGATTCCGCGCGTGATCGTAGACGAAATTCTGAATCTCGTCGATGGAGTATCCGTCTCGAGCGATCGTCTCGGCGTGTTCGGGGCCGAACACGAGCGTGACCTCGCCTTGCGTGTAGTAGGCGTTGTTGTTGCCGACCGTCGCGAGGACGTCCGAGGCGACCGTCAGGATCCCGTCGCCGCGCTCGCTCACGTGATCGTTGATTTCGTGGGGAGCCTCCGCTCCGAAGACGGTAACGGTGCTTTCGTCAGCGTCGAATCCGCGCCGGACGTGAAGCGGCTCCCAGGGAGACTTTCGTTCGTTCTCCGCGATACAGAAGCTGAACTTTCCCGGATGGCCGTGCGTCGCACGGTCCATCTGGCCGGGTTGACCGCCGCCGACGTTGACGAGGACCAGCCGTATCGCTCGCCCGATCGTGCTGTTTGCCCGCCAGCCCTGACCGAAGACGTTGTATCCGTAATTGATGCGGAGATCGTCGACGATCGGTCCGTTGACCGCGACGAGCGGCGCGACGGGGTGGGTCGTCGCGTTGACGCCGTACAGGTTGAACGGCTCTTCGGTCATCGCTTCGAACGCAGCGAGCAAGACCGGCATGTACGCCGGCTTGCAACCCGCCATCACGGCGTTGATCGCGATTTTCTCGACCGTCGCATCACCGTATCGTGGCGGAACCACTCCGACGACGTCGGCCGGGTCTCTGTCGGTTCCATCGATCATCTCCTCAACCCGTTCTCGGGTCGGTGGGATGACCGGTAAGCCGTCCGTCATATTCTCCCGGTACAGCGCCTGATTTACCGACTCGAAGTCAGATCCGTCGATGTCCAGTAGTTCGGACGTGAGTTCGGACCCCATCTTACAGTGGGCAGTACAGTTCTTCGTCGCCGATCTCCTCGCCGGCGTCGAGGTACTTCTGATCGTACTCCTCGAGCAACCGCTCCCTGTTCTCGGTGAGAATAGACACGATTTCGTCGACGGCGTCGGCCGCCCGTTCGTGAACGACGTCCTCGGGGACGTCGCCCATCGGGTGTTCGACCGTCAGAATCGGGAGCCCCGGCATTCCGAGCGAGCGACTTTCCGACTGGCCGAGGCGGACGAATTCGTCGCTGTTCACGGTGGCGACCGGCGTCCCTCGACCTTCGATGTCGACGCTATCGTAGACGCACCACGAGGTACACGACCCGCAGTCGCCGTACGCGTTTACGACCGCGTCGCAGTGCGTTGCCAGATAGGAAGCGATACTCCCGGCGGGGATGGCCGTGTTGTCCTTCGATCGGTGAACGGTCTCCTCGACGGCGTACTCTTCGGTAAGGATCCGCGAAACCTCCGCGAGGAAGACGTCGGCGTTCGTCTTCGCGTTGTCGAGGAATCCGATCGTGGTTCCCTCGAGCGACGACAGTCTGGTCGCGATTGGCCGGTCGTCGGTCTGTACCTCGCCGACGGGGCTGAGAATTTCGTCACGTCGTTGTTTCGTGGTACCAGAACTCATGTGAATGGTCCTTGATCAGCGATCGATAAAAACGTTCCCCGCGCGGACGTATCAGAAATATTGTCAGTACGTCGCGTCCGACATTACCGTCCGGAGTCAACGCGGTTGTCAGTCCCTGTCGGCCGCAGAAAGTCCGAGTGAAGCGGCCTAACACGCCCATATACACCCGCTTCATCGAGATGGTCCGGGTTCGGATCGTCGATGCATCCGGCCGAGTGCACCATATAGCTCGAGGTGATCGTCGGCTCGTTCGTCACGACCGGAATCGGCTTGGATACCGAAGGCGTAATAATGCAGGAAGAAAGTGTAGTCAGGAACTGACGATGTCGAATCCGCTACCCAGCGTCGAACGGCCGTTTCCGGACGCTTCCGGACGACCGGTTACGACGGTGATAGCGATTCGTTCGTCATCCGTGAATCGGTGAGTCGCAGTTGTTGGTGCCGAGAGAGGGCGTTTTGATCTTTCCGGAAACAGGAACACACGATTCTGGCAACCTGAATCGATTCGCTTTCAAATTTCATCCCGAAAATCAGTTCAAATCCGACGAATGAACCGATAGTAACGACTAGCCTGCTACTTGCGGTGGAACGCAGTTCCACTGGCGAAGAGTTGTGTGTTCGGTATTATCGAACAGAGGGACCTCCACGACATCGAACACAAATTCAGACTAGACCCGGCCCAACCGCACGTTCTGAGCCGCCGACGTCGAACCACGATCCATCGACCGAGACTTCGCGATCACCGACGGACGCTGCGTCAAAGGCGGCTTCCCTCCGTCATCGGCGATTTTGGCGATCGGATTCGGTGCGAACAGCTTTCCACAGGTCGGACCGGAACGGAGACGACGCCCCGTTTCGAATCGCGGAACGGTCTGTGGTGAACGGAAATGTGGAGATGACGTGCTTTCCAAACGTATGTTTGGTAAGCAGACGAGGCGGCGCGGGCGAGTCGTCGGAAGGGACACTGTTTTATCCGTGACACACCTCGGGGACAGTGAACATGTCGACCCGAAGATGGCGCGGTCACGGACAGATCGTCCGGAGGGAATACCTAGATGAGTGATCCAGTCGAGAGCCAGACGCGTTGCTCGTGCAAAATCGGCCGAAACATCGATCGGTACGATCTCGTCGGACTGAACGACGACCTTCGACATCGCCGTAACGAAAAGAACGAGAGCCTTCGAGCCCTTGCCGATTATATCAACAAGCGAATCCTCGAGGCGGCGATCGCCGACGCCGAGACCGACCTCACGAACGTCGCGTACGGAGCAGTGAGCACCGACGATGCACTGTCGGCAGTGTACGAAACCCTTACGAGCGACGACGCGCCGGCCGATCGAGAGGCGCGCGTCCGCAAACGCTTCGAGCAACACGGTATCGATCTCGAACGCATCGAATCGGACTGGGTGACACACCCGACCGTTCGATCCCATCTCAACGACTGCTTACACATCGATACGACCCGTCAGACCCGAATCACGGCCGAAACGGCCCGAAATACGATCGAGTGGGCGCGAACCCGATGCGGGCGGGTCGTCGAGCAAACGATAGCCCGGCTCGTAAGCGCAGATATCGTGGCAATCCGTGACGTCGAGGTGTCCGTCCTGATTCAGATCACCTGCTCCGAGTGTGGAACCACGTACAGATTCGGTGAGTTGCTCGAGGACGGTTCGTGCGCGTGCTATGCCGACGAACAGACCGAGTCGACCACTCACTGACGAACAGACCGAGTCGATCCCTGGATCAACGCGTCGCGCTGCTTCGCTTTTCGCCGTCGGTTATCGCCTCGTTCTCACGGTCGGTATTCGATCGTTACACTCGACTGATGACATCGAGTGGAGACGTCTAATTCAGCCGTCGTTCGGAATCGAGAGACCGTCTCCCAACCCGTATCGGACCCCTCGCTCGATGTGAATTAATTCTGTTCGTACTTATGTTTTTGTAAACAAAGTTCGCCCGGAGAATATAAATGGAAGGGGGCCGATGAGACGAATAATGTCACACTCTGATGGGACCCTTCAGAAACCGACCATCGGCGAGAGGGTCGAGTTAGATGTCGAAAATATGGGCGGTATCGACGCGTGTTCCGTCGAATTCCAGAGAGGGGTCACTCTGCTCACCGGGAGAAACGCGACCAACAGAACGAGCCTTCTCCGAGCGGTCAGCGGGATTCTCGGAGGAACGAACGCCACGCTCAAAAGCGACGCGGACGAAGGTCGCGTCACGCTCACCGTCGGCGACAGGGAGTACACCCGTCGGTACAATCGAACAGCGACCGGCGTTCAGGTGACGGGAGAACCGTACGAGCAGAACAGCGAACTCATCGATCTCTTCATCTCGCTTCTCGAGAACAATCCGGCCAGACTGGCAGTCGAGCGCGGCGACGACCTCCGGGAACTCATCATGCGCCCGGTGGACACGACCGAAATCGAGCGACGTATCGACCGGCTGCAAGACGAACGCGAGAAAATCAGCGCGGAGTTAGATCGCATCGAACAGCAGTCGAAACGGCTCCCGAAACTCGAGGAACAGCGACAAACACTTTCAGCGGAGCTCGAATCGCTCGAAGATGAGATCGAAACACTCCGTGCGGAAGTCACTAAATACGAGGCCGACGCCGAAATGGCCGAAGAGGCCGAGGAACTCGTCGATACGCTCGACGAGCGGCGAAAAGAACGAAGCGAAATCGAAGATCAGATCGATCTGGTGTCGGCCGAAATAGACGCGCTCGAAGGACAGCCAGCGGAACTGCGCGACGAGCGCGACAACCTGTCCGAATACACGGAGGCGGATCTGGAATCAGTTCGAGAGAAACTCCGATCGGTCCGAAACCGGAAGCGCGAACTCGAGAACACGGCATCTGATCTCTCTGCGATCGTCGAATTCAACGAGGACATCCTCTCCGACAGCATCTCGAATTTACCCGAAGAAACCACCGACAACGATCCGGTGACGGAACTCGCCCCCGAATCGGACCAGGAGGTAACCTGCTGGACCTGCGGCAACCGAGCGGAACGGGGGGCGATCGCGGATCGACTGGAGAAACTGCGGTCAGTCGTAACAGAAAAGAGAAACGAATCGTCCAACCTCGAGTCGCAGATTAGCGAGTTGGAGAGCGAACAGGAAGAGATTCGAGAAGCGATCGACGAGCGAGAACGGCTCGAAGCCGAGATTGACGAGGTAGAACGCAAACTCGAATCCAAAAAGGAACGCAAGGCGTCCCTCGAGTCGAAAGCGGCCGACGTGCGAGAAGACATCAGCGAACTCGAAACGGACGTCGCGGAAACCGAAGAGTTGCGCGACAGCGGCCTGATGGAGACCTACGAGCGAATCAGCGAATTACAGTACGAGCAAGGCCAGAAGCAACAGGAACTCGCGTCCGTCGAAGACGAAATCGAAGAGATCGAATCGTTACCGGACAAGTCCGATCTGCAGACCCAACTCGACGAAGTTCGCCAGGAACTCAATCGCGAGCGCGGACGAGTGGTGGAACTCGAATCCGACTCCGTCTCGAAATTCAACGAGCACATGGACGAAGTGCTCGAGATACTCAGTTATCGGAACATATCACGGGTTTGGATCGAGCGGAAAGAGACCGAGACGAGCGGTCACGAGAACACGACGTTCGATCTTCACCTCGTTCGAGAATCCGGAACGGGATCGGTATACGAGGACACGGTAGAAAATCTCAGCGAAAGCGAGCGAGAAGTGATCGGCCTGATAGTCGCACTCGCCGGTTTTCTCGTTCACGAAGTGTATCGAGAAGTGCCGTTCATGCTACTCGACTCGTTAGAAGCGATCGACTCCGAGCGCATCGCTGATCTCATCGAGTACTTTTCCGAGTACTCGCCATACCTCGTCGTCGCGTTGCTCCCGGAAGACGCCTCCGGCATTACGGAGCGCTATACGAGGATAACGGCTGACGAACTGAGCTAACGGATTCGCGTGCGAGCGCGAATTCGGAGTGGGAGAGAAAGAGGAGTCTTCCGGATACGCGAACGATCCGTTACGGTTCGGCGAGAAGGCCCGTGCGGTTCGAGAGAGGGGCGCAGATTCTCCACCGACGATCGGCGACGCGAGACTATCTCGGTTTACGCTGTTCGAGGACCGACATCCCTGATGATCCGGTATTGCCGGACGCATCGTCGATACCCACGGCCCCCGGGGCGATCCAATATCGGGGTAATCGGTGGAACTACCGGGACAAAATTGCCCATATTAAAATAAATTCGGACAGTTCCTGTATTATATGGCGAGATAGTGCGCCTATCGTTACGAAAATGCACGTATCCTCCCGGAATCAGACTCCGAACTGGTCAGAGAGCGATACCGGTCTGCGTCCGGCAATGCCGGAACACTTTCGTGCGATGAGGTGCATTGGGAAGACATGACGCGGGATCTCCCGATCAAATCCCTCCGCACGGCCTTCGCGATCGTCGAGGAACTCGTCGACCGAAACGGTGCAGGCGTTTCGGAACTGGCCACGGCGATGGACCGTCCGAAGAGCACGATTTACGATCACCTCGTGACGCTTCACGAACTCGGGTATCTCGTCGAGCGGGACGAAACGTACTACGTCAGTTCGAATTTTCTCCGAATCGGTGACCTCAATCGTCAAAGTAAGGAAATTTATCAGGCGAGCAGCGAAGAACTCGAGCGGCTAGCTGCGGAGACGGGCGAGCATGCGAGCCTGACGATCGAAGAACACGGGAAGGCGGTCATCATCGCGACCGAGGAAGGAGACGAAGCGATTCCCGTAAAGACCTACAGCGGAATCGTCATGGACATGCATACGTCGGCGCCGGGGAAAGCGATTCTCGCCTTCATGGACGAAGACGAGGTGTCCGACATTATCGACCGGAACGGGCTGACGAAACGGACCGAGAATACGATACACAACCGAGACGAGCTCCGTGAGGAACTCGCGTGGATACGAGAACACAATTACGCCCTCGACGACGAGGAGCGGCTTACGGGGATGCGTTCAGTTGCGGCTCCGGTGATCGACCGGGACGACCGCGTCAGGGGGTCGCTCACTATCTACGGGCCGACGAACCGGATCAACGATCAGCTCTTTCGCGAGGAGTTTCCGGAACTCCTGATGCGATCCGGAAACATCGTCGAAGTGTTGATGAACTACGATTAACTCTCCGGCACGTCGACTGCGGCCGGGTCCGTCAGCCCGTTGGAATCGGCAGGCGACTCGAGACTCGGAGTTGATACCTGTAACCCGGCATCGGAACCTGTAACCGGGTTCAGCTCCCTCGACTTCGGAATCCCTCACAGCCGTGATACCCGTCCGTGGGGTCGGGTATCCGCGGTCCAGGATAGCGGACGGAGCGAACGGCACAGATAGAGAACAGTTAGAGAACAGTTCCACGATCAGGAATCGGCGACGATTTCGGCCCATCCCTCGTCGTATTCGGCGAAATAGTTGAAGTCGGCGACGATTTCGGCGAACAACCACTCGTCGTCGACGAGCCGATATTCGTCGTGGTAAATGCCCTGTATCCACCCCGCCGATCCGTCTCGGAACGTACACGGAACCTCGAAATACCACGTGCCGGTCGCGGTCTCGCCGTCGATTTCGATGAGCGGATTGTGGACCATATGGGCCAGAAACGGATGTTCCGCTCCGACGACGTTCTCGGCGAAGTCGCGGACCGCGACACGCCCGTCGTACGTCCCGGTCGGGCCGAAGTCCAGATGCGCGTCCTCGGTGAACAGATCGGCGAACCCGTCCCAGTCGCGGGAGTCGATCCGGTAACAGTACGCCGCACGAAGTTCGGTAATCGATTCTCGGTGCTCCAGTCGGGTGAGTCGTTCGTCTATGCTCATAGTCGGGGAAGTGATCGAATGGCAGTTTCGATGTCGTCGCCGTCCGGGACGACTGCGTCCGCGAGCGGTGGCGAAAACGGAATCGGCGTATCGTCGACGCCGACTACTTCGATCGGCGCTTCCAGGTGATAGAACGCTTCCGATTCGATTCGCTTCGCAATGTACGCGCCCGGACCGTTTTGAATCACTGACTCGTCTGCGACGACGACGCGACCGGTCTTTCTCGCGCTCTCGGCGAGCGTCTCGACGTCCAGTGGCTTGACCGTCCGCGGGTTCACGACCTCGACGCTGATCTCCCCCTCGAGGGACGCGGCGACGTCGAGCGCGTCGTAGACCAGCTTCTGGGTCGCAATCACGGTCACGTCGTCGCCCTCTCGCTCGATTGCCGCCTCGCCGAGCGGGAGCGTGTACGACGAATCGGGAACCTCTCCCTCGCGATTGTACAGTTCCATGTGTTCGAAGAACAACACGGGATCGTCGCTCCGGATCGCGCTCTTCAGGAGCCCTTTCGAGTCGTAAGGGGTGGTCGCGAGGACGACGCGGACGCCCGGCATGTGCATGAACAGACCGTGAAGACTCTTCGAGTGCTGCGCGGCCGCGTTGAACCCCGAACCGCCGTTGACAGTTCGAATCGTCATCGGGACGGAGACGTCGCCGCCGAACATATACTTGAACAGACCCGCCTGGTTCATCACCTGATCCGCGGCGAGCCCCATGAAATCGGCGTACATGATCTCGGCGACCGGCCGCGACCCCGTCAGTCCCGCCCCCGCGCTGCTGCCGACGATGGCAGCCTCGCTGATCGGGGTATCGACGACTCGGTCGCCGCCAAATTCCTCGTGAAGTCCCCTGGTGATGCCGAAGCTCCCGCCCGGTTTGCCGATGTCCTGACCGATGAGGTAGACGGACTCGTCCCGGTCGAGTTCTTCGGCTAACGCGTCGTTGATCGCCCCACGCGCCGACTGTTCGTCCACGGTCACAACTCCTCCGTGTACACGTCCAGAAACGCCGTTTCCGCGTCCGGGAGGTCGCTCGTTCGGGCGAACGCGACGGCCTCGTCGATCCGCTCGCTGGCCTCGGCGTGCATCGCTTCGATAGCAGACTCCTCGAGGAGACCGGCATCGACGAGCGACGTCTCGAGTGTGTCGATCGGGTCGCGTTCCTGCCACTCGTCGACCTCGTCGTCGGTGCGGTAGGTCGTCGGATCGCCCTCGTAGTGGCCGCGGTAGCGGTACGTCTCGCAGACGATCAGCGAGGGACCCCCGCCGTTTCGGGCCCGCTCGACGGCCGTCGACGTCGCGTCGTAGACGTCCTGGACCGACATCCCGTCGACCGTCTCGGCCGGCATGTCGTAGACGTCGCCTCGAGCCTCGAAACCGTCGACGTGGTGCTGGTCCTCTGCCGGCGTCATCTCGCCGTACTGATTGTTCTCGCAGATGAATACGACGGGGAGGTCTCGGACGCCAGCGAGATTCATCGACTCGTGTACGGGGCCCTCGGCCATGGCGCCGTCGCCGAAGAACGAGAGACAAACTCGATCGGCGCCGGACCGTGAGATCGACAATCCGGCTCCGGCCGCCAGCGCCGGCCCCGCTCCGACGATACCGTTCGCGCCGAGCATGCCACTGTCGACGTCCGCGATGTGCATGCTCCCGCTCTTGCCGCCGCAGTAGCCGTTCGCCTTGCCGAACAGTTCGGCCATCATCCGGTCGGGGTCCAACCCTTTCGCGATCGAGTGACCGTGGCCCCGGTGCGTGCTCGTGATGTAGTCGTCGGCCTCGATAGCCGAACAGGCACCCGTCGCCACCGCTTCCTGGCCGATCGAGAGATGGACGAATCCGGGAAGTTCGTTGTTCTCGAACAGCGTCCCGACTCGGCTCTCGAACTCCCGAATGAGTATCATCTCGCGGAGTTGCTCGACTAATCGATCCGACTGCGCTGCTCCCACGTCTGGCATGCTCAGAGTTCTCACAGGCGACACCAAAAAACTATGTATGCGGTACGTCCGTCAGTCTCGGGTTCCGAACTCGGGATCGCGTTTCTCGAGGAACGCGCTTAATCCCTCCTCCTTATCGTCCGTCTCGAACAAGAGCGCCGTCAGCGCCGCCTCCAGTTCCAGTCCGGACTCGAGTTGTGCCCGCGTCTCGTTGATCGACTTCTTCGCGAACCACTGTGCGATGGGCGCCCCGTCCGCGAGTTCAGCAGCTAACTCGTCGACCCGGTCCTCGAAGTCGTCGTCTCCGACCACCTCGTTAACGAGGCCGATGTCTTCGGCTTCGCTGGCGGAGATGTGCTTGCCGGTCAGAACCAATTCCTTCGCTTTGAGGTACCCGACCAGATGGGTGAGTCGCTGGGTCCCGCCCGCACCCGGGATAATACCCAGGCCGATCTCCGGTTGGCCAAACGTGGCGCTCTCGGCGGCGACGATGAGATCACACATGAGCGCGATTTCGGTCCCACCGCCGAGCGCGACGCCGTTTACCGCGGCGATAACGGGAACGTGACACCCCTCGATTGCGTCTTCCACGTCGGCCATCGACTCGCGGAACTCGCCGCGGAACCAGACCCCCGACTGGCCCTGGAACTCCTCGATGTCGCCGCCGCCGATGAACGCGCGCTCGCCCTCGCCGGTCAGAACGACCGTCTGCACCTCAGAAGAGACGGTTTCGATCGCATCCGACAGTTCGGTCAGCACCGTCGCGTTTACCGCATTCATCGCCTCCGGACGGGTCACGCGAACGATCCCGATCGAATCGTGTCGTTCCACCGCTACTGTCTGGTAGTCGGATGACATTCGTCCGGTCTTCGAGGTATCGTGTGTTAATAGTTCCCCATACGATGGGAGTGACGACTCGGAGCGGTCTCGAACCGAAGACCAGACGGTCTCGAGCGGATGATCGTGCAGTCGTGGCGGCTCCGCTCCGGGGCGTTGACCGCTCCGTCAGTCGCGACGGGTGGTCGCTGGTCCGTTTCGGGAGCGGGAGCTGTGCGGTCGTCGCGACGGGTGTTCGCTTCGGGGGTGAGAGCCGATTCGTCAATACGATCGCGGGAGGTCGAGAACGTTCGTGCTCACGAACGACTTTACCAGTTCGTCGCTGACCGGTGCGACGCGGGCCAGTCTAACGTCGCGGTACAGGCGTTCGACGTGGTATTCGTCAGCAAAGCCCATTCCACCGTGGGTCTGGATCGCCCGATCGCACGCCTTGAAACCGGCGCGGGCCGCCATGAACTTCGCCGCATTGGCCTCCATCGAGCAATCCGCGCCCTCGTCGTACAGTGACGCCGCCTTGTAGATCATCAACTTGGCCGTCTCGAGTTCCATCTTCGATTCGGCCAGTGGGAATTGGACGCCCTGATTCTCGCCGATGGGGCGTTCGAAGGCTTCCCGCTCGTTCGCGTAGTCGACTGCCAGGTCGAGCGCCAGTTCGCCCGCAGCGAGCGGAATCGCAGCCCAGATTATCCGCTCGGTGTTGAGCGTCCCGAGGACGTGATAGAATCCGTCGTCTTCGGTGCCGAGCAAGTTCTCGTCGGGCACGTGGACGTCGTCGAAGACGACCTCACAGGAACCGAGACTGCGCATACTGAGTTTATCGATTTTGTTCGTGGTTATCCCATCCGCATCCGCCGGAACGACGAACAGCGAGATACCGTCGTGGCGAGAGCCCTCATCGATCGGCGACGTCCGGGCCAGCGTGATGATGTAGTCGGAAACGTGTGCGCCGGTCGTCCAGATCTTCGTTCCGTCGATGCTGTACCCGTCACCGTCTCTCTGCGCAGTCGTCTTGATGCCGGCCGTATCGAGGCCGGCGTCGGGTTCCGTGAGACCCAGCGAGGCGATCGCTCCGTCGGCGATCGCCGGTAACCAGCGTTCCTTCTGGTCTTCGGTCCCGTGTTCCGTGATCGATATGCCGCCGAACACCGGGCCGAGCGTCAACATGTTCGGTCCGCTGACGCCCCCGCCGTTGCGCCCGAGCGCCAGTGCGACCGCAACGACCTCTTCCATGCCGAGGCCCTCACCACCGTACTCCTCCGAGACGGTCAGGCCGGCGAACCCGGCCTCGGTGAGATCGTCCCAGATCTCGTGAGGAAACTCACCGGCATCGTCCTTCTCACGCCAGTATTCGAGATCGTAGTCGGAACAGATATCTTCGACGAGACGTTGCATCATCTGCTGCTCCTGGGAGAGCGCGAAGTCCATCACCGGACTATTTAGGTCTCCCGGCTTAGTGTTTTTGTAGCGTTTTTATCATTTCGAGTGCTCGAGAGCCCGGCCGATTCGAGTGCGAAGGAGTCAAATCATCAATTTCGTGTCGACGGCCGTCCGCTATCGAGTCAGCGGCTCCCCATCACCGTCACCGGCTCAGCGAAAGTCGATCTCCGGGTCTCGAATCCCCGAGATCGTATCTGCGTACGCCGAGTCGCGACAGGCCGCGTACGTGAGTCGCTTCATCGTCGCGTCGGAAGCGCCGGCGGGCGATTCGACCGTCACCGACGGATCGCCATCGCCGAGTTCGACCTCGAACGACGGGATCTGCCAGTCGTGAGCGGCGGCAATCTCGCGAGCTGTCGCCTCGAGATCCCGTGTGACGGCCGCTTCGACGCTGGTTCCCCGCGTCGTCGACTGCGCATCAGTCCGAAGGTTCGGTTCCGTGACCTCGTGCGAAGCGCCGCTCGTGGCCGACCGGTCTGCCACGGTCAGCGACGGCGCTTCGACGCCTGCAACCAGGTCGTCGAGGAACCGCGCGGCGTCGGCACCGTCGACCACGCGGTGGTCGAACGAAAGCGAGAGCGTGCAGGTCCGTCCGTCACCATCGTCTCGAACCCGTCCGACGCCGAGGATGGCCACCTGTGGCGGGTTGATGATCGGGTCGAACGAATCGACGCCGAACATTCCGAGGTTCGAGATCGTGAACGTGGCGCCTTGCAGGTCGTCCACCGAGTACTCCTCCTCGAGGATGGCAGCGGTGAGGCGACGTCGCTCGCTCGCGATACTGGCCAGCGTCCGCTCGTCGGCCGACCGTATGACCGGCGTCACGAGGCCCCCGTCCATGTCCACGGCGACCGCGACGTTCCGCTCGGCGACGACCCTGATCGTCTCGTCCTCGAACCAGGCGTTGAACGTCGGGTGCGCGTCCAGCGCCCGAACCGTCGCGCCGACCAACACGTCGGTGAAACCGATCGGCGCGTCGGACTCGCTCGCCAGTTCCTCGGCCGTCCGGAACGCTCGCTCGACGGCTACCGTTCGATCGAGCGTGACGTGGGGTGCCTGCTGGGCAGACCGAGACATTCGATCGGCGATCGTCTCTCGCATTCCGGTGAGGCGTCGCTCCTCGGCGACGGTGACCCCGACCCGGTCGGCGTCGGTCGGCGTGGTTCCCGTCGTCGAAGTGCGGTCGGTCGCGGGCTCTGCGGAAGCGGATCGCGAAATCTGTCCACCCGCCGCTCGGACGTCGGATTCGGTGACGCGATCTCCGATGCCGGTCCCCTCGATGTCGTCGATCGAAACGCCGAGTTCACGGGCCAGTCGCCTCGTGCTCGGACTGGTGAAGGTGGGGCGAGACGGCGCAGTCCGGTCCGGACTCTCGTTTCCTCTCTCGTCCGCGTCGATTCGCTCCGCCACGTCGGCGCGGAGAATCGCCCCCTCCGGCCCGGTGCCGTCGACCGTCTCGAGGTCGATATCTTGGTCCGTCGCCAGTTTGCGCGCACCGGGGGCTGCTCGTACTCCTGCCTCGTCGCTTGCGGCGGACTCCTCGCCCGACGGAGTCTCCTCGCCCGATGCAGCAGAGGGGGCGCTCGAGGCGACCCGCTCGGCTTCGTCGGCGGAGTCTGCGTCTGGGCCGTCACCGACGCGCTGGCCGCTCGCAGATTCGGGATCGATGCGGCTTCGCGGAGCGGGCGCATCGTCCAGTCGTTCGTCGGGACCGCACACGATACCCATGACCGTACCGGGGGGTACCTCTTCGCCCGCTTCGACGTCCACCCGTGCGAGCGTCCCGTTCCGTGAGGCCTCGACCTCTCCGGTGGTTTTCTCGGATTCGACCACTGCGATGATGTCGCCCTCGATAACCTCCTCGCCCTCGTCGGGCCCCCACTCGACGAGGAGGCCGCTCTCCATCGTATTGCCCATCATCGGCATCCGAACTGCCTGAACCATTGCTTGTCCCTCTATGCAGAGCGAAAGACCAAAACTGTAGCGTCGACACTCGCACCGGCCTGCGGTCGGACTGTCGCAGTCCCCCTCGAGGTGGGCCAGTCGCCGGCGTCGAGCGTGGGCGGACGACCCGTGACGCCGAGAGTACCGTTCGTCCGGATCGAGTTCGTGCGCGAGAGATGATACTGTTGCTACATAAACCATAAGACCGGGTCTCACACAGGTTGTGAGTATGCGACAGGCGAACTTCGGTTACATCGTTCGAAAGAAGTCGTACTATCGACCCGAGGATATCGCGATCGTCGAACAGGCGACACAAGCGGAACACACCTACGCGGAACTGGAACGGCGCTCGAACAGTCTCGCACGGGCGCTTGCGGACCGGGGCATCGGGAAGGGGGATCGAGTCTGCGGACTATTTCGAAATTCCGTCGAGTTTTTCGAGCTGTTTTTCGCCACGTGCAAACTGGGTGCCGTCCTCGCCCCGTTCAACTACCGCTTGTCCCCCGGCGAACTCTCGTACCTCAAAGACGACGTCGACCCAGCCCTGTTCGTCTACGAGGGCGTCTTCGAGGAGACGGCGTCTGCGCTCTCGCCCGACGACGTCACGACCGTCCGTATCGGCGACCCGGCCATCGAGACGGACCTCGAGCCGGAGAACTGGGAGTCGTTCTACGAGTACGACACCGACGAAGTGAGCGTGGCGGACGGGTTCGAAGACCCCGCGATCGTGCTGTATACGAGCGGTTCGACCGGGCGACCGAAAGGGGTCCCGATCTCGCACAAGAACCTGTTCTTCTCGTCGGTCAGCTACAACGTCGACACCGAACTGAACAGCGACGACGTGACCGTGACCACGGCCCCGATCTTCCACGTCGGCGGCCTCAACATCTTCACGCTCCCGCTCGTACACACGGGCGGCACCTGTATCCTCCAGCAGGAATTCGAGCCCGAAGAGACCTGGGCGATCATGGCCGAGTACGACGTCACGAAGATGTTCGCTATTCCGACGATGTTGAACGCGATGATCGGCGTCGATGGCTGGCAGTCGTACGATCTCGAGGCGCTCGAACTGGTCGTGGGCGGGGGCGAACCGGTGCCGACGGAACTCAAAGAGAGCTTCGCGGAGATCGACGTTCCCTGTATCGCGGCCTACGGTCTGACCGAAACGACCGACGGGTCGCTGTTCCTCCGCCCCGAGGACGCGATGGACAAGCCGCCGAAGTGTAACGGGAAGACGTTCACCCACGTCGACGCGAAGGTCGTCGACGAGAACGGCGACGAGTGTCCGCCCGGTGAAGCCGGCGAACTCCTCCACCGCGGGCCGTCCGTCTCCGAGGGGTATCTCGAGTTGCCGGAGAAGACGGCCGAGACGTGGGACGAGGACGGGTGGTTTCACACGGGAGACATCGCCGAAGTCGACGAGGACGGCTTCTACCACATCCACGGTCGCGTGGACGACATGATCATCTCCGGCGGCGAGAACATCTACCCCAGCGAGGTCGAAGAGGCGCTCTACTCCCACGACCGAGTCGACGAGGTCGTCGTGTTCGGGGCCGACGACGAAGAGTGGGGTGAGATCGTCACGGCCGTCATCGCGACGACCGACGGCGACCCGATCTCCGACGGCGAACTCGCCACGTTCCTCGACGACCGGCTCGCGCGATTCAAACACCCGAAAGCGGTCACGTTCGTCGATACGCTTCCCAAGAGTGGGACGGGCAAGATCGAGCGACAGACCGTCGTCGACCGGCACGGGGACTGATACGCCTCGGGCCATCGGAACGTAACTGATACGCCTCGGGCCATCGGAACGGTGGACAGAACTGTTTTCACGCTCCCCGCAGAGATGTGGATATGCAACTCGATGGCACGACGTGTCTCGTCACCGGCGGGAGTTCCGGTCTCGGGCGTGCGACCGCACTCGAGGCGGCAGCGGCTGGTGCGTCCGTCGTCAACGCCGACATCAGCCGAGACCCGCGAGACGGCGGCGTCCCGACGGACGAACGGATCGCGGCCGATGGCGGCGAGGCGGTCTACGTCGAGACGGACGTGACGAGCCTCGAATCGGTTCGCACAGCTATGGACGCCGCCCGAGAGGAGTTCGGGGGTATCGACGCCGTGGTCAACAACGCGGGCCGCGCGGAATCCTACGCCATCGTCGACACCGACGAGAGCAACTGGCGGGCCACGTTAGAACTCAACCTCACCGGCGTCTACCACGGGTGTCTCGCCGCGGTCGAACGGATGGTAGCGGACGGCGGCGGTTCGATCGTCAACATCGGGAGCGTCTTCGGCGTGGTCGGCGCGCCGAATTCGGCCTCCTACAGCGCGACGAAGGGCGGCGTCCTCGCGCTGACCCGACAGATCGCACGCGACTACGCCGACGATGGGATCCGCGTCAACGCCGTCTCGCCCGGATTCGTCGATACGCCGCTGTTGCAGGAGGATACCCACGAGGGGACTATCGCGTATGCCGAGCGTGAGACCCCGATGGGGCGCGTCGGTGACCCAGCCGAAATCGCCGACGCGGTGGTTTTCCTGATCGGTGACAGTGCCTCGTTCGTAACCGGACAAAACCTCGTCGTCGACGGCGGGTACTCGATGTCGTAACGTGTTAGAGGAGATGCGTTTCCCAATACAATAATTAACATAGATGTGTTTGTGGATACCATGGACATCGACCTGAGCGAGTACGACGGGTACGACGAGGCCTACGAGCAATTCGAGTGGGATATCCCGGACACGTTCAACATCGCGGAGGCGGTCTGTGGTCGGTGGGCGGGCCGGGACGATGGCAAACACCGCGTCGCCTTCTTCTACGAGGCCGAAGACGGAAGCCGTGAGACGTACACCTTCTGGCAGGTCCAGCGGATCGCAAACAGGGTCTCCAACCTGCTCTCGGACGTCGGCGTCGAGCGAGGGACTCGCGTCGGTGTCGTTCTGCCACAGCGTCCCGAGACGCTCTTTGCGAACCTCGGCGTCCTTCAACTGGGGGGCATTTCCGTTCCGCTTTCTGTTTTGTACGGTACCGAGGGGCTGCGATACAGGCTGGATCACTCGCAAACGGAAGTCGCGATCGTCGACGCGGAACGCGCGAACGTCGTCGCGGATCTGCGTGAGGAACTCGACCACCTGGAGACGATTATCACTCTCGACGACCCCGTCGGGGTAGACGGCCGCTCCTGGGAACAGGGGGTTGCAGCCGCTGCAACGGATTTCCAAACCGTCGAAACCGACGCCGAAGATTCGGCGTACATCATCTATACGAGCGGGACGACCGGCAAGCCGAAAGGGGCACACCACGCCCACCGGAAGCTTCTGGGGTACATACCGGGCTGGCAACTGATAAACGAGTTCCCCGGTGACGGATCGGTCCACTATACTGCGTCCGGCTGGTCGTGGGTCGGCGGGCTATTCGCGGTGGTCTGGGGCGCGTGGTATCACGGCCAGCCGGTCGTCGGGTACGGCGGACAGTTCGAGCCGGAAACGGTCTACGGGCTGTTGGAACGGTACGGCATCACCAATCCGCTGTTGACCTCGACCATGATCCGAATGATGAAAGACGTCGACCACTCACAGTACGACTTAGACGTCGAGGTCGTCCCCAGCGGCGGGGAAAAGGTGACCACGGATATCTTCGAGTTCGTCGAGGACGAGTGGGACGCCGTCGTAAACGAGATTTACGGACAGACCGAGTGCAACTTCCTCGTCGGGACCAACCACGAGTTGATGGACGAAAACCGGGACGCCACCGGAAAACCGTGCCCGGGACACACGGTCGCGATCATCGACGAGCAGACCGGCGACCGAAAGGACCCGGGCGAAATCGGTCACATCGCCGTTAAACGACCCGATCCGTCGATGTTGCTCGACTACTGGAACCAGCCTGACCTCACGGCGGATCTGTTCGTCGGCGACTGGATGAAAACCGGCGACGCCGGCTCCGTCGACTCGGACGGCTACATCTACTACGAGGGCCGAGCCGACGATGTCATCATCACGAGCGGCTACCGAGTCAGCCCGCTCGAGCTCGAGGAGTGCCTTCGAGAACACGGGAGCGTAAACGACTCCGTCATCGCGGGCATCGACGACGAGGAGCGAGGAACGATCGTCAAGGCGTTCATCAAGCCAGAAGACGCCGTCGATCCGTCGGACGATCTCGTGTCGGAACTCCAGAAATTCGTCAAAGACCGCGAAGCCGCCTACAAATATCCCCGCGAGGTGGAGTTCGTCGACGAATTCCCGACGACCGTCTCCGGGAAGGTCCAACGACACAAATTAGTGGAGTAGTCGGTACGTCAGCGGCGAGAGCGACTCGCCATCTGCCTATCTCCCGTCTCTGAATCCGTCCTCTCTCTCCCGTCCTGAATCCGTCCTCTCTCTCCCGTCTCGGTGTCCATTCTCTCGGTATCGGGACACTCCGGCGAGGCCCCGTTCTACCGCTGCCGACGGTTCACCGTGTAACGTAATGTTCTTATCCGAGATTTGGCAATCTGATACTATGGGACTCGACGCATTCTCTCTGAAAGGCCGTGTCGCAGTAGTAACTGGCGGGAGTCGTGGTATCGGCGAGGAAATCGCAGTGGCGATGGCCGAGGCCGGTGCGGACGTCGCACCGGTCGCCCGGTCTGAAGACGCTCTCGAGGCGACGGCGGACCGTATCGAGGAGGCGGGCGGGACTGCCCACCCGCGCCCGCTCGACGTGACCGACGTGGCAGCCGTCGAAGCGATGTTCGACGACGTCGAGGCAACCCTCGGAGAGGTCGACGTGCTCGTCAACAACGCCGGAGTCAATCCCTACTTCGGAAACACGCGGAACCTGGACGTCGAGACGTGGAACACGATCCTGAACGTAAACGTCACCGGAGCGTTCCACTGCGCGCGTGAGTTCGGCCGGCGGGTCGACGAACGCGATGGCACCGGGTCGATCGTGAACGTAGCCAGTGTCGGCGGCGTCGTTGCACTTCCCTACCAGACGCCGTATACGGCATCGAAACACGCGATGGTCGGGATGACCAAATCGCTCGCGGTCGAGTGGACGCCACAGATACGCGTGAACGCCCTCGCGCCGGGCTACGTGAAAACGGAGTTTACCAAGGGCGTTCGCGAAAACGAGGACATCCGCGACGACATCCTCGAGACGATCCCGCAGAACCGCTTCGCCGACCCGGACGAGATCGCTGCGAGTGCGGTCTACCTCGCGAGCGATGCGGCCGGGTACGTTACGGGGGAAATCCACGTCGCTGACGGTGGGATCGCCGCCCAGTAGCGCCACGTCGTAATTCGACGTTCGATTCTCGAGATAGAACTCGCTGACTCGGACTCGTCACATTGATCGACGTGCGCAGCAGGCCGTGCGCCGTCGAACTACCGGCCAGCAGGCTGGGCACCGTCGAACTACCGGCCAGCAGGCTGGGCACCGTCGAACTACGCACGCAACAGAATGTGCGCCGTCGAACTGAGCGCTCCTGTAGACCGAGTTCGGTGAGTCCGCCACCTCGAGTGCGCGGCCGTTACAGCGCGTCGTTGTCGGCGGTCGCGACGAGCATGGTGTGTACGTCTACGACTGCCGTCTTCCCGCCGTCCGTCACTAACTCGTTTCGGGCAGTCACGAGTCCCCACTCGTCGGTTCGCCGCTCGGTGTCGGTGATCTCGATCTCGCCGCGGACCGTCTCGCCCGGGGACACGGACTCGAGATACCGGACCTCGTCGTGACCGTAATTCATGACCAGTGCGGCATCACTCGCGACTGCCTCGACGAGGAACCCGTTCGCGATACCCAGTAGCAGCGTGCCCTGAGCGACCACGTCGTCGACCAGGGGGTGATCCGCCGCATAGTCTCGGTCGACGTGGATTGGATCGGTCGCATCGGTCGCGCCGATGAACAGTCGAATATCCGAGTCGGTCACCGTTCGGCCGTCGGTCTCGTACTGTTCCCCGACGTCGAAATCCTCGAAGACGCGGCTGTCGGCCATGCGAGAGACTGACTCGGTGGGCGGTATAGAAAGTTGTGGCACGAGCGTCGCCTCGAGTCGGCCGACGCGAACGCTGTCTCGAGTTTGGTGACGAGAGAGGTAGCCGAGGACAACCGGCAGCCGACGACGTCCGAAGTGGAAACTCTGGATAGCGAGATCGGACCGATCGTTTCCTGTTCGAATTCGTCCGAGCAGTACGGCCGTGGCCGTTCAGCGGAGGGCGGATCGCTCGGCGAGAACGCGACTGGGGGAGTCGACGGGCACCGAGCCGATCACTCCGGGAGCAATTTCGCCGCACCGGCGCCCAGGATAGTGTCGACCTCCGCCTGCGTGAAGGTCGGGTCGACGGTCCGGTCTGCGAGGCCGGCAACGAGTTCGATCCAGTCATCTTTCGGAAAGACCGGATCGAACGCCGGGTCGTCGGTGCCGAAGTGAACGCGCGTCGCACCGAGTGCATCGACGAACCCGCGGACGGCGGTCGCGAACTCGTCGGGGTGTTCCGGGGCGCGGTCCTGCCAGGCCGAGACGTCTACGTGGAGGCCAGTGTTGATCTTCGCATCCGCGATGGCGAGGAGGTCGCGCCACCAGCCAAGCGCCATGTGTGCGACCACGACGTCGAGGTCGGGAAAGTCCACTAACACTTCGTCGACGTGGATGGGGTGTGAGTACTTGCTGTAGAGGGGCGCCGAAATGGGACCCGAGTCCGTCAGTACCGGAACGTCGTAGTCGTCCGCGACTTCCAACAGCCGGTACGTCTCCTCGTCGTGGAGGTGAAATCCCGCGGTAGGATGGAGTTTCAGTCCCGACATCCCCCACTCCCCCAGCGCGCGGTCGATAAACTCCACGGCCCCGTCGCGGCGCGGGTCGATGGTGGCGAACGTGATCAGTTCGTCGTGGGCTGCGCCCAGGTCCGCGAAGTGACGATTGACCGTTTCGATCGACGTATCGGGTTCGCCCAGGTGCAGTCCCCAATCGATGGGGAACACCACCTGCTTGTCGATGCCGGCCTCCTCCATGCGCTCGAGTAGGTGCTCCGCTTCGGGGTCCCAGTACGTCGGCAGATACCGCTCGCGCACCGTCGACCGGTCTATCTCGGTTCCGTGCGTTTCGTTTTCCCGGACGATGACGTCTACGAGGCTCTCCCACCAGCGCTTCGGAAGCCAGTCCTCCGCCCAGAGGTGGGCGTGAATATCTATCACTTCGCTCATTCACCCGGGGGATTTCGTAGCCGCGATTATCAATATGTAGGGTCGGTTCGGTCGGGTGTCGGTGGGAGACGTGACCGGTCCACGCATCAGTCACGAACTGAGGGACCTGCGAATCGCCTCCCGGTTCGAACGGTCAGAAACGTTAAAGCCCCGCCGTGGACGTGTCTATGATATGGATTCACAAGTCAGTGGCTGGCAGCCGAGTCTCAGCGACTGGACAAATCTGGTCGAGTTGCTCGACGCGCGAGCGGACGAACACGGGAACACTGATTTCGCGACGTTCCCCGAAGAGACACTCACGTACGGAGAATTGGCCGAGCGATCCGAACGGATCGCCGCGGGCTTCGATGAAATCGGGGTCGGAGCGGGCGACCGGATCGTCGTGATGATGTACAATCGCTCGGAGTTCCTGCCGGTGTACTTCGGCGCACTGCGTGCGGGAGCCGTCCTCGTTCCCCTCAACGTCTCGCTACGCGGCGACGACCTGGAGTACACGCTGACCGACGCCGATCCGTCCGTCGCCATTATCGGGGACGAGTGCCTCGAGAACTATCGTGAAGTCGAAGACGACGTCGACGTTGCACACCGGTACTGTGTCGGCACCGAAGCCGATGGATTCGAACCCCTCGGCGCGCTACGCGCGTCCGGTGATCCGCCTTCGCCGGACGCGACGCAGGCCGACGCCGCGACGATAATATACACGAGCGGGACGACGGGAATGCCGAAGGGTGTCGTCCTCCCGCACGGGGCGTTCCTCACGGTTGCGACCGAAATAGCCGATCGGATCGTCAAGCCAACTGACGACGACGTCCTCTACATGTCCCAGCCGCTCTTTCACATCTTCGCACAGATGGTCGTGACGGAGGCGCTCGTCGCGTCCGTTCCGTTCGCGATGGAGCGATGGTTCTCCAAATCGAAATTCTGGGACCGGGTTCGGTCCCACGACGCGACGATCATCCACTTCTCGTCGGCGATCTCCGAAATCCTCTACAAGGAGACCGACGCACCGGACAACCCCGTTCGGATCGCCTTCGGCGCGATCGCCGACGACCGACAGGCCGACTTCGGAGACACGTTCGACTGTACCGTCGTGCCGCTATACGGCCTGACCGAGAGCGGCGGCCTCGCCCTGAGTGGGACCGTCGAGGAGCCGCGTACCGGGAGCCTCGGCCGACCGACGGAGTACCAGGAGGTAGCTGTCGTCGACGAGGACGACACGCCGGTCGGGCCGGGGACGGAAGGCGAGATCATCGTCCGACCGACGCGACCGAACGCCATGTTCAAACGGTACTTCGAGAAGCCGGAAGCCACGGTCGAGGCGACCGAGAACCAGTGGTTGCACACCGGCGACATCGGTTACTACGACGAGAACGGCGATTACCACTTCGTCGAACGAAAGTCGTACTTCATCCGACGGATGGGGGAGAACGTGTCCGCATTCGAGGTCGAACGGATCGTCGAGGACCACCCCGACGTCGCCGACGTCGTCGTCGTCGGTGCCGACGACGAAGTGGCCGGTCAAGAGGTATTCGCCGCGGTCAAACTCGAGGACGGGGCAGCCCTCGATCCGGTCGACATCGTGAAACACTGCGAAGGCCGCATCGCGTACTTCAAAGTACCGCAGTACGTCGCGTTCGTCGACTCGTTCCCGACCACCGAGACGAAAGAGACGGTCCAGCGCTTCCGAGTCGTCGACGAATACCTCGCCGACGCCTGGGACCGCGACGAGGCGGGCTACCAACTCGAGCGGTAGGCGACGGAACGGTGAGTGACGGGGACCTCAGCTGTACTCGGCCAACCCCTCGCGGAGCGACTCGGGGACCGGATGGGACTCCATCGTCGACATGTCTACCGAAACGCGGGTCTCGCTCGCCCGGAACACCTCCTCACCGTCGCGCGTGGCGAACGCGTCGAACCGTATCGAAGACTCGCCCACTGAGGGCGTGACGTCTATGCGTATGTCGTCGCCCTCTCGCATCGGCCGCGAGTACTCGGATTCGGTTCGAACCACGAGCAGCCCCAGGTCCTCCTCGAGGTTGTCACGATAGGGATGGCCAGTCGCGGCGAGGAGTTCCTCGACCGCCCGGCCGACGTACGTCGGAACGGTCGCGTAGTAGAGGGTCCCCGCTGTACTCGTGTCTTCCAGGCGAACTCGCTGGGTAAACGTAAACGGCATGAGAAACGAATTCGATAGGGGGTCACTTAATAGAGCGGGAACGTTATGAGGCCCCGCTCGAAGAGAAATCGTATGGACGACGACCACCTCGACATCGAACAGACGACAGTCGGAGACGAACGTGTCGGACGAATCACGCTCGACAGACCGGACAAACTCAACGCCCTCCCGCTTTCTTCGGTCGAGCGATTGACCGAGAGACTCGACGATATAGACGGCGAGAGCGTGGACGCGGTCGTACTTAGCGGTCGGGGGAAGAACTTCTGTGCCGGGATAGATCTCGCGGATATGCCCGACGGTGACGCCGTCGTGGAAGGCGGAGCGGTAATGCACGACGTCGTCGAGGCGTTACGCACGTGTCCGGTCCCTGTCGTCACTGCCGTGCAGGGCCGGGCGTTCGGCGCCGGCTTCATGCTCTGTCTGGGCGCCGACGTCGTCCTCGCCACAGAAAATGCGACGTTCGGCCTGCAGGAAGTGAACCTCGGCATCCCGATCGCGGGCTACGTGACGAAGATTCTGCCCCGGTCGATCGGAGAACACCGCGCCCGGGAGTGGCTCCTGACCGGCCGGGAAGTGTCGGCGACCGAGGCGGAGCGTGCAGGGCTCGTCGCGCGAGTAACCCCGGCAGAATCGCTCGATGACGCCGTCACCGAGACGCTCACTCACTTCGAGACGAGTAGCGGGCTCACCATCCGTTTGCTCAAGGAGCGACTCGCGGACCCGACCGATTCGCTCGAGGACGGGGAGTGGGCACCGCTCGCAGAACGCGAACTTGCGGACATGCGAAAAGCCGCGGACGAAGGCGATGTAGAGGAACGTCTGAGCACGTTCAGGGACTGACGAGATCGGACGTTCCGAGGCGAGAGGGGAGAGGGGTACCGGTCCCCGACCCGATCGCAAAAACGGCGTACTGATACTGGTCCCCCAAACCCGTCACGCAAAACGACGTACTGGTACCGATCCCCCCCAAACCCGTCACGCAAAACGACGTACTGGTACCGATCCCCCCCAAACCCGTCACGCAAAACGACGTACTGGTACCGATCCCCCCCAAACCCGTCACGCAAAACGACGTACTGGTACCGATCCCCCCCAAACCCGTCACGCAAAACGACGTACTGGTACCGATCCCCCCCAAACCCGTCACGCAAAACGGCTTACTGGTACCGGTCCTCGACCCGATCGCGGAGTTCGTTTTTCTGGATCTTTGCACCGTGGGGCCCCTCGGTGCGCGGGAACTCCTCGACGACGACCACGTCCGCCGGGATTTTGTAGTCGGCGATCTGCTCCTCGAGGTACGCGACGATCTCGTCGCCGGTTACCGTGTCCTCGACGGTGACGAACGCCACCGGGACCTGTCCGTGACGCGGGTGTGGAGCCCCGACGACCTGCGAAACCGCGACTGCGGAATGATCGTCGATGGCCGCTTCGATTTCCGCCGGTGACACGAGAAAGCCACGAACGCGGAGCGCGTCGTCGATTCGCGAGTGGTAGTACAATCGGCCCTGCTCGTCTCGCTCACAGAGGTCACCCGTGTACAGCCACTCCTCGTCGTCGAACACCTCGGCGGTGGCCTTCGGCTTACCGAGGTACCTCTGCATGACGTTGTATCCCCGCAGTGCGAGTTCGCCTCGCTCGCCGGGCGGCAATTCCTCGCGCGATTCGGGATCGACGATCTTTGCCTCCAGGTCCTCGTGGACGAGCGGTCCGCCGACTTTCTTTCGCTGCGCCATCGAGGCCTCGGGGTCCCCGACGAATATCTGTGTGTTCGCTTCCGAAAGGCCGTACGGCTGGCAAATCGGAAAGCCAACTGCGTCCTCGATGCGCTCGAAGTCGGGTTCGTTGTATCCGTTCGCGAAGAACATCGCTCCGCGGCGCAGCGTTTCGACGCGCTCGGGGGCGAAGGTGTCGGCATCGATCATTCGAAGGTACATCTGAGCCGTCGCGGAAAAATACGTCACGTCGTGGCGGTCGACGAGTCCGACCGTCCGTTCGGGCTGGAAGTGCGGCTGAACGACGAGCGGGATGCCGTGGGAGAGACAGGAACACATGATATTGAACCCGAAACTTCCGCAGAACGGGATCGCTCCGAGCCCAACGTCCCCGTCGGTGACTCCCAGATACGAAGCGATGTTGTACGAGTGATTGAGCACCGATCGATTGTCGTGTACGCATCCCTTCGGGTCTCCGGTGGTCCCGCTCGTGTAGAAAATGACTGCGGGCGTGTCACCGTCGCCCGTCGGATCGAATGCGGTCGGTCGGTCCGTCATCACCTCCCCGAACCCTTCGACGGCGCTGTAGTCCGTGTCCTGCTCGATCGAGACGACAGTCGTGAGGTTCGAGAACGAGTCCGGACCGAACGACTCGGGCTCTACACTCGAGAGAGACGGGGCGAGATCCGCGACCATTTCCAGGTACTCGCGACCCAGGAACGACTCTTCGAGAACGAGCGCAGTCGCGCCCGAATCTCGGAGCATATACTCCAGTTCGTGCTTGCGGTACCGGGTGTTGACGGCGACGACGCTCGCACCCAGGAACGACGCGGCTAGTTGTGTGACCACCCACTCCGGTCGGTTCGCGAGCCACACCGCGACGGTGTCGCCCTCGCCGATACCGCGGTCCGCGAGCCCCGCCGCGAACGACAGGCTCCGGTCGCGGAGGTCACCGTAGCTGATAGGGTCATCGTCGAATACGAGCGCAGTGTCGTCGGGTCGTCGGTCGGTGACGGTCGAGACTGCCTCGTAAATCGTGCTAGTAGGCCACTCGAGCATGTCCTATGAATGGAGGTCGGTCGTTTAAAAGCATGGGTATATTTATGCGCCTGCCCTGCAATCTGCGTGTGTATGGCAGCCACTGTCGAGTTTGGCATCATGCTCACACCGTTCGGACCGCACGCGTCACCATCCGTCTTCGAGGATCTCGCGACCACCGCGGAAGAACAGGAATTCGACGTCGTGTGGACCGGTGACCACGTCGCTTTCCCCGCGGAGATTCCGAACGAATATCCGTTCACACCGAGCGGGAAGGCACCGCCTGCACAGGGGATCGACCGCGAAGCCTACGATACGTTCACTGTGCTCTCCTATCTCGCGAGCCAGGTGGAAGACGTTCGGCTCGGGACGAACGTCTGCGTCGTGCCCTACCGGAACCCGGTCGTACTCAGTAAACTCGCGCTGTCGGTCGAGGGGCTCACGAACGGCCGGTTCGAATTCGGCGTGGCACCGGGGTGGCTCCGGACGGAATTCGACGTCCTCGACGTTCCGTTCGACGAACGCGGGTCCCGAACCGACGAGTTCCTCGAGATATTCACGCGTGCCTGCGAAGAACACGAATTCTCCTTCGATGGGCCACATCATTCGTTCCCCGAAACCGGGTTCTATCCCGCTCCCGAAGGGGATCGACCGCCGATCTGGATGGGAGGGTTTTCGGGCGCGACGTTCCGACGCACCGCGCAGTACGCGGACGGGTGGTCGATCTACGGTGCGCGCCCGGATGCAGTTGCCGAGGGATACGAGCGCCTCCGTCCCGCATGGGACGACTTCGATCGGTCGGGCACCCCGAACGTGGCCGCCGGCCGATCGGCCCACGTCGGTACCGATACGGATCTCGACACTGACAGACCGCTTATCGGTGACGCTGACAGCGTCATCGAAGACGTCGAAGCCTACGCCGACGCCGGTGCGACGCACGTCTTCATCGACTTCTTTTCGGTCGATCCGGCCGAGCAATGCGACCAGATCGAACGGTTCGGCGAAGAAGTTATCCCGTCCTTTTAATCGATAAATCGACTACTACTGCTGCTACTACTACACCTCATCGTTGAACCGATCATTTCGATTCGCACCGCCGTGTTCGTTTCCAGTTCGTATCTCCGGTTTCGAATCTCCGGAACCGCGTTCCTCTACGTACCTCCGGATACCCAACTTAGCATAGTTCGAGGACATTAAGTTGATAAACTGGTAAATTAGTTAAGGTATTATTGATTATTTAAAGACATATGCCCCAGAAGGTCAATGTCTTCGATAGATATAAATCCCTGGACGGGAGACGTTGGTACATCCCATGGTAGAGAATGACACTCGAAATCGGCGGTCAGTCTTGAAAGTGATCGGTGCAACGGGTGGGGCGATTAGCCTGGCCGGCTGTACGGGAGGCGGTGGGAGCAGCGACGCGTTCACGCTCGGAACGCTCGCGCCACAATCCGGTGGGTTCTCGGCATCCGGCCCGAGCGTCGTCCAGGGTGACGAACTGGCGGTCAAACACATCAACGAGGACGGCGGCGTCAACGGCGAAGACGTCGAGATGATCGTCCGAGACACCGAGACGGACCCGAACGCGGGGGTTCGCGCGGCGCGGGAACTCATTCGTCAGGAGAACGTCGACGCCCTCTCGGGTGCGGTGAGCAGTTCCGTGGGGATGGCCATCGCCTCGATGGCAAACCAGGAAGAAATTCCGTACATCGGCGGTATCGGATCGGCCGCCATCGTCAACGCCGACTGTGGCCCGTACGTGTACACGAACAATCCCAGTACGTATATCGTGGCACAGGGGACGATTCCGTACCTCATCAACGAACAGGGGTCCCAGAGCATCTACTGTATCACCGCAGACTACACCTGGGGTCAAACGATCCAGAAGACGTACGAGGAGATCATCCCTGCAAACGGCGGTGAAATTGCCGGCACCAGTTTCGCGCCGTTCGGGGCCAACGACTTCTCGAGCCAGATTTCCAAAGCGATAGACAGCGGTGCTGACACGCTAATGATGACCTTGTGGGGACAGGACCAGGTCAAATGCGTCAACCAGATGCTCCAGTTCGGCGCCCGCGAGGAATTCGAGAATATCGCGATGGCCTGGAACAGCATCGCCCTGAACAAATCGATGGACTCGGTCGAGGGCATCTACGCCGGCGGCCCCTATTACTGGGGTATCGAATCCGACCAAAACCAGACGTTCGTCGAGTCCTACGAGAGCGAGTACAACGAAAAACCGCCGATGGCCTCGGGAATGCAGTACGGTTCGACCACGACGCTGCTCAACGCGGCCAACGACGCCGACAGTATCAGCGCCGACGACGTCGCGACGTCGCTCGAGGGCTGGACGAACGACCCCTACTACAAGGGCGGTAACCAGGAGTTCCGGCCGTGCGACCACCAGAACGTCAGCGACTGGTTCGTCCTGCAGGGGACGGCCGAGAGCGAGCGAAGCGCCGACGCCGAGTACATGAAGGTCATCCAGCGCCGTGCCGGCGGAGAAGTCGTCCAGGATTGCTCGAGCGCCTGCGAAGCGCTCCCGGCATGGTCCTAACGATGGTCGCCGACCTGACCACGGCCTCGCACGTGACGATGTTCGTGGACCCCACTGCGGTCCTCAACGGCCTCTCGAGGGCCCTGTTGTTGTTCCTCATCGCGTCGGGGCTCTCGCTCATCTTCGGATTGATGGGCGTGGTGAATTTCGCCCACGGCGCTTTTTACGCACTCGGGGGGTACCTCGGGGTCTTCGTTTTCGGATTCTCCGAGAGTTTCCTCGTGGCGTTGTTCATCGCGCCGTTCCTCGTGGCTCTGGTGGGAATCCTTACCGAGTCGACGACCATTCGGCCGCTGTACGACCGCGACCCAATTTATCAGGTGTTGCTGACGTTCGGCGTGTCCATCATCCTCGACGAGCTCATCAAACTCGTCTGGGGGTCGTCACCGCTGAGCCTCGGAGCACCGGAGGCCCTGGGCGGCGTCTCGGAGCTCGGATTCATCTCCTATCCCACGTATCGGGTGTTCATCATCGGCTTCGGCCTGTTGATGGCGCTCGGTCTGTGGTTGTTCATCCAGCGCACCAGGGTGGGCATCATCATCCGAGCCGGAACGCTCGACAGCGAGATGGTGGAGGCGATGGGCATCAACGTACAGCGTGTGTTTACCGGAATGTTCGGGCTGGGCGTCGGGCTAGCCGCTGTTGGCGGGGTTGTCGCCAGTCCACTGCTGGGCGTGTACCCAACGATGGGCACCGAGATACTCATCGAAGCGTTCCTGGTGGTCGTACTCGGTGGCCTCGGAAGCGTCCGCGGGGCGCTGCTCGGTGCACTCATCATCGGCATGGCCCAGGGAATCGGGGCCTACTACATCAGTAGTTTCGTCGGCTTGTTGTTGTTCGTGATTATGATCGCGGTCTTACTGATCCGACCGTACGGTTTGCTCGGCCACTCGGGCATCGCGGAGCACTGACCATGAACGAAGGAAATATCCCACAATCTGTCGCGAAAGATGGTGGCATCGTCGCCGAACTTCGATCGTCGCCGTGGAAACTCGGCATCGTTGCGGTGCTGATCGCGTTCCCGTTCGTCGTAACCAGCGCGTTCATCGACGCCGGATTCTGGCTCCTGTTCGCCATCGAGGTGTTCGTGTTCGGGATCGCCGTGTTGAGTTACGACCTCATGTTCGGTTACACTGGCCTGCTTACGTTCGGCCACGCCCTCTTCTTCGGGGGCGGGGCCTACGGCATCGCCATCATGGCACACGTCTACGACCTGACCTACCTCGAGGCGTTTCCCGTCGTCTTGGTTCTCCTGTTCGTCCTAGGCCTGGTCGTCGGCGTCGCCGCGTTGCAACTGTCTGGCGTGTACTTCGCCATCATCACGCTCGCGTTCGCGCAACTCGCACACGAGCTCATCTTGCAATTCAACGGCATCACCGGCGGCGTCAACGGCATCTATAGCATTACCATTCCGGACGTGGCCGGGTTCAGTCTCACCGAACCGATCGTCACGTATTACGTGACGCTCGCGGCCTGTTTCGCCGTGTACCTCGCGCTGCGACGGGTCACCGCCTCACCGTTCGGACGGGTCATTCAGGGCATCCGAGAAAACGAAGAGCGCATCGAGATGCTCGGAATCAACACCTTCCGATACAAATTGTCATCGTTCGTGCTCGCCGGTGTCATCGGTGGCTTCGCCGGGATGCTCTACCCGCTTTTCATCACGTTCGTCAGTCCACCGCTCGCCAACTGGACGACGACGGGTGACCTCCTGATGATGACGCTCATCGGTGGCTTCGGCACTCTCTGGGGGCCGCTTCTCGGAACCGGCTTCTACGTCCTTCTCGAGACGGTTCTCAGCGGCGTCATCGAACAGTGGCGCCTGTTGATGGGAGTCATCTTCGTCCTGTTCGTCCTGTTCTTACCGTCGGGGATCGCCGGACTGCTTCAGGGCGAGCTGTCCACCGCCGCAGCGCAGCTTCGAACTATGATACCGGGCGGATCCGACGACGCATCGTTAGATATGGAACGAAACCTGAATCCGGAGGAAGAGGAACATGAGTGAGACGGTACTCGCTTGCGAGAACGTTACGAAAGAGTTCGGCGCGATCGTCGCGTCCGACCGGGTCACCTTCGAAATTCCCGAAGGGCATACGAAAGGGCTTATCGGCCCCAACGGCGCCGGGAAGACGACACTGCTCAACTGCATCAGTGGTGTATACGACGTCACCGACGGAAAAGTCCGGTTCAACGGAGAAAACGTCACCAACGTTTCGCCCGACGAAATGGCCCGTCGGGGGCTCGCACGTACCTTCCAGATAACGAACTTGTTCGATGGATTCTCCGTCTTCGAGAACCTCCGATTAGCCGGTCAGATCGCCTCTGGAGGCAATTTCAACGCCTGGAATCGGTACACTGCTTTCGACGATCCCATCGAGCGTGCCTCGGAGGTAATCGACGAGATCGGCCTCTCCGAGAAAGCCGACGCTTCCGTTCACGACCTGTCCCACGGCGAGAAACGACAGGTCGAGTTCGGCATGGTGATGGTCGTCGACCCCAATCTCATCCTGCTGGACGAACCGAGCGCCGGGATGGCGAGAGACGAGATCGGAACGATCACCGACCTCATCAAGGACCTGAAAGACGAGTACGCGATGATTCTGGTCGAACACAATCTCGATATGGTCATGGATCTCTCCGATTCGATCATGGTACTCGACAACGGACAGCTCATAGCGGACGACCGACCGGCCGAGATCCGAGAAGACAAACGCGTCCGTGAGGCGTATCTCGGCACGGAAGCTGACGCAGCCGAACTCGGAGGGTCACGATGACGGCTCCGCTGCTCGAACTCGACAGGATCAACACGGCATACGGAGACAGCCACGTCCTCCACGACGTGTCGCTGTCGGTCGACGACGACGAGGTTGTCGCCCTCCTCGGCCGCAACGGTGCGGGGAAGACGACGACGTTACGCTCTATCATCGGCATCCAGCGGCCGTTCAGCGGTGCCGTGCAGTTCCGCGGCGAGGACATCACCGACGAGGAGACCTACGATACGGCCGGTCGAGGCATCAAGTACGTCCCCGAAGAGCGTCGAGTGTTCGATACGCTAACCGTCGAGGAACATATTCGGATGGCTGTCCAATCCGATTTCCGCTCGTTTGCGGAGGAACGCGAACGCGTTTTCGGCGTCTTCCCGGAATTGGAGGAATTCAGCGACACGCAGGCACGCAACCTCAGTGGTGGCCAACAACAGATGTTGGCTATCGCACGGGCGCTCATCGGCCCAACGGAGTTGCTGATGCTCGACGAACCGTTCGAAGGGCTTGCACCGAAGATTATACAGACCATCCAGGAGACCATCATGGAACTCAAAGAGAACAACACCATCCTGATGGTCGAACAGAATTTCCCGATGGCTCGCGTCGTTGCTGACCGCTACTACATACTCGACCATGGAAGCGTCGTCAGTAGCGGTCCGATCGAGAAACTCGACGAGAACGACCAACTGAAAGAGAAATACCTCGGCGTGACCTGACGGTTTCGGTCACGGACGGGGACCGGCCGTCCGGCGACCGGGCCGTTGGACGTCTATTACGGTCCCTGTCGCTGGTGCGTTCTCCCTGTCGCTGGTGCGTTCTTCCTTTCGCTGATACTCTCACTCTCGTGTGGATGTTTCAATGCATCGGCGTATCGTCTCGCTCGCACACTACGCCAATCGAGACAGAACCGGTCCCAGCACAGCGCTTCCGATGAGACCCCGAGCATGAGGACTGCGGCAAATTCACACGTTTAGACTGCTCCAGTGGATGAAAGGGAAGATCGTCCCGTCGTGTTCGGCAGACAAATCGGCCTCACTGCGAGTCCCCTCGAGAAAAACATCAGCGACAGGAACACGATACACGAGGCCGAGCGAATGACTACGATGGGGTCGTCGACAACGCCACGATACAATTACGAGCGCCACGTTCCCGAACACCGCACCCTATTTCGAATACGTCGTCACCACCTACAGGGCGAGTACTGCGCCGGGCCCTCCGCTAGGTCAGAGTCAGAACGATCGTACGGAGACGGGCTGAAATCCTTCGACCTGGAACAGGCTGAAGATTATCGATCATGGTCGACTCTCGACTGGAATCCGGAGAACCCGCTGGGGTGTACACAAGAGCGGGATCACTATCAGAAGTGAAGAAGGTTCGTCGAGGTTGATCCGTTTCTGCTTTCAGAATGGAGGCAACGCCAGGATTCGAGATTGAGAAATGGATACACTTCGATAGAGGGGTGTCATTGTTCTCAGTATTTGAAAAAACACATCGATAGAGGGGGGTGTTCGTATCGAATCGCACTCGAGACGGCGGTGAGAAATCACAACCCGGCGGTCAGTACCAGAACGTAATTACCGACGGCTATCCGACCCGAGCACACTTCGATAGAGGTGTGTGATGGATCAGTTGGAGGGTGTGTGATGGATCAGTTGGAGGGTGTGTGATGGATCAGTTGGAGGGTGTGTGATGGATCAGTTGGAGGGTGTGTGATGGATCAGTTGGAGGGTGTGTGATGGATCAGTTGGAGGGTGTGATGGGTCCGTTCGAGGGTGTCTGATGACCACCCGCCATCTCCCACAACCATATCTGATGGTCGATATCTGAGACGACGGTGTGATCGACTCGGGAATCACTGGTGTGGAGTCCATCGGGTCGGAGACGAAAGGCTGATCGAATTGTTTCAGTCAGACCACCATTCGGCTGTGTCTGAGCCGCTATTCGTCTCGAACGGGGCCTGAACGGAAGACGTCGACCTGGCGTACACTTCGATAGCAGTGAGTCGTCGACGCACGAAGATGGGTACTGATTGTCGAGGCGACTGCCACGGAATTTGACTCCGATCGGCTTAGGTTTCGTCCCTAATCTGTGCTTTTACCACACTCGAAACCTCACTCGGAGAGACGACATCGATACGCGAATCCTCGCGCAGCGTTTCGAGGATTGTCTCAGGTCGTTCGCCGAACTGGAACTCGAGGAACATCCCGGAACTCGGCCCGTGGCTCCGACGCTCGAAATCGACCAGCGAGTACGTCGTCATCTCCTTCATCTTGTTTACGTACGTCTCCTGGTGATACTGCTCGGCGTCGATCGCGTCAGTGAGGAACTGGTAGACACGATACCCGGTCGTACTGCGAGCAGCTTCGTCGTCCGTCTCGGCCGCGACGGCAGCAGTCGCATAGAGACACAGTTTCTTCTGTGTGCTGATACCGCGAACGACCTCGAGGACACGGTTCTTCTCGACTTTGTCCTGTGCCTGACGGACGTGGACCTCGCGCACGTTATCGTCCCCTTCCCGTTCTGCGAGTTCGCCTGCGACGCGCATGAGATCGATCGCTTTCCGCGCATCACCGTGTGTTTGGGCCGCAAATGCAGCTGCCAAGGGGATGACATCGTCGTCGAGAACGTTTTCGTAGAACGCGTCCTGGCGCCGGCGGAGAATCGACTGTAGCTGATTGGCGTCGTAATCGTCGAAGTGAACGTCTTCCGGCGTGAACGAACTCAGAGCACGGCTTCCCACGGATTCCATCATTTTCGTATCGTTGGAGATCGCAACGACGGATATGTGAGCGGTGAGTTCGTTATTGGCACCAGCTCGCGATAGTTGATAGAGAAGCCGAGAGAACGCCGGCTCTTGCTTGTCTCGGCGGCCAACGAGCATATCGAGTTCGTCGAGGACGAAGACCGCAGAATCGAAATTTTCGTTGACGATACGATAGAGTTCGTCCCACTTTTCCTTCGTTGCGACGCCGTGTTTCGGAACCTCTACTTCGACGTGCGCCTCGTCGGCAGCACAATTTGCCAGTTCGTAGACAGCGACTCCAAGAGTATCAAGGTCCTGGCAATTTACTTCGATTGTCCCAAATCGAATATCTCGTGTTTCGCAGATCTCACTGATATTCTTACAGACAGCTTTAGTGATGAGCGATTTTCCGGTCCCCGACGGACCGTAGAGAAAGAGATTCGGCGGCCGATTGTCACCGAGTGCAACTCGAAGCATTTTGGTCACTTCCTGGAGTTGTCTGTCCCGACCGACGATTCTATCCTCTTCGACGATATGATTCGGATCGAGCAGCGATCGGTCGCGAATGAGCCCCTCTTGTTGATCGAACTCCAATAACATATCCTCGATCGATTGCGAATCATCGGCCGCTTCCGATTCGTTCGAGGCGGCCGCTTCCGATTCGTTCGTGGAGAAAGATTCCAGCCCCTCTGAGGAGTCCGAGGAGGGAGTGCTGCCTTCGGACGGCCCGTCCTTCGATTTCCTCGTTCCCTCTCGAGGATCGTCGAAGTCGTCTGTACCCATACAAAGGTCCATACAGGGCGGAACCAAAAGTGTTCCCCACCTCTATCGATGTGTGTTTCACCGAGTGAGACTGCTAATAGACGAAATTCGGTCGATCGGATCGATAGATCGTCGAAGCGACGAGTTGATGAAACGTCTGCGGAAATACTGGCTACTCGAGGGACTTGCAGCCTACGCACGGGAAATTAACTGCGCGTGTGATGGGCGAATACGTGGAGGGACAGACACCCCTCTATCGATGTGTTTCGGTCCGTATCGAAGTGTCCGTTCGACTGGGTAGGAGAGAACCAGTCGAAGATGGAGAAAAATAAACTTGGATGATTCAGAACAAAATGGGCCTGGGGACGATTATCCTACAGAAAATGAAAGAAAAGGCTGGTGTATCAGTGAATATCTACAGTATTTCTACACATCTTCGGACGAGGTCTATAGAGATATACGACCGATGAAAGACGTACAATATGACGCTACCGAAACGATAAATACGTATAGATTAGGAACACATCGAACACTTCGATAGAGGGGTGTGGGTGTTCTATCTAGTCTAGCTAGATGAAAAGAAGAAGAAAGAAACGTGATGGATCTCTTTTCGTCGGCATCTCTTCAAGAGATATCTAAATTCTCCAATACAGCTGTGGAATAATGGACGAATGTTGAATTTCTGGCTTTGGCTGGGTATTCCCTGCAATCTCGTCGTGCTCATCGACCCCCCCACCTCCCTGCGGAAACACATCGATAGAGGGGTGTGGGTGTCCTCGAGAAACTCATACTCTGTCTCCATATGGTCGATGCGGTAGGTTGTTCTCACCGTTGTTCTTCCGACCAGTTGTACCGGCTCGACGCATTTCGATCGGTGATCCATCTGGATCCGATAAACCGACAAACGCTTCGGTAGGATCTACGTCGTTACGACAAACACTTCGATAGAGGTGTGTCCTAGTACAATCACCGTTCCGGGGATCTTGTCGCCGTTTCTCCCGAAATTCGAACGAGAACAAGACGTTCCGCTAAGGGGTCTGGAGTTCTCGAACTGGCGTGACGGCGAACGTATCTGGCTCGCTGGCTGACGCGTCACGCTCCGTCGTCGGGGATGCCGATCCTGTGAGTTGGGCGACGAACTCGACTCGAACTGTCTATTGAGGGGCGGTGGTCTTGTGCCAGCCCAGCCGGTCGTCGAAGCGCTGTTTCTGGAACTGGTTGCCGACATCGTCACCGGCATCATACTAGCTGTGCTTCTTTCTCCTCATCTACTGTGAGATGAATACGGCTCCCACGTCTCCGTGCGTCAGCTCGACGAGGGCACACTCCACGAGCGGGATGACCGACGCATGATCTCGGTCGGTCGGAATACTCAGATCGAAGCCCGTCCGCGGGGCCTCACTGCAGGATTGTTCGTCTCTCGATGCATCCTTTGCGTCTCGGTAGTCCGTTCCGAAGCTATATTCTGGAGACCGCGCGTGATGCGTTCCTCTACACCCTTACGAAAATAATTCTCCGGGTGACGACGACTACCACTCGGTCTGAGAAAGCCGGCGGCCTTGGCACACTCTACACACTCCGTGAGTTGGCTTCGGATATCAGCTACGTGCTCTAGTCACCGATAAGAGGGATGCCTCGATCGAAGATCGTCTCCGCCAGTTCCGGTGACGTTGTTTGGTGATCGACGAAATCGACATTGTCAGTTTCGAGTGCCTCGCTGAGATCAGCACTCAACCCAAAAAAGCCTCGTTGTAATCCGGGTCGCTCGGACGGACTGTGTCGAATTCCACTGCGATATCGACGTCACTTCGAGAGTGGGACTGGCCACTTGCGTGAGAACCGAAGAGAATTGCCAGCTGTATTGAATGCACCTGCAAGTCCTCCCGACGAGTCTCGAGAAGGAGGGATTTATCGATAAGGGATTTACCGATAGTAGCTTCTTCACTGGTTCTCATTGCCGGAAAATACGTTCTCGTGACATATAAACACTCAGGAGCCCAGTGAACGATCGAACTCGTTCTGCCACGGTAGCCTCAGTGTACTCTGATCCTAGAAATCGACCCTCTTTCGATGGATGTGGTACATGTGACACTCTCGATTATTGGTGACACTCTCGATTATTGGTGAGGAGATACGAGCGAAAATCATTGGCGATCCCGACCGGAATTCATCCCCGACCGCATAAATGCCGCCAAGATGCGACCGATTCTCGAGTCGCCAGTCCAGAGCGCCTCTTCATTGATGGGTGCGTCATCTCTTTCGGCGGCGAGTAGCACGGTGCGGTCGTCGACCATCAGGGCCCGACCGGCGAAATCCGCGGGGTTGTCTTCCGCCATGACGAAAACGCTCACCGGATCGTCGGCGAACAGATCGTTGAGCGATCGATCGGCGGTGACCACGGTAACGGTGGCGACGTTGGTGCTTGCCTCTCGGAGGGCGTCCGCAATCTCCGGGGTCATCACGTCGGCTGTCGGTGAGACGAAGACAACAGTGTGATCGGCCGACCGAACAAGCGTCGTGATCCGATCGTCGATCGGCTGTCGACCACGGAGCATCGAGACGTCCTGTCCAGCCGGTTGGTCGGTTCCCGTTCCTTGGATCGACTCAAGCCGGTCGAACGCTCTTGAAGTCTCTCGTTCGAGGCGTTTGGTCAGGAGGTCACGCGCGGTCGATAGCTCGACAGGTCGGTATGCTTTCGGCGATGCTTCCACGATCTCGAGGAGGCCTTTGTCTGCCAGGTCGTCGGCCGCTCCGTACACCTGTGACCGGGGAACCTCCGATAGCTCACTTATCTCCTGGGTAGTACCACTGCCGAGTTGTTGGAGGGCAACGAACACCTGCGCCTCGTAGTTCGACAGCCCCAGCGTCCGTAACGCTTCGACCGCCTCGAACTCATTCATCATCTATCGTTCTTCGACGGGGGGTTGATCTCATTTTCGTCTCCAATCCGATCACGCTAGTCCGCCCGGCTGGTAGTAAATATTGTAGATATCTACAAACACTTAATAAGGTAGGGTCGTGAGAGGTGGTTAACGAGGAATCACAGGTGTACGAGAAAGACTGCGGTAAGCTGTGTACAGTCGGGAATTCGTCGCCACACGAGATGGGTGGTTCCTGAACATGGCTGGGCAATTATCCCGGTGGTACGCCCAGAAGATAACCACACACAGCAAACTCGTCATCGTCGCTGTGCTGGTGCTCACGGCTGTCGTCGTGGCAGGAACGGCTCTCGGCGGCGCGGGCGAGGAGGACATAGGCGGGTTCCAAGTCGAGTCTGAAGAGACCGACGCACAAGAATTCGTACAGAACAACTACGGCGGTGACGACGGGGTCGCTGCTCAACTTGTCGTCCGTAACGAGAGCGGCGACGTCCTCACCCGCGAATCACTGCTAGACGGACTGTACCTCCAACAGGAAATACGCGAGACCGAGACGCTGAACGTGACACTGGCTGAACCGGGATTCGTCGGTATTGAGAACATCGTCGCCACGGCGGCTGTCTATGAGGATACCCGACAGCCACCGACTGCCCAACCATCGTTGTCCGAACAGATCGACGCGCTTGAATCACGTGACAACGAGGCAGTCAAACAGCTACTCGCGGACGTTCTTGATCCCGAGAGCGACACGCCTGGCCAGCAGGATCCTTATGAGTTCCTTCCCCGGGACTACGAGCCGGGTTCGACGACGGCGTCGGCACGATTGACACTCATCGCACAGGTCGACGACAGCGGTGAGGATGCGGAGCCACAGGCCGCTTACGACGCTCAGGTGGCCATCGACAAAATTGTTCAGGATCGGTTCGACGACGCGTTCGTGTTCGGACAAGGGATTCAGGACGACGCCTCATCACGAGCAACGGGGGACAGCTTTGCGATCATTACGCCGTTCGCGCTTGTTCTCATCGTTCTCGTCCTCGGGATTACGTATCGTGACCTCCTGGACATCTTGCTCGCATTCTTGGGGATCGGAATCGTGATGGCGTGGCTCGCGGGCCTCATGGGCTGGCTCGCAATCCCGATGAACGTCATCCTCATCGCTGTACCCTTCCTGCTCATCGGACTGAGTATCGACTACGCGCTCCACGTCGTGATGCGGTATCGAGAGGCCCGCGATGGAACACTTGGCGAGAAAGACGATGAACGTGACCATGACCATGGGGAACCAGTAAACCGATCGATCCGAACCTCGATGGCGCTTGGATTCGGGAGCGTCGTACTGGCTCTTGGCGCTGCGACTGTCACGACCGGAGTCGGTTTCCTCTCGAACGTCGTCAGTCCGCTTCCGGCGATTCAGGACTTCGCTATCCTCAGTGCAGGCGGCATCCTCGCCACGTTCGTCGCGTTCGGTGTCTTCCTCCCGGCGCTGAAAATAGAGGTCGATGAAATTCTCGAGAATCGACTCGGCTGGAGCCGTCGGAAACCCGCCTTCGGTGTCGATAGCGGCCGTGCGAATGCGGCTCTCGAACGGTTGGCCGATCTCACTACCCGCGCCCCAATCGCTATCGTTGTCGTCGCGCTCTTGCTGTCGTCGTCAGGTGCCTATGGCGCGACAACCATCGACACAGAGTTCAACCAGGCCGACTTCCTCCCGGAGGACGCTCCCGACTGGGCACAGTACCTGCCGGGCGGGCTAGCACCAGACACCTACACTATCGCTGAGGATTTCCAGTATCTCAGCGACAATTTCCAGCTACGAGGTGAGGGCGGGCAATCGCAAGTTCTGTTACGCGGAAGCGTTTCGGACCCGGCGGTTCTCAGGGCCGTCGACGACGCGGGTAGCAGCGTCGAAGACAGCAGTTCTATCCAGCTTCGTCCCGACGGGCGGGCGGCTGTCGAGGGGCCGCATACGGCGATCCGCGCCGCCGCAGCCGACAACGAATCGTTTGCGGAAATGGTCGATGCGACCGACACGACCGGCGATGGATTGCCCGACGAAAATGTCTCGGCGGTGTACATGGCACTGTTCGATGCTGACGAGCAGGCTGCCAGCCAAGTCCTTAGCCGCGACGATGACGGGAATGTCACTTCGGCACGGCTACTGGTTTCCGTCAGAAGTAGCGAATCGGCACAGGCGATTGCTACTGACACGAGGGCGTATGCCGACCGGATCGAAGGTGACATAGCCGGTGTCAATGCAGTTGCAACGGGCGGAACAGTCACGACCGCTGTCATCCAGGATGCACTGCTTGAAACGCTAGTCGAGGCGTTTGCGGTAACGCTGATCGTCATCCTCTTGTTCCTAACCGGACTGTTCTGGGCACGCTACCGGTCACTGTCGCTCGGGGCGCTGATACTCGCGCCGGTCGTGATGTCGCTTGCGTGGCTGTTGGGCGCGATGTCGCTTCTCGACATCGCGTTTAACAGCGAGACAGCCGTCATCACCAGTCTAGCCATCGGTCTCGGCGTCGACTACAGCATCCACGCCGGCGAGCGGTTCGTCGACGAGCGCGAGAAACGTGACACGCTCAACACTGCCGTTACCAATACGATCACCGGAACTGGTGGCACGCTGCTTGCCAGTGCCGCCACGACAGCCGCCGCCTTCGGCGTCCTCGCGTTCGCGCTTTCTCCCCCACTCCAGCGGTTCGGTATTGTGACCGGGCTGGCGATTCTATTCGCTTTCGTGGCTGTCGTTATGATCCTGCCAGGTCTACTCGTCCTTCGAGAACGAGTGCTTGAACGCTGGAATATGCGAGAGTAGTCTGCCATTCTACGGCCGTCTACACGTTTCTCATATTTGATGGCCGATAACTCGGGTTGCGTGCGGACACTTCGGGTGATGGAGTTGTGGACAAGCCATCTCGGGCACCTGCTCGTCGAACGAAATGGATACCCAATCGGAATGGCGACGCAGGCAGACGTGATGAATGTACTCGATCTCCACAAGGAGGCCGAAATCGTTTCATCATTACATGCAATTCGAATTTTATCAGTGGTGGAGAGTCTACCCTAGTTCTCACAGAGGACTTACCTGACTTTACTTCTCGTTGTGCGCCATATCGGCTGCAATAGGGTGACCGTTCCGACACCATACAGGAGCGGGAGCCAGTATGTCGCCGCTCGATAGAGAAACGTTGCTGCTGTTGCTTCTGGGGCCGGTATATTCGATGTTGTAACGAGAAGGAGAATGAATACAGATTCGACACTTCCTAGACCACCAGGGAAGGGTAGCACGTTCGTTATCCCACCCAATGGTACGACAAACAGTACGATTTCAGGCGGAACGGTGAAACCGACGGCGTAGAGGGTGAGCCAGAGCGTAGTCGAGAGGAGCAACCAACCGCTAGCCGAGTACGCGAGTCCACGCTTCAAGTTCCGTCGATCGGCAGTCACCTGTTCGACCTCGTCAACGAACACGTTTAGATGTCGCCTGAGGCTTTCAGGAGACACTACGTGAACGCCAGGAACGATCGAACTCATTTTGGCTGAAAGACCACCAAGAAACACCGCAACACCATCAACGACTCGTCTCCGACGCCGCCAACCGTACACTGCTCCGCTGACGAACAGTAGAAATACTGTGAAGACAGCTGCAAGTGCAAGTTCGATACGCCGGCCGATAGCGGCTGTCACCGTGAAGTAGAGGATACCGACTCCGGCAAGGGGCACCATCGGTGCGTAATTAAGTAAGTCAACGCTCGAGACGGTTGCAAAGCTAGATTCGTAATCGATTTTCGCGTGACTGGTTAGCAAGTATGCTGCAAGTGGCTCACCACCGAGGTATGTCGACGGAGCAATACTATTCGCTAATAGAATGTCGCCGAATAGGAGCAAGCAATCTATCTGATTGTGTTCGATATCGAGAATTGATAACACGATCGACAGCGTTTGGGACCACGCGACGAGCCAGAGGATTACAACCCCAAAAAGTGAGGCAAGGATAAACCGATTCGCAGTCGTGATCTCCGTAACTGTCTCTTGGATGCCAACCACGGAGAGAATCAGGAGTAACAAACCGATGGCGACGACGAACCCGATAGTTACAGTGGTCCACCGGATCCCAACAGCAGCCATAGGGAACGGACTATGGATGGGACCAAAGCAGTATGGTGTCGACACGTGTCCAGATTCGACACTCAAGTCAAAGCTTGTGTGAAATCCTCCCCGGCGTAAACGCCGGGATTCTCCGGCTGATTAAAGATAGTGGTCGTGAATCTACCTACACTCAACGACCTGCGGTGACGTTATCGTAGAGCGATTCGACTCGGTCTAATGAATGCTCGACGGAGAGTGTTTCCCGTCGGCGCAGACAGAACTCACGGAGCCTCTCTTGATTAGCTAGTACCCGACGAATTGCCTTTCGGAGCGCTCTAATATTTCCAGGTGGGTAGTGATAGCCGGTCTCGCCGTCGAGAACAGTAATAGGCAAGGCTCCGGCCTCAGCCGCGACAACCGGTGTTCCACAGGCAGTTGCCTCGAGTGCGACAAGTCCCTGCGTTTCGATACGACCGGGGAAAACGAAAACATCGAGTGCTGAGTAAAACGCAGGCAGTTCTTCGCGGGAGAGAAACCCGAGAAACAGCGTATTGCAACCGAGATCCTGTGCACGTTCGATCAACTGTGGCCGACATGGCCCATCACCCGCGAGCAGTACTGTCACGTCCAAGTCAGCAGCCGCCTCGATTAGCTCCGAGAGAAACTTTTCTGGACCGTGTCGCCCGGTGTATCCGATCAGAGGGCCTTGATCATCGATGTCGTACTTGGCTATGAACTCGTCTGAGTCGACCGGCCGAAACGTGGCCGTGTCGATTCCGTTCGAGACGACCTCGATTTGTGTGTCGGGGTCTATCTCATCTCGTACATACCGCCGAGCTGCTACCGTCGGTGTCACGACGAGGTCGACAGCATCGTAGAAGCGTTGCTCGTATTTGCGACACACATCTTTGAACTGAGAGACGACTCTCGGATGTGAAAACCGTTGTTCGATCCGATCGATGAGAACGGTGTGATACGATGCAACGACCGGGACCGCGCTTCGAGTTGCAAATCTGAGTCCAGCTAGTCCAAGCGTGAACGGGGAATGAACGTGAACGACATCTGGGTGTGGTAAGGTGGATGGTGATACTGGAAACCCAAGCCGGTGGCCTCGATACGTCGGAACTGGTACGCTCGGAACGGGATACTCTCTTCCTCGAGCGTCACGATCTGGGGATCGTGGATACACGACGTCCATTCGTCCGTACCGATCGTTCCAGCGGGACTGCCAGAGATCAATCGTATACGTCACGCCATTAACCGTCGGCAGATACGTATCTGTGAACGCGGTGACGTGTACGGTCACTTCTCTGTATACGGCACCCGGTGATAAGTTATTATGGTGTCGCCTGACGGAACGAGATGTCGTTCGACTGGAGTAGCGATCGCATCGTCTTGACACCACCAGCAGTATCCCAACTTGTCGCCTGGTAGTGGTCGATTGGGTGTCTGATCCATGACCGTTCCCAGTGGGCGTACGTCTCGACTTCGCTGTCATCGGCAACAAAAAGGGTCACATGGAGTTGTGTGTCCGCGAGAAGCGACCCTCGGCGGACCCAACTTCCAGCCGACTTGCGGCCATCGCGATGACGCTTCAACGCCGCGATCGGCTCGGAACGAAATCCCATTGACTTGAGATCGGACCGAAATCGCTCCAGCGAGCGTTCGACAGTTCCGACGTACTCAGCCGGGTGCATGACACACTGGACATAGCCACCGAACCGCTGAGCAATGCCGTGAAGAACAGGATAGACAGACCGACGGAACGCCGTGACTCGATCGATTTGGTGGTGTTGCGTTTCACCAGTCATCAATAGCATCTTGCGTAGTATCCCGGGTTACAATACAGTATCGGTACTACCGTCCGCCGACGTGAGAGACACACCTCTGTACAAGCTACTCTTAAGACAAGTCTGTTCAGACGATCACTATCCGGTAAATAGCTGTTACGGAACTCGAGTGAATCGTACTGAAACTACGCGCCAGAAGTGGCTCTCTCTATCCATATGTTTATTTATAGTGATGGTTGAGTGACGACAACACAGCCAACCCGACTGTGTACACTATGAGTGAGCCTCCACACAGAGCGAGGCCCGAGAGGACAAGAGCGGTTTGTGGCGATGCGCCCAGTTGAACAAAGAAGCGAGGATCGTTCCAGATCCATGCGATGAGCGCATAGGCGTCTGCCGGCGTTGCTGCGGCTGCAGTGATTAATAGAAGACCGACAGCGGTACCAACGATTCGAATTGCCCGTAATGCCACTTCTATTGCGGAAAACGGATGGGCTTGAATCCAGTGACGTTTCCACCAGATAATACCGGAAAGAATACAAAGACTGACAATCTGTAGTGCTAAGATCGCTGGTCGCGCCCAAAGATACCCCAAATCTAATGAGAAAAGCGCAATTGTCGCATCGATCGCACGTTGCAGGGGTGTCCCTGCTTGTGTCCCCATATAGACAAGGTAGGTAATACCCGTGTTGAATATGAGACTACCGAGGGCCGAGTAAAGAACGAACCTTCGAAGGTTCATTGACGCCATTCCCGCGGGGACGGAAACAAACGCGCGCACGACTGGGAGAAGGCGTCCCCAAAGTACAATCGTTTCACCCCAGTGGGTGAACCACTGTTCCCAACGGTTGAGATCGTGCTCACCGAGATGGACATACCCACCGTACCCACGAAGCGCACGTTCGGCGTTTTGTCCAAACAGGTAGTACGCTACAAGACAGCCGATCACTGCGCCAGAAGTAGCAACTACGACAAAAATAACGAACGTGACTGGGCCGGTAACGAGAAGTGCAATGGCCACCGGGAGTATGACCTCACTTGGTACGAAGTGGAGCAGTAGCGATGTCTCGAGGAAAATATAGATGAAAACAGCAACGAATCCATATGTTGAAACGAACGTAAGTACCGTATCCGTGAGGTAACTCCCATGAAATATGACTAACGGGTATGGGGTCACGTGCTGGAGATACGATGCCAGCAATCAAATAACTGGTTGGGTTGTCACTGGTGAAAAGTCAGGCTATTTTAATATATGGGGGCGTATTAGGGCAGTGTTCAGATAAGGTCGAAGGACGAGGCGGACGTGGTTTCTTGGTGCCTTGCCAGAAATCGCCCGCCTCACCGAAGCTAGTGACTTCCCGGAGTTATAGTAACCGTTAAAACCTTCTACTCAGAGATGGTTTCTGAGGGTAGTGGATCATCTCGACGAAATCTCTGTCGAGAAATTGTAAGATGCTCTCGACAACGTGGAGGGAAAGAAGCCGACACAACGGCTCTTAGCGGAAATAGCGTACAAAAACGGCGTTACACAGACTGAACTCGCCGAGTGGTACGACGTTCAGCGACGCACGATCTATAGCTGGCTCAAGCGACTCGACACCGACGAGTCGCTTGAGCAGGCTGTAACTGATGCTCACCGATCTGGGAGAAAGCGAAAACTCTCAGAAAAAGAGCAACAAGAATTCGAAGAAGCTGTCCACGGCTCGCCCAAAGAAGTCGGGGTTGACGCGCCGGCGTGGACGTCGGCGCTCGTCCAGCAGTACCTCAACGAGACCTACGATGTCGAGTACTCAATCCCGAGTTGCCGGCGGTTGCTCAAAGAGGCGGGATTGAGCTATCAAAAACCACGCCGTACGGTCGCTGAAGCTGAGGCTGACGAACAAGAAACGTTCCACGAAGAACTCAAAAAAAGCGGCGGGAGATGGACGCCACAATAGTCTGTATTGATCAAACCAAGAAATCCGTGCAAGTTGAGCCGCGTGCCGCGTGGTTTCCGCGCGGCGCGCGGCCAGCCGTCGAATTGTCCGGGCAACGCGACTGGACGTGTCTCTTGGGTGCGATCACCGAGGACGGCGATCGCTTTTTCTCTCGATTCGAAGAGTACGTGACCGCCGAACATGCGAAACATTTCATTCTCGCGTTATGCAAAGAGTTCGAAGAGAACTTGGTCGTCGTGTTGGATGGAGCGCCGTATTTCCAGGCATCGGCCGTCACGGACCTCGCGGCTCGTGACGACCTCGCCTTCGTCACGTTACCAGCGTATTCACCGGAACTCAATCCAGTCGAAGAGTGCTGGAGACAGCTTCAATCAGCTCTTAGCAACCGATTCTTCGACTCACTTTCTGAGCTAACAACAGCGATCGATACCGCTCTTGATCAACTCTCTATTCCCAAAGTGAGCAACTATTTCTAACTTCTACTATAGCCACGATGCATTGCTCATGGATACAGAGGTGGCGCTCACTGAACGCGGTTTCAGCGTCGAAATCCTCGAGCAGGACGAGAGCGAACAGCCTGACGCCACTGCGACACACCCTGACCACGACGGTGTGTTCAATATCGAGGCCGAGACGACGACGCCTGACCGTCCCGCGAAGGTACTACAGAATCTCAAACGCGCTCACGAGGAGGATCGTATTCCGATCTTCGTTGTCCGTCCCGGTGACCCTGAGACTGAATGGGCTAAGCGGGTCGAGAACATCCTGTCGCCGCCACTGCGCGAACGAGCGGACGGGACAGAGCAGTTCTATAATTTCGATGAGATCGTGACGTTTGGCGGTGGCGCAACAGCTCACGGTGGCGTAACCGCTGTTCGGCCACGCACATCCGGGTCAAATCGGACGGTCTGGATGCGTGAGGGCGAGGACCGTGTTCTATCTGATGGCGACATAGAGTTGGCCCGTGTTCCGGACGATAGACCGCTTTCGAAGGATAGCGTTCCGGCGTACTACAGTCACGACCGGGAAACCGGACAGTACACCGTCTATGAGACTGGTGAGAGTCATGTATACGATTCAAAAGCCGACTTCAAACAGGATTGGACGCCAATCAAACGACCGTTTATCCCAGCCACCGACCTCCCTAACGCAGACTATTCACGAGACAGTTATCTCGTGGTGATCCTACCACCCGACGGTGATCCACTGGTTTTCCAGCATGGAGAGACGTATCCGCTACCCGAGAATCCAGATCGCGAGGATCTGTGGCCCAGTGAATCTACAGTTGAGTCGCCTCAAGCCGTTGGTACGGTGGCAGATTTTGGCGAGGGTTCGTCATCACCATCGGTAGAATCTGATCCACCAGCTACGAATGCGACAGTGGACATCGATCCTGATGGGGACGGTGTCGAAGCGTTCACCGCGATGTACGTTAGGCAGGTTGAGGGTGCAAAGGTGCCGCAGGACGATCTGTTTCAGGCCTATGCTACCTGGACTGACCAGCAGAATATTGACGGAACGACCAAGGGCTGGTTCACCCGGAAATTACGGAACGTCGTTGATCTCGAGACCGATCGGTCTAGAGTAGACGGAGAGCGTGTCCAGTTCTACATCGGTCTGACCCTGACACAGGAGGGGAACGCACTGCTCGATCAATAAGACCCACCAGCCATATGACACACGTTAATCGTATCTCAGCAGTCGTTCGCTGCCGGTGGTGCTCAATCTACAGTACTGCCCAATACAGGGCCTTAAATAGCCATAATTGCGCATCTCAATCAACTGTCCACGCAGACTGGGCGGCCAAACAAACTGCATGGACATGGGTGTCCAGCCAAAATCGCATGTCGGAAGCGCTGTCCACGCACAGATTCTGTCCAGAACCAACTAGTATACACTGGGTTCATCCCGCAGAACGATGCGGGGACAGGCAAGTCGGACAGCACGTAGGCTACCAGTCGTTTTCTCGAGGATATGACATAGTTTGTTCGAGGGCAGTAGCAGGTACCCCTCAAGGGAAACACCAATGAGTTTCGAAAAGTCAATCGACACAGCAGCACTGCCAAGTGGCTTGCAAGAGCGCGACCAGTGGGTCTGCTGGCAAGAAGAATCTCGAGATGGGAAGCCAACGAAGATACCAGTGACACCAGGCAGTGGTGCGTTCGCGTCATCGACGGATCCGGAAACATGGAAGTCCTTTGAAACAGCGCTCGAGTACGCCGACACAGAGAATGCCGATGGTATCGGGTTTGTCTTTTCTGACGACGATCCCATTGTCGGCGTAGATCTGGATGACTGTCGGGATCCCGAAAGCGGCGACGTCGACGAAATAGCGCTGGATATCATCGAGCGGCTGGACTCCTACACGGAAGTCTCACCTTCTGGCACTGGCTATCATGTACTCATCAAGGGAGACCTCCCAGACGGGCGGAACCGTCGGGGAAGTATCGAACTATACGACACCGCTCGGTTTTTCACCGTTACCGGCGACCACCTCGCGGACACGCCAGCTCGTGTCGGACGTCGACAGGATGCACTCACGGCGATCCATCGTGAGTACCTCCAAGACTCTGACCCGGATTCAGAGCACGAATCTGGGGACCGTCGCACTAGCGACGAGACGGAAACGACGGGCAGTGCAGCCGATACCAACGTCGACCTCGAGGACCAGGACCTGCTCGAGCGAGCGCGGAACGCATCGAACGGCGAGAAGTTCCAGCGGTTGTGGCGTGGCTCGACTGCCGGCTACGAGAGTCAGTCAGAAGCGGATATGGCGCTGTGCTGTCTGCTGGCGTTTTGGACTGGTGGTGGTCCGCAGCAAATGGACCGACTCTTCCGCCAATCGGGGCTGCTTCGAGACAAGTGGGACGAAGTCCACTACGCAGACGGCTCTACGTACGGCGAGAAGACCATCGAACGAGCGATTGCGAGTACCTCTGAGTTCTACGACCCGGACACTCGAGAGACAGCAACCGAATCTGTTTCCAGAACGAGCGAGTCGTCGACCACTGCCAGCCGTGACAAATCGGAGCGGACTCCGAATCGTGCGTATCCGGTTGAGAAGAATCGACTGTTGACTGACCGTGTCGACGAACTCGAGGCGACGCTCGAACAGAAAACTGAGCGCATCGAGCAACTCGAGGCAACGATCGAGGATCTCAAAACCGAACTTGCAGAGCGTGACCGAGAGGTCGAGCAGACTCGAGAAGAGCAAGCCGAGACGACATCCAACTGTGATACCGCTTCGGAGACAGCCTCTCTGTGGAGACGATTATTCGGCGATAGCTCCAAGTAACAATCGTGGGGAGGATCGTTTCTTCAATTCAGAGCAAGGCACTTGACTCGGTAAGTCTGCGAAGTTAGCACTCCTTTTGGAGAAACTCGACAGACATGTCCTCCAATACTCGAATAATTAACTGTTGGTGGTAACAATCAGCTGCTGTCCACGTTGTTGTGAATGGACCAGCACTCTCCGATTTGTCATCAGATTCGGTTTTCACCTCAACATCGTACGTTCCTGTTTCAACAACATTCGTATCACCGCTCCGAGAATGTCGCGTCTGGAATACCCGATAGCGACTCTCGTAAGCGACCTCCCTGGATGAAAAGAAACCATCAGATGAGATGATAGCTGTTTCCACCCACTTCTTGATCTCGCTCGTTCGCCCACTCAATGGAGCCGTATCCAGTCGATAGCAGGGACGTGCCCGTATACATCCCAGCACCACCGATGAGACCGCCTCCAACAGAGAATAGAAGCTCTCGTCGTGCAACCATAACTATCAAAATAGAACTGATGGGGTATGTTTTCTGGTTCCTCTGAACTTACCGCGAGTTTCGTGACCCGTTCAAAATAAAGAAACAGAGCAACGAGCTACCGGTGCCGTTGCGACTGGATGTCGTGTTTTTCGCCCCCGGGATGGGTGCGGGGCGGTCGAACTGCCCCGAGATAGCGAATGACCATTGAGCGACAGCACCCACGAGACCGTGGTATTGATCGAACACCAACTCACCGACAGCCCTCCAAGCCACCTTGGTCTGGCCTCGAGTTACGCGTTCCGAACGATCGGAGTCGAGAGTCACTCATTTCGTTCGTCGAGTGTGTTCTCGTCGAACTCACACATGCAGATGTCGGGGCCGAGTATCGATCGTCGAATATCTGGGGAAGTAAATTGACGCAGTACATCGCCGCCGAGACGACTGGCCAGCTATTCAGGAAGCGCCATTATGACGAACGGCTCGGCTGCCACGAGCAGATGATGCCCCGACAGGACGTGCGTGATGAACTGATCAACCGCCTCGCACGGCCCGCGTCACTAGCGACGAATCAGAGTCATTCCCATCCTGCTGAGGAACCAGATACGTTCCAGGTGAAGCCAACGTGGCAACTGCGAACAGATCTTCGGGCCAGCGAGAGGTAAACTCGTTCTCAATGTCTCTGAACCCAGTTGATCAAGCGTATCATGCTCTTGTAAAGAAGCAAATCACACACCTATGTTATGAAGTCCATAGATTTATGCCTATGGAGGCCATCACATAAGATGACGGATGGCGTCCTACACCACCGTTGAAGATTGGCAGGATGTCGAAGATGGGTACGTCATCGATGTGACCATCCGACAGACGGAGGATAAGAAGTACCCGTGTGGATGGGACTACAGCCTACACCACGGGGAAGTCGGCGGCGACACCATCCTTCGATACGACAACGCCCATGAACAGACGAAAGGCCATGAGCGCCACACCCGAAACGATGTTGAAATCATCGAATTCCCCGGGATGTTGACGCTCTACGATCGCTTTCAACGCGAAACCGAAGAGATGTCGCCTGTCTCATGGGACTGGTCGGAGTAGGACGTCTCCAGGAGGTATACATCATGCCCACGCTCAAAGTCACCGTCGGTGAACGTAATCGCCTCAACCAGCGCACGCGTAGCCGCATCAAGGCTGCCCAAGAGGGTGAAGACCTTGACGATGCCCAGCCGGTGTTGAACTTCGGATCGTATGCAGAACTCAGCCGCCTGCTTAGCCCAAAGAATCTAGAGTTGTTGGAAGCAATCTCCAAACACCAGCCCGAGAGCATCCGCGAAGCCGCTGATCTGGTGGAGCGAGACTACAAACAGGTCCATCGGAACCTTTCCGAACTCGAAGACATCGGCGTCATTGAGTTTGAAAATGGCGGGCCTGGTCAGGCAAAGAAACCGAAACTGGCCTACGACGGTCTTGAAATCGACATCCCGTTCGCAGGATCGAACGGGAGTGTCGGTGCAGCAGCACCCTGAAAGATCCTGTTCTTGGCCATCTGGAAACGAACCCTTCGCTCTCTGTTCTCGCTACACGTGGTTGACGGACGTACGTGATGAACTGATCAACCGCCTCGCACGACCCGCGTCATTATCGACGAATCAGAGTCATACTCTTCCTGTTGAGGAACCAGATACGTTCCGGGTGAAGCCGACGTGGCAACTGCGAACAGGTCGACGGACCAGCAAGAGGTAGTCACCAGCCGTCGGTACTCCAGCCTGTTGTTGAATATCTACGCGATCTCGAAAGGCACCTCGTTCGTGACGCTATTCTCGTAGCAGTTGGTGTCGAGTACGTCGATCGTGTCGAGTTCGCTATTGACGGTCGTGAAGAACGAGATCGGATAGATTAGGCTGAACTTCGAATGTCGTTGAGGTGAGCTTGTTGACCCATCGAGCAAGGTGTTCGGCCTTCGATGTGAACATAGGCTAGTCGTTCGGCGAGAGTGATTAGCAGTTTCGTCGATGAATTGGAGATCCGCTTTTTTGGGTTATTGTACAACGTCAGACTACGTCAGCTCAGTGGTCAGCACTCCCTTGGTAGAGATGGGTATTGTGGTACTCGAGAAAGTCGGCACTGATCTCGTGGTTGGGTCGTCTGTCGAGTCGCCTTCCGTCAACTGAATCGTCGTACAGGTGCTTAACCGAGCGGTCATTCGGGTCTACTCGAAGCATTCCGTTGTCGAAGTCTGCGTGGTGGTTCGGACAGAGAACGAGCATGTTTGACGGTGCGTCCGGACCCTCATGTGGGCGTCCAAGTGGCTTGATATGGTGTACCTCTGAGTATCCATCGCCATTTCCTTGCTCAAGCCGAGCGTTACACACCTGACACCGGTCCTGATAGCGCCGTTTCAACTCGTTCACTTGCGTTGTGTCACGCTGTATCCGGTCGTACTCGGTCGTAACTCTCTTCGGAGACTCGAGACGGCTTGCCGGTGAGACCGGTTCCGTATCAAAGAGTGCAGCGTCAAGCGACCCGAAGTGCTGTCGGAGATCGGCGACGAGGTCGTCGTCGACGCGCATGAATCCGTTGACGACTTTTCGTTTCCCGTAATCCAGTCGGTCCCAGACGTCGTCGATACTCGGTGCCCAGTCCTGATAGCGCGTGACTGTAAAGACGTGGAGACTCTCGGTGTGGTTCCACAGCCAGTCGCCTACTTCGGGGCTCTCGAAGATGTGGCCGACCTGGCCGGCGGCGAAAAAGTCGCCGTCAGCGTAGAACAGGAGGTGGTCGGTTGGCCGGAGGCGACGGATGTAGGACTGCTTTGCCGGACTTTCGGTCTCGGTCGTCCCCCAGATACGAGCTGGGAGGAATGGTTCGATGGCCGCAGGGGTGTCTGCATCGGTGGGGACTGGTGAGTTGACCGTTTTCTTGAACTTCGGTCGCCATTCATCCGAGACGGGCACCAGATAGAGGCCTGGTGGTTCGACGATCCATGTACCTGATTCGGTGCCGCTGATTCGGCTTCCATCCTGTCGTTTGAGCTGTTGTTGGACGCGGCGGACTGCGTGTTTCCACTCTGGTTGGTCGTTGCCGTTTGAGCAAACCTCGCCGCAGCGATAGTTATCGTCACAGAGGTCCGGGTGGGCGTCCTTCACTGCTGGGTAGAAGTCGTCCGTGGTTCGTCGCTGACCAGATGGGACGCACGCAAACTGTGAAGCGAGCAGGGTGTCCTGCAACTGTCGGATGTCATGCCGCATTTGGTTAGGGTGTCGGGTTGGTGTGAGAAAGATTTTGGCTCAGTAGTATGTCCTATTCCAAGGAAACTTGCAAGCCTTCGACTACTCGACAGCCCGCGACCATATGAGACTGCGTTTCGGTACCGTGTGAGCCCTATGCAGATCGGATCTCTGCTCACACATATTTGAGAAATGCGAACATATATTGAGTATGACTACGTACAGTTGGATATGACTGAGTTCAATCCGGCCCCAGAATCTGACGCTGCTCAGCGGCGGTGGCAAGAGGGTACGGACACGTTTGGTCGTGTTTACGATGTTTCCCTTGGAGTGACATCGCCCACCGCGTACACCGAGATTGCGGAGCTTGCCGATTGCTCTCCGAACGCCGCTAAAAAGCATCTCGAGCGTCTGACCGAGATGGGTATCGTTCGAGCAGACCGTGATAGTCGCCCCGCGCAGTACGAACGAAACGATGGGTATCTCGAGTGGCAGGAGGCCAGCCAAATTGCAGATGAGCTCTCCATCGACGAGATAATCGACCGCGTGGCAGCACTCGAAAAACAGCTCACAGAGTATGAGGAACAGTTCGGAACCACTGACCCGACAGCGGTCTCGATTGTCGAGCATGACGACCACGAGATGGTCCATGAACAGATGACTGCGGTTAGTGAGTGGCAAGGCATTATTCGAGAGATTCGGCTGTATGAGCTTGCTCGACAGCTCTCCCAGAATGATGGGCATCTAATTCCTGCCTGAATGAGTCGGCCACCATCAGATTCGGCCCCTGACTCGACAGGGCCACCGGATCGCCAGACGTTGCGATTGCTCGAGCGACATCTCACATCGGATTCACTCGTCGCCGAGACAGCATTCGATCCAGATTCCTACGAGCCGCGACTCCTCAAGACGTTCCTTGATATGGAGCGATATCCAGAATCAGTCTCAACAGCCCGGCTTGACATTCGGTGGTTCACGACTGGGGATTTCACATTCCACTATGTCGAAGATCACGACGATAGCAGCCGGTGGGAATGCCGTTGGGACCGGCACCCAAACACGCACAATGCCCGGTTACACTTCCACCAGCCACCGACTGCCAACGACATCACTGATCTTGAACTCCCGTCGCTCCACCCGCTTGAAGTGTACTCGACGGTGCTTACTGCGATTGAGCAGCGTCTCGAGGCTCTCTGGTCTCGTGAAGGTATGTGACTCTCACTGGCCTCTCGCACACAGTATTTGCGAGGATGTCAGCGGGGTTTTTCTACAGTCTTACAGCGAGAGTGCCTCGGGTATTTATCCCGAGGATGAATTACTTAATTTTTATTGGTTTCTCTAACGTGTTTAAAAATACAGTATGCGAATTAAAGACCGTAATTCGTCGCAACTGTGCGCAGTTGCGGAGGAATGTGGCTCTCTCAAAACCCACGTCTTCGGCGTGGTGAGTCTGCGCAGGAGAAACTAGATCGGTTGTCGGAGAAGTTGTCCGATCGCGAAGAGTGAGTCGGCGCTGGCGGTAATGAAGAGTGACTCTCAAGGAAAAGTCTGTAGTGGACACTTGGTTCTGTTTCGAAGTTCCGTCTGATAAGAGGCGAATCGTGGATTGTCAACAGCTCAGTACAGCGACGGTACTGAACGGTACAAAGAAGAAGCGAGCCAAATTTCGGTTTTAGTTCACAGAGAGAGCGACCACTCATGTCCACAAGTTCCGCGCCGGAAGTCCGCTGTCGCCACACCATCGACAGCATACTTTGTGAGCAGTTCTCCCAACCCATTTTCGCATTCGGGGCAACAAGCGTTCATGGCCACCTCTGCTAGTGACGGGCCGGTATTATGCTCAATTCCCAATCATATAGGTGTGCAAAATAATGAACGATCTAATTTGACTGGGTGGTCACTACGCAGCGGTAGTGTGCGGGTGGGTCACTAAAACAGCTATCATGAAGTAGATCTCAGTAAACGGCTTGCAATCACTGCTTTCGATATAGGGTGAAAGCCCCTGGCGCGCTCGAGTCCCGCGCCTGGCGAGACGTGTGCGTCTCGCCGCCCTTCGCTCGTTTCGCTCGCGAAGACCTCGCTGCGCTCCTCACAGGTTGCGGTGCTTGCGTCGGCGGGGTTCCCCGAGCGCGCCAGCCCCTTTCGATCCCACCCTTGTGGACTGATCGGGATGCTGTAGCGTTGGTTGTTCGCTCTTGGGTACCGGCTCGCCCCGCTCGCCGCGTGCTGCCCTCCGCGTCGCTCGCGACCGACCATTCCGGGCTGCGGTTCGCTCCTAGCGTCGCTCACCGTTCCGGGCTACAGTGAATCTGGTCTCGACGCCAGCATTAAGCGCGTTTTCGGTTGCGCCCCTCGCGGGTTTTCGCGTTCCAGCGCTTGGTGCCGCCTGCGCTGTCGCGCGCCACATCGCGGCGCGCGTTCTCGACGACAGTCGCGCTGGACACGAACCCGCAGTCCGGGCCGGACACGAGAAACGGCTTAAAGATGGCCGCTCACTTCGGGCGGGTCGCCGAGGCGCTCACGCTGTTCGCGCCTCGAGCCCTGCCTCGCTTTGCTCGGCAGGACGCCGCGCGGTGCTGGTTGTGTAACCTCATTCAGGCGCGCTCTCGCTCGCGCCCAGATGGGCGCTCGCGAAGGCGCGAGCGCGAGCGCGCAGATGGTTCTGTCGGTCGGTGTTGTCGGAAAACCGCGATGTTGCAGCATCGCGGTGACAGGCGCGTGAACGCCTTCAGCGGTACAGGTGAGTACCAATGTCTAGTAACAACTCGAGTAGCAAGGTCGTTACGGTCGATGAACAGGCACTCAAACAGGCGGGTGAGCAAGCGGTCGATGAAGACGGTTTCCCGGTCGTCGACGAGACGCCGGAATTCGAGGCAACGGTCGAGCAAGAGGTCCAAGCAAAGGTAGATGCGAACCACCCAGACGGGGTCGTCGATACGAGCGACGACCGGATACACGGAGCCACCCTCGAACAAGAAGAGCGCATTCGAGCACGAGAGGACGAACTCGAACTGATCAGTGCCCAAGCCGAACTGGGAACGCAGGAGGGCCGTGAGAGACGGACGCGAACGATCGCTGCGAACCAGAACAAAGCGCGGCGTGTGGAATTCCAGAAACGGGCGGCGAGCGTGGACCCAATGGCGGATCCGGAGCGGGCAGATCCCCGTACAGAACTCTCTCGAGAGCAGCTGGCGGCCGTGAACAAGCAGTCGATGCGACTCGCAAAGCAGTTGGATGGTTGGTCTCGAGCAGCGATCAGCCGGCGGTTGAGTGAAGCCGTCGTCGGTGGCCAGGACCTGACGAGTGCAGTCGTCAACGTGTTCGAGGAGCTGCAGACGGCACCCGGACACGTCATCCCCATCGGAAAACTCGAGGAGGTCTCTCGGAAGGAGGTGAGCATCGAAGGGCGTGTCGAAACCCTGTGGGATCCCTCGCATCCAAGCATCGCGCAGGTCGGTCTTATCGCAGACGACAGTGGCCAGACACGCGTGACGATCTGGAAGTCATCAGATGCACCGTGGATCGAGGAAGACGAGCAGGTACGCATTCACAAGGCTGCCCGGAACTGGCACGAAGGCCGTGTCTCACTGGCCGTGACCGGGTGGTCGATGATCCACTTCCCGGAGCGCGGCTGCTGGTGGGAATAGCCGGAGCGGTGCCCCTTTTTTGCTGGTGTGAACGCAATCACCGCCACCTCCCACCACCTCCACGGTCCGGGCTGCTCACGGCCAGTGGCCGTTGCGCTTCCGGGCTTTCGCCAGAGGGTATGAATCCGTTCGACGGCGTTGCCGCCACCTAGCGGTTAGAAGGAAGTTTCTTTATCCAAAGTCGGATGTGAAAATGCCCATCTCGGTTTGGTAACTATGCGTGTAAACTGAACGGCAGACTGTTCACACCCACTCCGCAAGAACACGGACCACACCAAACTAAGAGAACTGTGGATACATCGAAAGTATTCCGCCATTGTGACGCACCAGACACTATTGGCCCAACTCTTGCCAGATAGTGGTTAAGCATCCACATTCGCACGGTATTTTAGGATTTTGTAATCGTTGTTGGCGGCTTTTGAAAACAAATGCGGAATACTTAACCGTATAGTCGTATTTTGGGTTAGTGTAATGGCAAACGGTACGGTTGATTTCTTCAACGACACAGGCGGCTACGGTTTCATTTCGACGGACGATGCGGACGACGACGTGTTCTTCCACATGGAAGACGTTGGCGGTCCGGACCTCGAAGAAGGCACAGACATTGATTTCGATATCGAACAGGCCCCCAAGGGTCCCCGCGCGACGAACGTCGTCCGCAACTAATTCCGACTTCATTGTCGCCTTGGCGACCGTGAACGACGATTTCGTTTTTAGACTCGTACGGCTGAGTCCGTGTCTTTCGTGATCGCTCCTTCACTGGTACTTATCGTGAGTTTCACGAAGAGCCCTAAATAAAGGAGCACTGTTACTGCCTACTGAGAGTGCGGTTTCTGTGCCCCACGAGTGGGGTGAGGGGCGGTCGGAGTTACACATCGCCCCTCGTGAACATCATGATTCTCAAAGAGGTTTACGAGACGACGTTCGATGAAGACGTCCAACCCGACTCGAGCGCCAGTCCGTGTCCCAGATGCAATGGCCGAGTCACCACCAACGCAGTCGAAACTCGTTGTGAAGACTGTGGTCACCTTCTCGAACCGCAACACCAGCAGACGAAGAAAAGAGTCAATCATGCGTAGATGGAATGCCATTGAGAAAACTACACAAGTAATTGGGTCAAGATATTTACTGGAGTAACAACATAGATTTGGATAATGCCAGAATGTGATGGCTGTGGCTCTCATGTCACGGAAAACTACTACCGGGTTTTCGCTGTTAATGGTGATCTGCCAGCGTGTATCCATTGTGCCAGCAACCGTGAAGCGCGAGAAGCAGGACTCCGCCAGCAATAGCGTCTCAGTGATCACATTTCCAGATCTTCTCTCTCGAACTGGAGCCTGCATCGAGACGTGAGGCAATACAACCCACTCCCCACTCAATGACTGATCGAGATTCTGACTTCGAGGAGCTTCGTCCGACCGGCGAAGCGTCGCATATCCCAGATGAGACACTCAGCGAAGTTGATGACGGCGAACCTGATCAACAGCGGATCGAGACGTCGACGACTGGATACCCAGACATTCCAACGGAAACGGATACCGAGTGTCGTTCCTGTGGGGCACCGATCCCAACTGATCAGACCAAATGCCTGTTCTGTCTCACCAACCATCTCGAGGACCGCTCTTCTGAAATAGACGGACCAGCAACGGAGTGGACACTGCTTGGCGTCGTTCACATGTTTGTCGAGTCGTCGACGTTCTACGGCGCTGTCGCGAAAGGCGCGGCCGCTGCGACGCTCCTTGCCTCGAATCCGACGGAATCAACCGTCGACGTCTGCACGATCATCTACGATCTCGAGGACGAGCCTGCAGCCCAACTGGCTGATCGGTGGCCCGTGCTTCCTGCTGCAGCACGGATCTCATCCACTGGCGGTGAGCAACTTCTCGCGGCTGCCCGTGATCGAACAGCGTGGACTGACCAATCAGCGGTGGATAGCGACTGCGAACCAACAACCTATCTCTACGACGAGGGTGGATCCGGCATTCGCGATGAGCAGCGACTTGCGACGGTGCTCGACAATGCCGGTGATGATGCGTGGCTAGTCCCCGCAATTGCTCTCCAGCAGACACCTGACAAGCGTGAACCTGAGCATCAGGACAGTCTGATTCCGACCAAAGAACGCCTCGAGTGTCACCAGTGCGGACGCACAACCGATCACCGATTCAGCGCTCATGAATCGGTTCCCGACGAAACCTGGACCGGCCACGCAATCTGGGAGTGCCAGGTCTGCGGGACGCCGCGCTATGGGCCGAGCCCAGAATGACTTGCTCCGCGTCATGTCTTAACCAACAGACGGCGATAGTGCAGCGTGGCTGTTGGTTAACAGACCGGTCGCCCGTGCTATCGTGTCATGTTTGTTTGCGCCGCGATCGGCTGAGGCGCATTCAATGGACCCACGAAACACACCAGGATACAGACTGCATCGTGCACTCAGCCAACTCAATGATCTCGAGGGTGATCAGCTGACTGACGCAGACAGCGAACGAATCGAGACAGCAACGGCGCTCTTGGAGGAAGTGTGTCTTCTCACTCGACCAAAGAGTGAATAATTCACCCGCTATCTGTCATTGCAGACTCTCCATAGACGTTTAAGTCATCCCGAGCCGATTGTGTAGACATGGCCACCGATCTCACCGAACGTGTCCAAGAGATCGCAGAAGCACGAGATGTCGCCGAGTCGGAGATCCTTGAACAGGCTCTGGAACGCGGTGTCGAAGATCTCTGGATCGATCTGGTTCTCTCGCGGTATGTCAACGACGAAATCGATCGGGAAACGGCAATTGACCTCGTCGGGCGAGATCGCGTCAAGCGTGCAGAACGCGAACTCCAGGTAGTTGAAGACGACGTTCAGTGGGGTCTGAGTGCGTGATTGTCGCGGTCGCTGATACAGGCCCACTCATTCATCTCGACGAAATCGGTGCGATTGACGTGCTGTCAGCAGTCGATGGATTGCTCATCCCTCAGACCGTGTACGAGGAACTCGAGGCAGGTACAGTTCCTCCTGCACTCAGCAATCTCGAGTACGAACTCGTCGAGGCTGATCCGACTGAACTCACAGTGAATCTGAACCTCGATCCCGGTGAAACTGCCGCTCTCGCGGTTGCGTCTGACCGCTCAGCTGTTCTGTTGACTGATGATCTTGAAGCTCGAGATGCTGCTAACGATCTCAGTATCGAAGTGCATGGTTCAATCGGTGTTATCGTTCTCGCGTATCATCGTGACCAACTTACGAAATCAAAAGCAGCCGAGCTAATGCGGGCACTACAAACAGAAACAAGCCTATTTATCACGGATTCAGTGGTTGAACAAGGAATTTCGTTGCTTGAAAACTCATCTTGATTTTCTGCGCCGGTGATGGGTGCCGGCGCACTGGGTAAGACCAAGCGAACACTGATCAGAGCGTCGGCGCAGTGAGGTATCCGAGATGCATATGTTAATTTACGCACTGGTAGAGGCATCGACAGCAGACGAGGCACTGTCAACCGGAAAAACCGTGTTCGACCGACTGGTTGGCGCGGAGCCCGATTCTTGTGCAGTGTTCGACTACTACGTCACCTTCGACGAGGGGGAGACGACAGTGGCTGGAAAAGCACGGTGGGCGACCTACCGACAGCTGCACCCGTTACGTCTGACGAAGGTGAAGAACTCCTCGAGCGGGCCTGGGAGACCACAACAGAAACGTTCCAGCAGAATCTGGACCAGGTGAAGAAAGCACTCGAAGAACATAACGACGACGAGATCATGCGCGACGAGGGCCTCGCTCGGCACGCCTTCCAGCAGGTCGGTGCTTCCCGTGGCCCGTCGATCTGCCTGTATGATCAACACGCGACAGGCATCCGCCATCGCGGACATCTCGATCGCCTCCTCGAGGAGATTGATGAGCGCGAGACATGCTGGGTCGTGCCAGCAGACGTCCATTTCTGAGTAATCATGCCCCGAATCACCAACTGGATACGAGAGAGTCGAACACCCACGCTAGCATATCGAAACACAGTGACTGAAGCCCAAGCCATCCTGCATCGTGCCCCGGACTCCTACGCGTACAAGTGGCGGGCAGCGATCCTCGTCGACGGCTATCCGGTGTGGTCGCGTGGCTTCGAGACAAAAGAGACGACCAGCGTTCGGGATGCACTTCGGGACAGACCAGCCCCCGAACTCGCTTGTCCGGAGTGTCCGAACGACGATGTCATCATCGACCAGAAATCTGCCGCTGGTGCGAAGGTCCAGCGATGGTTTGACTGTCCCGACTGTGTGGCTACGAAGCTCCCTCGCAGATCGTCTACGGTGCAGAGCGCTAACAGCAGGTTCCGGTTCGCTGATGAATACCGTTCGTACCGGCTCTCTTGAGCTGCTCGGGGAGTTATAGGTTTGGGTGGTGTGATTTCACGGGATGAAGGCACTACCGAAGTCGTAATTACTCCGGTTTACTGAGAAAGCGATCCACTTGGAACGCCGAGCCATCTCTCGGTACTCCCCGAAACACTCCAAAAAACGCTATACACTTCTTCAACACGTTGTTCTGCTGTGTCCCAAAGTTCGGAAGACTACAATCTACCGTGGGCCGCTTGACAAGTTGATCGAGATATAGAACGGGTAACTGAAGATGGGCCGCCGATCCGAGAACCCACCGTCGTTCCAGTACGTTCTTAGTCGGCTGTTACAGCTGACTATCAGCGCCATATTCGTCGTCGGACTCGTCACCCTGAACCTGAGCGTGATCGTAAACGCGGCCATCGCACTCGGGGTGACGTTCGTCCCGGCCATTCTGCAACGCGACTATCGACTCAGTCTCGGTCCATGGATGACACTGTGGATCACGGGGGCACTCTTCTTGCACACGGTCGGAATGCTCGGCCTGTACCACGACGTCTGGTGGTACGACCACGTGACCCACACGCTCTCGGCGACGATCGTTGCCGGCGTCGGCTACGTGACCGCCCGTGCAGTCGACGAGTGGAGCGACGCGATCTATCTACCGCCACGGTTCATGTCGGTGTACGTCCTCCTCTTCACGCTCGGTTTCGGCGTCTTCTGGGAGGTCACGGAGTTCGTCGTCCGAATCGGCGCCGACCTGCTCGGGCTCAAGGCCGTGCTCATCCAGTACGGCCTCGAGGATACCCTCCTTGACCTGCTGTTCGACGTGGTCGGGGCCGTCATCGTCGCCGTGTTCGGGACGGGACTGGTGTCGACGACGACCGAAAGACTCGCAGCCAGAATCGGCGAGCACCGTGACGGCGCGCGCGATGGGGGCGAGGACGGCCCCGCCGCTGGACGGGTAACGACACGAAGCGATGGCGACTCCGGACACTTCGGTGGGTTCGTGTCCGACGGACCGGCGAAGGCGCGTGCGTCCTGGGCGGTCACCGTCTTCCTCGGCGCCGCCGCGATCGGCGGGGTGTTCGCCGGTGCCATCCTCACAGCGATACACGTCGGCGTCGTGCTGGTGCTGGCGTTGCTCCCGGCGCTGGCGTATCGTGATCTTCGGGCGACGCTTCCGTGGCCGGTCCTCGGACTCGCCAGCCTCCCGGTGTTCAGCGCCGTAATCGAACAGCCGTGGCTGAACTCGAATCTCGTCACCTACGTCGCCGTCGCGACGGTCGTACTCGTGATTGCGGTCGAACTCAACCTGTTCACGGCCGTCACGATGTCACCTCGGTTCGCCGTCGTCTTCGTCGTCGTCACGACGATGGCAACGGCGGGACTCTGGGCGCTCGGTCGCTGGTTCGCGGGTCTCTATCTGGGAACGGAGCTGCTCTTCGAGCCCGGCCACACGGACGCCGAAATCGAGACCGCTCTTATGTGGGAGTTCCTCCACGCCGTAGTGGCCGGGGTAGTCGCTGGCATCGTGTTCGAATGGGGCTTCCGGGCGAGGAGAGTGACGTCCCGCGACACGGACGGGTAGGCGCCACTGCTCACTACTCCTCCTCGAACAACAGAGGTACGTCGACTGACCGATCTCGACGGTCGAAAGGCAGTGCCCCCTTGATCATCATCGGCAGGTTGATACGGCCCTTGGCTGTCCAGGTGTCGATCGTCTTGTGGAGCCGGACGGACCGCGTGAGGTCAGCCGGAGTGACCCGGTCGCACCCATCGACGAAGTCGACCATCCACTCGAGGTGCGACTGAAAGACCGGGTCGTCCGGGTCGTCAGGTGCATAGTACCACGCCAGTTCGAGGTTCTTCCCGAGACCGTCCCACGTGAGGTTTGCAGAGCCCATGACAAGCGCGGGGTCGGGGCCGTCACGGATGTAGAGCTTCGGGTGGACGAAGCCATCGCGGTAGGTCAATAGTTGAATTCTGTCGTCGAAGTCGAGCTCCCAAAGGGTGGTGGCGACCAGACGGGAGAACTGGTCGGCCCCAGTCGAGACGACGATGACGACGCGATTGTCGGCCGACCGTGCGAGAAACGTCTGGAGCTGGTCGCGGATAGTGAGGTAGCCGGACCAGGTGAAATACCCTGTCGCGAGGTACACGGTTCCGTCCGCGTCGAACAACCGGCGGACCGCCTCCCCGACCAGTCGGCCCGTGAATCGGTTGTCGAATACCGCCTGTTCGACCATTCCCTTGTCGTACGTCTCCGACGGATGTAAATCACCCGCCCGATGACGACCCAGATGAAGGACACATCGAATCTCAACTCACGGCGGACCGGTCGGCCACGTCGCGGTCGTCCAGCAGGCCGTCGCGTAATGCTGTGGGGTCGATCGGGGCGTCGGGGCCGTCTGCGTCGTGGCGGTACAGTTCGATCTTGCCATCCTCAACCACGAGGTACGTGTTGTGGACCGGTGCGGTAACTTTCCACGAACCCGGGTTGGCCGCAACGTTGTCCGGATGGACGTACGGAGTGTGTGTGTGGCCGTAGACGAGTTTGTCCTCCGGGATTTGCTCCAGGAATGCGTGCGCTCGTCGTTCGCGTCGGGGGTACGTGGGATCAGCAGGGGAGGCGGACCCGTTTGAGGTTGCGATGTGGTCCGGGCCGCGTCCACTCCCGATGGTCTCGTACACCGTCCGGAGTCGTCGCTTTTGCGCCTGCAGAATCGAGCGACCTTTCGCGACGAGTGGATCCTTCGCGCCCCGAGTGGGATCGATGTCACCTCGATCGCCCGGCCCCGAGAGGCGGTTCGAGAGAGCGTCGAACTGGAGGCGATCGAACGCGTTTCCATGGCGGAATCGGATGCTGGCGTCGCCGCTGTCGAGGACGAATTCGTCGCGGAACGCAACGTTGTACAACGACGTATCGAGGTTACGGAGATGCGTGTCGTGGTTTCCGAAGACGACGTACACAGGGAGTTCGTCGGCGAGTCGTTTAATTCGCGTTATCGTCTCGCTCGTCTCCCAGGCGGAGCCGAACGAATCGCGACGAATCATGTCCCACACGTCTCCGAGCAGGATCAGCGCGTCAATCTCGGCCCTGTTTCGGTACTGCTCCTCGAGAAAGGCGGTGAACGCAGCAACGTCCGCGTGTTCAGCACCGAGGTGCGCGTCGCCAGCGACGACGATCCGTTCGGCCATTGTCAGTCCTCACCCACCGACTGTCCGTGGGTACGTGCTTGTCGTGTCGTCTCCGATCGTCCGTTCGCTCCAGTTCGATTGTCGAACCGGCTCTCCGGTTCGTACTGATCGTCGTTCATTCCTGATCGTCGGTGCCCGGGATTGGAACTCGTCGCTGATATATCTTTCAGGGACCACAGCGTCCGTCTGGGAGTCAGTCTGGGAAGAGATAACAATTTAAGTGAGCGGGCACGGGCTTCGCCACTGGGCGAATTGGTGACCGGCAGACGAGATCGGTTCGCCCGACCGACTGACACATTGACCGATGCTGTCGTGATATACACATCTAACGAAAGGCAGCGCACTTATTATGATCGCGTACCTCCTCAGACCGGCGCTGGTCGGATGACACGGCATCTTCCTCGGGCCCTTCCTGCTGGTGGTCATCGTTGTCTTCATGCAACGGATTCGCCCGGTGCCGGCGCCCCCGTCGCTATCATCTCCAAGCGGTGGTTCCGATTCCGCGACATATACGGCGTCGAGGTGATGGGTGGCGAGGACGACGCGTTCGTTCTCGCTGTCACAGCCGCCATTGACACGATCGTGGCGAAGGGCGATCAGGGCCGGAACCGCCGTCGGGGTCGGTGACCTGACTCGCCTCCGTCTTCGTTCATGACGATCGAACCGGAGGAGTTGCTCGTCAGGACGACGCCTACTGCCGCGCTCGGACGGGAAATTAAAGTGATCTGGTGAGTTCCTCACCACCAATCGGAATCGGTCACTTGCAAAACTGTACACAGCCGGCCTGCAGTCGGGGACGAAGTCACGACGGTCGATCGAGTGTGCTCGTGTCAGTGAACGCCAAAAATGGGGTCACACGTCGATTATGATCTAAGAGGGTGACGATCCGATAGCCATCGACGTCTACGTTCAAACAATCATCCAGTCCGTGTGGTTGCACTGTCCGTATCCCGTGAAACGAGGTTTATCGCCTTTGACAGCGTAGTAACAATTGATCATGGACATCAACTGGACAGCTGTAATAACTGGATTCGTTGTGACCCTCGCGTTAGGATTCATCAGCGGCCTCGTCTTCGTCGGATCGGGGGCCTCGATCGTGCTCCTGTACTGGGGCGGAATCGGACTACTCGGCGGCCTCACCGCCGGATATATCTCTGGCGGGACGATGGGGTCCGGTGTAACCCACGGCGGTATGGCAACCGTCTTCGGGTCGCTGGTTCTGTTAGTCCTTGCGACGTTTACGACCCTGCTCTTCGGGGGCCTCGTCGCATCGTTCAGCGTGCTCGTCTTCGGCCTGCTCATGCTCGCGTTCTATGCCATCCCTGGTGGCGTGGGTGGCGCGATCGGGTCGTGGGCGAAGCATCGTCGGGCGACTCCAGAGCCGACGACGACACGAGCCTGAATAGATCACTGGCGACCTGTACCGAGTTTTTGTGGACTATAATCGGCAGATGAATTTCATCGTCGTCACGAATCGCTTATCGTTGCCGGCTTGCAGGCGATACTGACCGTTCTGGCCTTCGTGGTCATCGACTTCGAGGATCTCATCTTCTGGGGCGTGGTCACGTTCGTCCTATCGTTGCTTCCGCTGATCGGTGCGTCGATCGTCTGGATTCCAGCAGTGGTCTATCTCGCGATTGTGGGGAACATTCCAGCAGCGGTGGGGCTGCAGGTATATGGAACCGTCGTCATTAGTAGCTCGGATAACTTTGTCCGGCCGCTCGCAATGCAACGCGGAGCGCGTCTTAACTCCGGGCTGCTCGTTCTCGGCATCTTCGGTGGGGTGGCCGTTTTCGGGTTCCCTGGTCTCTTCACCGGCCCAGTCATACTGGGGCTGTCGAAAGTCATCGTCAATCTGCTGGTGGAACAGTCATACTGGGGCTGTCGAAAGTCATCGTCAATCTGCTGGTGGAAATACGTGGTACACCTAGAGAAAGCCGATGAGAGACCGGCCTGCGCGAACCGCTGGCCGTCAGTGATACCCTGTCTTTGGTGAATCGGTCGACGACTGCACTACAGTACATTGTGAAGTACCTCGGGGTCACACCCCGAGGCACTCGCCTTGTTCATTTGTAGATAAATTAATAGTCTCCCGAGACATGGCTCGACGGCCGACCGTACACAGCTACCCGCCGTCTCGAGGTTCGTTTCTCAGTAATTCAGTACGAGGGTGCACTTTCGTTAATCGCTCTTGCGTAGTTCATTGTTGATTTCAGAGTGTTGCTCGAATAGCGTGTTTGAGTGCGTCTCGTCCCGGTTTTCGATATAGTTCTCGGCGAAGCTGGAACGCTCTGAGATACTGTGTCTGCTTATCTTTCGAGATACCTCGATGCGGCGAGAGCCACGCGTCGCTAACGCGACGGTGGCTCTCGCAGATATTGACGTGGACCTCTTCGTCGACGTATTCACCGTCACTGTGGACGACGTATTCACGGGTGAATGCGTCGTCCTGTTTGAGTGGCTCGTACGCTCGAAAGCCGTCAGAATAGACAGTCAACGACTCCTCTTGGCGGTCTGCCAAGAGGAGTCGAATCGTCGATTCATCCGCAGCTTTCGCTGGAATCACGTACCGCTGTCCCGTACCGCGATCAGCGAGAATGAACATGGGTGGCTTGTCGCCATCATATGTTCCGCGCCCACGCGTGGACAGGCCACGCGAGCGCGACTCCTGGTCGCGCTCGCGGCCTTTCTTCCCGGCAGAGACATACACTTCGTCGATTTCGACCGGTCCGACAAGATCGAGGGAAGGCGCATCGAGCGCTCTGGCAAAGCGCTCGATGCGCCGGTGGATCGTCTTATGTGTCACCCCGATTTCGCACTGCAGCTGTCGGAGACTCGTGTTAAACCGGAGAAACGCATAGATTGAGAACAACCACCGGCGAAGTGCGATCTTCGAGTGAGCGAAGATCGTGCCCGTCTTGTCGTTGAACGTGCGGTCGCAATCCTTACAGAGATACCGGCTGAAAGTGCCCATAGCTGCCGTTACTGACCGTTCGGTCAGAACGGCAGCGAGGACAACTCACACCATCACGCCAGCGAACCTGTTGGAGCAGGTCCGCTGCGACTGATTCCGAGCCAAACACATCGAGCGGAATCATCCGTGTCGGGCACCGCTGACGCGGTGCCCTTGTTCTCTTCGACTCTCCAGCGACTGCTTAGTAGTATCAACAATCTCCTACGGAAGAGCGTAACGGGGTCGGTGAGCGCTTATTACAGGTACAGGACGTCCATTGAGAATTCAGAAACAGTCGTAAATCTAATACCGACTCCACATCATGAAATTATTCTCGAATCTCATCACTGTATTATATGGAATGCTGGAGTACGAGCGTGTGAGTCGGTCGCAACTACTACTGTGGGCCACTCAGAGAGACACAAGTTATGAGCAAAGAAACAACCCACATGACGCCAGAATCAAACTCCGAACTGCTGCGGGCAACGCGCCGAAGTGCACTTCGTGGGGCGGGCCTTGCCGGAATGCTCGCACTAGCCGGTGGCAGTGCCACTGCCAGCCAAAACGCCTCGGAGGCGAACACCCAAGAGGCTGAAACCGAGACGTCAGCAGCTGACGAGTCAGTCCCAGTGACCTGGGAAAACTTCCCACGGGCACAGATACATCTCATAATGAAGAACGTCGTCGAACAGGGCGGGTTTGGCGAGTTTTATCATTACCGAACCCTCCTCCCCCCGGGTGAGCAGCCCGCAGCCTTGCCCAATCACGACACGTTCTATTCGTTCGGTGTCTTCGATCTGACCGAGCCGGTCACCATCACCAAACCGGACACCGGTGACCGCTACCAGTCGATGGTCGTCCTCGATGAGGACCAGTACGTGAAAGGGACTCTCTACGATCCCGGCGAGTACACGTTGACCCGGGACGGGATCGGGACGCGGTACACCATCGTCCTCGCCCGCACGTTCGTCGACCCGAACGATCCAGACGACGTAGAAACTGTCCATGGCTTACAGGACGAACTCGCAGTGAGCCAGGACTCGGCCGGCACGTTCGAGATTCCCAACTGGGACCGCCAGGCACACGACGAACTCTTCGACGCGCTCGTCACGCTCGTCAAAACAATGGACGACTTTGGCGGCGCGTATGGCGATGTCGGCGAGGTCAATCCCGTGAAGTACTTGCTCGCTAGCGTGACACCGTTCGGGTTTCCGGAATCCGAAACGATCTACTCATCGAGGATTCCCGACCAGAACGACGGTGAGACGCCATACACACTCACTGCCCAAAACGTCCCCGTCGACGCGTTCTGGTCGGTCACCGTCTACAACAGTGATGGGTTTCTTGAGGAGAACGAGTACGACGCATACACGATTAACAACGTGACTGCAGAGCAAGCCGATGACGGCAGTGTCACGATCCATTTCGGCGGAGACCCCGATCAACCGAACTTCCTCTACACCCCAGCGGAGTGGTTCTACGTGGTCCGACTCTACGGTCCCCGCGAGGAGATTCTCGACGGGAGCTATCAGTTTCCCGAAGCCGAACCAGTCGAGTGACAAGGACACGAACATCGATGTTCTGGCGGCTGAGGCGGTGTGAATCGACCGTCGCTCGTCCTCCACTTCACATCTTTATTCAGAGTCGGATTCGAAACAAGCTCGCCTTGTTCATACACAATATCCAACTTACTCTCAAGACTTTACCTTGGTTCGTGGATAGGGGTGATATGGCTGACAAGATTGGGTTGTCAGAGTCGATTGCGATGGCCGTTGGGGGAATGGTTGGTGGTGGGATTTTCGCGGTTTTAGGTGTTGTTGCCGTCAAAGCTGGCCCATCAGCATGGATGGCATTCGTCGCATCTGGATTCATTGCTGCGTCTGCTGGATACTCATTCGTTACGCTCAATAATCAGCTACGACAGCCGGGAACACCAATCACGTTCATCGAGGTGTACACGGGACGAACAGCCCTTGCTGGGATGATGGGGTGGACGTTCGTAATCGGCTATATTGGGACAATGGCACTGTACGCATATGCGTTCGGGAGTTACCTCGTTGCTCTTATCGGTCTTCAAACAGTGGCTGGCATACCAGCACAACCATTTGTTTCGACAGTAGTTGTCGTGCTATTCGTCGGTATTAATGCTGCAGGTGCACACGCCTCCGGACGGACAGAAGACACACTTGTTGGGCTGAAAATAGCACTTCTGCTTGCTTTCTGTGGCGGCGGACTATACTACGGATTCGTTCACGGGCAACTCAAATCAGGTCTCACCACACTTGGTATAGGGCCGCTTGTCGCTGCTGCGGTTTCGTTTGTTGCGTTTGAGGGGTGGGAATTACTTTTGTTCGATCAAGAGAGTATTCATAACCCACGAACGACAGTTAAAAAATCAATTTTCGTTTCAATTACAGCTGTTACAGTGCTTTACGCCCTCGTTGCAATTGTGACAACGAGTCTCCTCTCCCCACGAACGATTCTATTGAACTCAGAAACAGCACTCGCAATAGCTGCACGGCCGTTTTTCGGTGCGATTGGTTTCACGCTTATTTCTATCGCTGCGCTGTTTTCAACAGCAAGCGCACTCAACGCGACTTTGTTTAGTACATCACGACTCATGCGACAGTTAGCCACGGACAAACTCTTACCAAAGCGCCTCGAGAGTCGTGGGAGCGAACCGGTTTGGTCGCTCGTTATCCTCGGTGTACTAACGGCGACTCTGGCATCGCTCGGAAGCCTCAATGCGATTAGTTCATTCGCGTCACTCACCTTCATAACAATATTCGGTCTCATCAGCTTTCTCGCATATCAAGAACGCTCTCGGTCGATACCGTCTGTGATACTCCCAGCAATCGGTACAATAGGTGCAATTGCAACCATTATTGCGCTCATCTGGAATCTAGCAACTACCGAGTTTGGAACGTTTGTGATTGTCACTGTACTTTCATTGATCGTTATCACAGCTGAACTGGTATATTTCGAGCGTACACCTATCCAACAGGAATTCAAAAAATGAAAACTGAGTGGTGTTTTGGCAGATTTGTTATAATACACTATAATATGTTAAAATGGGCGGACTTTTCACCAGTGGCATCTCAATCGATTATTTGATCGCTGCATCGTATCCCCTGAACGTGTTTCTATATCTACTTATCATATTTAATAGTATTTATCGTACGGATGCGGTACTTACGTTTGTTTCAATATATGGATTCGTTGCTGGCTTCGAGCGTGTCATACAATGGTTCCCAACAGCTATTATCCTCCGCCCATATTTTGAATCAAACTATAACTGACGAGACTCACAGGATATTCGCGAAATGCGGACTGTACAATCGCCAAGTAGCGGGTGTGAGACGAATTCTATGACACGCTGGGCTTCATCTATATTTTTCTCGAGACATCGCTACTACTCCACTTCGTACCAAGTGAAGTCATACTCCCGGTGGCCATTGCACTTCTCGTTACCGGCGCCAGAAGCAACAGCAGCAACGTTCCTCTATCGAGCGGCGACATACTGGCTCCCGCTCCTGTATGTGGTATCAGGTAGGTCCTCTGTAGGAACTAGAGTAGACTCTCCACCACTGATAAAAGATCTAGTGGCAGGTAATGATCAACCGATTTCAGCCTCTTTGTGGAGATCGGAAACTTCCATCACGTCTGCCGGCGTCACTATTCCGATTGGGTGTCCGTCTCGTTCGACGAGCAAGTGCTCGAAATTACTTGTCCACAACTCCATCAGAACATCCATGGCAGCAGTATCTGCTGGAACTGATGGTACATCTTGAGCCATGACATCACCGACGGTATTGGTAGTGTGGTCACGCGAACGGCTGAGCGTATCGAACGTGATTGTTCCAACGATGTCGATGTCGGTACCAGCGCGTCTCCCGTTTTCAACAACCAGAAATGTCAACTGCCGTTCTCGAATCATTTGCCGGACCAATTCATCAATCGGCGCATCAACCGAAACCGTCGGAGGATTACGCTCCATTACATCAGCGGCAGTCAATCCCTCCAGTAATTCGGCTAGCGCGACCGTCCGATACTCAGAGACTGCTGCCACATAGACGAACAGTGCGATAAAAATCAAAATGACATTGAAAGAGAGAATGCCGATAATCGTGAAGAGCAATGCAAATAGCTCACCAACTCTGGCGGCAGTATGCGTCGCTTGGGTGTAGGACAGCCATTGAGACAAGAAGGCGCGAAAAATCCGGCCACCGTCCATTGGGAATGCCGGGAGAAGATTGAACAGGGCGAGAACGACATTCATCAACGCTAGCCAGCCGATGACGAATATGATGACCGGAAACTCTACTGGAATAATATTTACCACGACAAAACACAGCCCTCCGAGCAGCAAACTCGTGATAGGGCCAGCGATCGCGATTCGGAGTTCCTGATTCCATTCTTTCGGTATTGACTCCATGTTGGCAACGCCGCCGAAGATCCAGAGCGTGATCGACTGAATCACCACCCCGTATCGACGGGCAACCACCGAATGACCAAGTTCGTGGATGGTGACGCTCGCGAAGAGACCGAGCGAGGCAGCGGTTCCGATCACCCATGGTGTAGCGCCCTGTGCAAGTGTGGCCGTATCGACCGGTGCTCCAACCATAGAACCGATAATCCCAGAATACAGCCCAAGATTGACGCCATTTCCGATCAGCCACACCAGTATCGGTAAGAACACGATCAACGATATGTTGATCCGAATCGGAATGCCCCCGATACGTCCAATTGTAAAGCTAGTCGTCATGACCGATCAACTCGAGAGCCCTCTCGTGCGCCAGGATCGTGATAAAATACCATCTGGCAAAGATCAGGGACAGACACTGGTTCGTAGTCAGTGTAGTCGAGAGCGATTTTCTCGTTGACGTACCAAAAGACGCCATTGCAAGCAGAGACGAACGCGATGAATAGCCGACCGATGAGCACGAGATATACAACAATCGAATCGAGGGTTACACGGTTTACTCCATTCTCTGAAGGCATCTTGGTTATCCACCACATCACAGAGTAAAAACGTGTAGGAAGTGCCAATCAGTCCTCCCTGCCAGCGTAGTACTCGTGTGACGACGTGTCTGATTGAATCAATTTCGTGACCATCTCTGATGCTCTGATGGTCTGATTTTATGCGAACCTCTTCAACCACTACCGAGTAGTGAATTTCATCATCGTCGCAAACCGTCTTTAATAGCCTTCGACGTGGTACTCATCTGTAACCACTGTCTAGAGGATTTCACAACCGTATGAGTGCTGAGTCGAAGCGTTCGAAACGGTTCCTCCTTCTAATCGGTGCTCTAGTTGGACTGGTCTCGTTATTCATCGTCTTGCCGTTTCTCACTTGGATTTTTATCGCAGTCATCCTCGCATACGCGCTTACACCTCTCAACGACCGGCTCTCACAGCGGCTCGGCGCGGGACTGTCTGCCGGCCTGTCAATGCTCATTGGTCTCTTTCTGATCGTCCTTCCGATCGTCATCATCTTGGGTATCGCAGTGAATCAGGCCCGGCAACTCTTTGCAGACTTTGAGCTTAGAGATGTTACCCAACTCGACAAGGTGATCGCAGAGAGGATTGGTCTTCAGGTCGATACCGCAACTCTTCATGAGGCATTCAGCGGTGCAATCAAAACTGGTGCGCAAGGCCTTGCCGGCAATCTCTTCAGTATCATTGGTGGACTCCCCGAGCTCTTCATCGGATTCACCGTCCTGTTTTTTGTCCTGTTCTACTTGCTAAAAGATGGGGACAAGGCTGTTGCGTGGTTTCGAGAAATGCTCCCGATCGAACCAGAGGTACGGGAAGAATTGTTCGAAGAAACCAGCCTGTTGCTCCACAATTCACTTGTGGGGACCGTCACCGTTGCTGGGGTACAGGCAATCCTGCTTGGCCTTGTGTTTCTCGTTCTCGGCCTCGGAAACGTCATTTTCTGGATCGTGACGACATTCATCGCAGCGATGATTCCCATAGTCGGTGCGTCGATCGTCTGGATTCCAGCGTCGCTCTATTTGTTCCTTGCCGACCGTCCCTTTCCCGCGGTCGTGTTGTTGATCTTCGGAGCAGGCGTTGTCAGTACAGTCGATAACATTCTCCGTCCGATAGTAATACGACGGGGAACACAACTTAGTCCAGCTGTCACAATCATCGGCATTTTCGGCGGAATTTCGCTCTTCGGATTTATCGGCCTCTTTATCGGCCCGATCGTCCTTGGGTTGATGAAGCTTATCATTGAGATACTCGTACAAGAGTATTCTGAGTCAGGAGCAGTCAAACAGGAGTGAGAGGCACATTGAAATCATCAACACTTGATTTTATCTGTACCATACAAGTGCTGTGTTTTTAGGACAACTGTGGAACCTCTCATCTCAGAGGGTTTCAATGCTCTGCAAATGCAACTGACACGGCTATCATTACACTTTCCACCATCTAAACTCGATGTACGAACGCGTTCTCATACCGACCGATGGAAGCGAAAACGTCGCTCATGCAGTCGAAAACGGAATCGCGATCGCGGACCAGTTTGGAGCATCAGTCCATGCACTTTCGGTTGTGCCGTACGTCGTGACGCGTGATCATATTCGATACTATCCGGAGGAGCATGCAGAACATGCCGTTGAAGATGTCGAACAGCAATGCCATGAGAAAGGAGTCGACGTAGTGACCGAAACCCGGAAAGGGGAACCAGCACAAGAAATCCTGGAATATAGTGAAGAGAACAACATTGATATCATCGTGATGGGTACTCACGGGAGATCTGGATTCGATCACGTGCTTATCGGCAGCGTCGCGGAACGAGTTGTCCGACACGCGACGATTCCTGTCTTAACAGTTCGGTCAAAAGCCGAATAGCTTCGCGGAACCGCCAACTTGTGAACTGCCTCGGGATCGATACCTGTGGATTCACACAGGATTAGGGCAAATACTGCTTGTCGATGAAGCCCGACGATCGTCGCATCGCAACATAGGAGCGGCATCGAGACGTGGATAGAAGATCTCTGATAGAGTCTGAAACCCCCCGACCGATTCGGCTGCGGCAGATCAGTGAACCGGACGATATCACGGAGGTGACGTTCTTTCTCGCGAGTGATCATTCGTCATCGATGACAGGGAGACCAACACTGGATGACCAACTTCGATACAAAGCCCAAAGCCGACTTCGAGAGCCGATCATCAGTACCTCGCCCGCCAGCGTTTGTGTATCGAATCAACCACCAGCAAAACGGGTGACGCAAGTAGAGCGACAAGGCCACCTTCCAATGGCGGTGGTGCCTGCCCGAGAATCCTTGCAATCGGCCCAACGAAGAGGAAGGCAAGCAACGCCAGTAGTTCGACAATGACGGCACCGACCAGAAGGCGGTTCGATGTCCAACCCAACTCGCCCGGCCAGTGAGTCGTGCTCCGACAGGCGAATGCGTTTGCCATCTGGCCCACAACGACGGCAGTAAACGCCGCACCTGACGCAGCGAATAGTTCAGGTTGCTCGGGAAATGGCCCGCCCGGTACCCAACCAAAGGCAGCGAGCGAGACGACGAATGCGGTCATCTCGACGGTTGCTTCAGCCGGGCCGAGAACGCCGAATGCACGACCGAGTACCGTCTCGTCGATAAGATGTTCGGCCTCGAGGGGCTGCTCGAGCACATCTTCAGCGGGCGGTTCCGAACCGAGTGCGAGTGCTGGAAGGAGATCTGTTCCGATGTCGAGTGCAAGAATCTGGAGGATGCCGAGCGCAAGCGGGAACTGACCCGCCGCGAGTGCCCACACAACGAACGGGGTGAGTTGGGCGACATTGTCAGTGAGATGGTAAGTAAGGAACCGTTTGATGTTATAAAACGTTGCCCGACCTTGCCTGATCGCGTTGACGATCGTCTCGAAATCATCGTCAAGCAGTACGAGATCAGCCGCTTCACGTGCAACGTCCGTTCCTGAGCGCCCCATCGCAACGCCGACATCGGCCTCTTGCAGCGCTGGCCCATCGTTGACACCATCGCCAGTCATCGCTACGACGTGCCCACGATCCTGTAACGCATGGGCGATCAGGAGTTTATCTTCAGGACTGACTCGACTGACCACGACACCATCGCGGTCCAAAAGCGCTCCGAGCATCTGGTCGTCGTCCGGAAGCTCATCACCGTCAATGACGAGTCCATCATCGCCTACCAACCCGACTTCTTCGGCGATCGCTCGCGCCGTCGTCGGATGGTCACCCGTTATCATCGCTGTCCGGACGGACGCGTTCTTGCTTTCGGTGACAGCCGCCGCCACACCGGGACGTGGCGGGTCCTCGAGACCGACGACGCCGACCAACTCGAGGTCCGTTTCGATCGCCTCGAGATCGGCATCGGCAGTCACCTCGTTTGCCGGTCGGGTTGCGACCGCGAGAACGCGAAGGCCACGTTCCGCCATCTCTGCGACGACCGTCTGCACATCGCCCGCTTCATGACGCGTCCGCTCGATGACTGCCTCCGGGGCACCCATGACCAACAGCTGATCCTGCGTCAGGACAGATGTTCGCCGCCGCCGGGGATCGAACGGGAACCGCTTGACCTCTGGGTCAGTCTGGATCTGATCCTGAATGTCTACATCCAGCCGACGAGCGAACGTAACGAGCGCAGCCTCCATCGGATCCCCGTGTGCCACCCACTCCCCATCGCGGCGTTCGATGTCACCGGTCGAACACCGGGCGACGACGGTTCCCAGTTCTCGAAGTAGGGGTTTCGTTTCGTCGCCAACCTCCACAGTTCCCGTTGGATCATAGCCGTCGCCCTCGATATGGGCAGTGCCCGCCGGTGTCCACGCTTCGACCACAGCCATCCGATTTTGCGTGAGCGTTCCCGTCTTATCCGTACAGATGAACGTCGTCGATCCAAGCGTCTCGACGGACTCGAGTCGTCGCACGAGCGCGTTGTCGGCTGCAAGGCGCTTGGCACCGACGGCGAGTGACATCGTGACGCTCGGGAGCAGGCCTTCAGGAACAAGTGCAACCGTGACGCCGATGGCGAAGAGAATGCCGACGCTGGGATCGGTTCCAAGTGCGACGCTCACAGCGAAGAACACACCACCAACTGCGACCGCGACAGCTGCAATAATTCGAACAAGTCGATCGATCTCACGATGCAGTGGTGTCTCCGGCCGCTCTCGTGCACGTGTCAGCGCTGCAATTTCGCCGAGCCGCGTTTCGGAACCGGTTGCTCGAACCACCCCTGTTGCTTCACCTTCGACGACGAACGTGCCCGCATATGCCGTCTCACCTTCCTCAACCGGCTCCGGATCACTCTCACCGGTGAGTAACGAGACATCGAGCTGGAGGGAGTGAGAGTCAACGATCTCGAGATCCGCCGAAACACGATCTCCTGGGCCGAGCAGTACGACGTCATCGACGACGAGTTCCGTCGCATCAATTTCACGTATCGTCCCGTCACGTCGGACAGTGGCTCGTTTCGGGAGTAAATCTCGGAGCCGTTCGGCTGCACGTTCGGCGCGGTATTCCTGTGCGAACGCAAAGAGCCCGTTGATCACGACGACCAGAACGATGGCGATCCCGAGTTCCATCATGCCGGCGACGACAGCGAGGCCGCTTGCCACCCAGAGCATGATTGCGAAGAAGTGAACAAACTGCTCGGCGAGCAGCCGCCAAGCCGGTGGCGGTTGCTGCGTTGGCAGGACGTTGGGACCGTCACGTCTGAGTCGTTTCGCTGCTTCAGAGTGAGAGAGGCCACGGACGCGACGGATGGAACGCGAGCGGGGTGGGTTCTGTTCCATTCACCGGTACTCCACACTCACCATCTCGAAAAATCCTTCAATGGTTGGATTGGTATAATTGTTGGAGATTCATTACATCTCGTCGTCCGCAATATGATCTGGGCATCAACAAGATACAGAATCCGGCCGTTCGAGTACTTCGACACCGATGAGTGGCTCCCCGGAGAGTGCACGGACATACGCACCGCCAGCGATTGAGACCCGCGAGAAGTCATCTTTGTCGAGGCCGTATAGTCCGATTGCGTGGGCTGTATCTCCCCCACCGATGATAGAGAAGCATTCGGTGTCGGCAATCGCAGAGAGGACTTCGGTGGTTCCCTCGGCGAATCGTTCATCTTCGAAGACGCCGAGTGCACCTTTGACAAAGACAGCCTCGGACTCGGTAACGAGATCGGCGTAACGCCTGGCCGTCTCTGAGCCGATGTCGAAATAGGATGTCTCTTTTGTGACACCCTCGACGGTTGTCTCCGCACGAGTGCCGTTGGCCTCATACGCGAGATCCTTGAGGAGGTGTAAGCGATCACCGTACTCCGCAAGCACGTGTTTGATCGTCTCCTGATGAGCCTCCCACTGGTGGTCAAAGAGTTCCGTCCCTTCGATATCATACCCCATGTCGTGACCAGCGGCTCGCAGAGATAGTTCACCGATAACGCCACCGAGACAGAACTGATCGACCGTCTTATCCACCCGTTCGATGACTGGGATGGAGTCCTCTGCTTTCGTGCCGCCGAGCGCCAACGTGACGGTCCCGTCGAACGATCGCTCTCGAATGGCCGTGTTTGCCGTATACTCGCGTTCCATTACGCGACCTGCGTATGCATCCATGACGCAAGGGAAGCCGACGATCGAGGCGTGTGATCGGTGAGCGACCGAGTATGCATCGTCGACGTAGGCGTCGAACGCCGGTGCAAGCGTCTGAACGAGTTTCGTTTCACCCTTCCTATCCGAGTCTTCCTCAGGTAGTTCCCCATCACACATCCGGACGTTCTCAAGGAGGAGCACGTCACCCGACTCGAGGCAGTCAATTGCCGCGAGCGCGGCCTCGCCAAATGTATCGGGTACAAAGTCGACTTCTCGTTCGAGGTGTTCAGCGAGGATATCGGCGTGTTGCCGCAGTGAGATGAACGTCTCCTCACCGGGCCGGCCCTGGTGTGCAAGCAGTGCGATCGCATGGTCGCGGTCGAGCAGTTCGCGGAGCGTCTCAGCGTGACGTGCGAATCGACGGTCGTCCTGTACGATGCCGTCTTCGACGGGAGCGTTAACGTCGATCCGTACGAGCAGCCGCTGTTCTGGTTCGAGCTCGTCAATGGTGGAAAACGTCGTTGTTGTCATATTCTGATCACAGATATCCGTCACAGCCGTTCAGATGGCTGAGTCGGGGTCGATTTCTGAGGCTGGCGACATCACCGTGCGACTGCCGTTTCAGCGTCGATGGTTTCGGATTCGGCTGCGACGTACATCGCGAGATCCAGCATCTTCGCCGAATACCCATACTCGTTGTCATACCAGGCGAGGACCTTCACTAGCCGGTCCTCGACGACCAGTAGCGACTCGAGACCGACGTACGACGCCAGCGGCAACCCGATGATGTCCCGAGAGACGATCTCTTCGTCCGTGTAACCGAGGACCCCTGCGAGTTCCGCGTCGGCCGCGGCACGGATGACATCGGCCAATTCTGTTTTCGTGATGTCGGTCTCGAGGTTGACAGTCAGGTCAGTGATTGAGCCGTTCGGGATCGGCACGCGCATCGCCATCCCATCGAGTTTTCCCTCGAGTTCCGGGAGGACTTCAGTCGTCGCGTTCGCGGCTCCTGTCGTGGTTGGAATGATATTTTCTGCGGCTGCACGGCCGCGACGACGCTTCGGATGCGGGCTATCGATCACGGCTTGACTGCCGGTGTACGCGTGGACGGTCATGAGGAGGCCGGATTCGACACCGAACTCCTCGTCGAGCACCTTCAGGACCGGTGCAACGGAGTTCGTGGTACAGGAGGCGTTCAGAGTACGTCTTCGCCGTCATACTCCTCGTGGTTAACGCCGTAGACGAATAGTGGGACCGCTTTCCCGCCTTTCGGCGGGACCGAGATGATGACTTTATCGGCTCCTGCCTCGAGGTGTTGAGCGGCCTCGTCGTACGTCCAAAACAGGCCGGTCGCTTCGAAGGCGATGTCAATTCCAAATTCCTCCCACGGAAGCACCGATGGGTCGACCTCGGAGAACAGCTGAATCTCCTGGTCGCCGACGAAGAGTGTGTTACCGTCTCGTGAAACTCCGTCCAACCGGCCGTGAACCGAGTCGTACCGAAGCAGATACTCCATGTCGTCGCATCCATTACGTCGTTGATGGCGACGATCTCGAGGTCGTCACGGGACAGCGAGGCGCGCAAGACAGTACGACCGATCCGCCCGAAACCGTTGAGCCCGATTCGAAGCCTGTCGTTCGGCTCCGCATTCTCGCCATATGGATCGTTACTCATGTTCGAACAGGCACCACCTGTCGGTAAATTTGTTGCCCACCAAACAGTTTATTGATAAGAAAGACAGATCAACTGTTTTGCTGATTACCTGAATTAAGGCGCTAAGGCCCCTTCCTCAACGAGCGACCGGAGGGAGCGAGTAGGGTGGGGTAGTTCACGCATGGAAGAATGTCAATTCTGACGTTCATCACTGTCGGCGGAATCATCCTCTTCTGGAGCATTTATCGACTGAAAACTCTCGCTTCGACCTTCCGGCGACGGTCGACGGGCGAACCATTTGTGGGCCCATCTGACGACTGCGGATCGAATGAATCGGTACTTCCTAACCATCAACACCTCTTCACCGAACCGCTCGCCGACATCTTCGGCGATGTCTCCGAAGAGCGTTTGTGGGACAAGACCTGCCTGCGCTGCTCCTGCAACGATCGTATCGACGTTATTCTCCTCAGCGTACTCGACGATCGCGTGAGCGACATCGCCATCCGAAACGACCGCTGTTTCGCTCTCAACGCCCACCCGCTCGAGCAACGCCCGTCGATCCCGAACGAACGTCTCCGCGTCGTCCCTATCACTGGTTGCGACGTTTAATAACGTCAAATCCGCATCGTATTCGCTGGCGAGCGTACCGCCGACTTGTTCCGCGTACGTCGCGTGTGGACCGCCGTCGGTCGGTACAAGGATCGACTGTGGGACGACCGGGCCGGCAGTCTTCGCAACGATGACATCGCAGGGCGCGTTTTCGACGACGTGATCGATCGTGGACCCGAGCATCGCGCTTGTGATTCGCTTTCGGCGACCACGCCAGCCGAGAACGACCATATCGCTGTCGTACCGTCGCGTGAGATCGACGATACTACGTCCCGGAGTTCGACCGACGGTGACGCTTCGGTGTGCCGGGATGTCATCTGGGGCGTACTGCATTGCATCAGCGAGCATCTCTCGTTCCTCGGAGACGCGCTCACCACCCCGTTCGATCGGTGTCTGAACGGGCATCGTGACGATCGTCGTCAGTAACAGTTCGCCGTCGTTCCGGCGAGCGATCGCACTGGCGATGTCGACGAGCCGTTCTGCGTTTTCAGGTTTGTCGATCGGAACGAGCACCTGATAGGGCCGTTCTTGTATGGCGCGTTCCTCGACGAGGGCCCGCGTTTCGGGAACTTCCGTCCGGCGAATGCGTCCCCGGGAATAGACCCAGAACACGACCACACCAGACCCGATCCAGCCGACTGCGATCGCCCACGCGAGCGGGCTGTAGTTGAAGAAGTAGACCGCGAGGAGGAGCTTCGTGCCGATCCCGATCATCGGAACGTACGGAAACCACGGTGCCAGATAGCCGTACGTGAGCTCCTCACCGAGTTCCCGGCGGATCTTTATCATCGAGTAATTCACTTGCAAGAACAATAGCAGGAACATCAGATCCGTCGCCGCAGCCACCTGTGCGAGCGGAAGCGAGACGGCCATGACGGCGATCAACGCACCGCTGAGAACGACTGATATGTACGGTGTCTGATTCTCCGTGTGGATTCGGCTGAACGACTCTGGAAAGACGTGATCGTGTCCGAGCGCGTAGCCCACGCGCGAGCTCGAAAATGTTGTCGCGTTGAGCGCGGCCAGCGATGACAGGATACCAGTCAGAAGAATGATTAGCGTTCCGTAGGGCAACAGTTGGCCGACAGCCTGCGCGAGGCCAAATTCGCCCAAGTGACCGACGACTTGCCAGACGGCGGGGTTCGCCGGGAGGTCAGGGATCGTCGTGCCGCCGATGCTGTCCGTCGCCTGGGCGGTCTGGATAAGGTCAGGTGTGACGGTGATCGCACCGAGCATCACGATCCCAATCAGAATATAGAGGGTGACGACGATAAGCATCGAATAGAAGACCGCTTTCGGAACATTTTCTCGAGGATTGATGACCTCACGTCCAGATTGAACGATGATTTCGTACCCCTCGAAGGCGATGAAGGTCAGCCCCATCGCGAGGAAGACGCCGCCTGCGCCGTTCGGCGTGAACGGCTCGAGATTACTGATCGTCACCTGGGGTGACGAGACGGCGACTCGAAAGCCGGCCGCGATGACAACAACGATAACGACTAGTTGGAGTATCGTGACGACATTTTCGGCGAAACTGGTTTCTTTCGTCCCACGGTAATTCACGTACGTGAACGCAGCGGTCGCAAGGACGGCAAATCCCTTCTGTAATTGAACGTCTGAGAGACCCAGTGTGAGCTCGAAGTACGCTGTGAGAATCAGCGTGACAAACGAGCCGAATGTGAGAACGTAGAGAGACCCAGCGACAGCGTGGGCGAACCAGCTCATCCATCCAGAGATAAACGCCTGCGACCTGCCGAGTGCCGTCCGGACCCACAGGTAGCCCCCACCGGGTTCCGGAATGGCACTTCCGAGCTCGGCATACGTCATCGCGGTGAAAATGGTGATGATCCCATTGAGTGCGAACGCGAGAACCAATGCTGGACCCGCCTCTCCTGCCGCGAGTCCGGTAAGAACGAAGACGCTCCCACCGATCATCGCTCCGACACCGAGGAGAGTGATATCCGTAAGCGTCAGCTCGCGAGCGAAATCTGCCCCATCCTCTCCGGAGGAAGTCATTCCTCCAGTCTGATTATCTCTCATTGTCGTGTGACCTGTTCTGGTCGCCGACAGGCTCTCGGTGCCTCTCCTGCTCTGGTGGTGTGTTCAGTTTATTCACCACGTGGCGTCCGTGAATAACGGCTCCGAGCAAACCGACCCATCCAGCGATCGTGAGTACAGTCCCGATGATGAGACCGATAGACGCTGGCATCAACACTTTCTTTCAGGCGCATCCACAAAATGTTCGTTTATCGGTGTGGTGAATGACACTATCAGAAGTGTGTCTCGGGCGATGCAATCACCGCCCTTTCCAACTCCAAAGTGCAAGAGCGGCGAGTGCGATCGCAACGATGACGAGAAGAAACAACTCACTAATTTCACCGATCGAAACTCCTGTCGACGAGACCAATTCCGTTTCTTCCATTAAGAACAGCACCAACAACAGCAATCCGAACAGCGATGCGATCGCCATGCCGATTCCTTCTCTGATAGCCCATCGAAACTCTCGGATGTCGGCCTGAGTTGTCGTCGACGGTGTCTCTGTCGGTACCTTATACGACACTTCGATATCCTCGCTCCAAGGCGTTCCAAGATAACCAACGATGTATGAAAGGAGAATAGCAGCGATCATGATTATAGCAAACGAAAAAATCCCAAACAGTAGTGTCGGCGGTGCGAGCAACACAGTGATGACACCTGCGGCAACAGTACATCCACAGAGCATTACTAGAAATCTCTTAACCGGTGTCCTCATGGACGTATTATACGCCATGCACCCATTTATTATTAATAGTAACACACAAATACAATCAGTGAATCATATAATTCTGAAACTTACTCGTCGGGTGGTTCCGATGCATCTGTCGCCACGAGATGCCGGTAGAAAACGTACTTGACGATCTCGGCAGCGGTGACGTACGATAGAACGATCATCGCAACGATCGCGAGGAAAATCGGCGGTAATGGTGTGAATTTAAATACTGTTCCTATCGGCGTGTAAGGCAAGGTCGATGTAATGACAATGATAGCAATCGTTGCGGCAATCAGATAGCGGCTCGGTGAACTCCGGAAAAGCGGGCGGCGCGTTCGAATCACGAGGACAACGATCGATGCTGAAATAACGGACATGACGGCCCATCCTGTGCGAAACTCAGCCACTGACGCGTTGAGTACGATCAATAACACACCGAACGTGACGAAGTCAAAGACCGAACTAACGAGTCCAAACGTCGCCATGAAGCGTTTGATGAATCCGAGATCCCATCGATGTGGCTGTTCGACGAGTTCGTGGTCGACCTCGTCGGTTGAAATAGTCAATTCAGGAATGTCTGTTAGGAGATTCATTAGTAAAATCTGGGTCGGAAGAAGCGGAAGGAACGGCAGAAATAACGACGCAACAGCCATACTGAACATGTTACCGAAGTTTGCGCTCGTCGCCATGAAGACGTACTTCAGAGTATTCGCGAACGTCTTTCGCCCCGACTGCACACCGCGTTTCAGGACGTGCAGATCCTTCTCGAGCAGGACGATATCGGCCGCTTCCTTCGCGGCGTCCACGCCGCTGTCGACCGAGAGGCCGACATCGGCCGCGTGTAACGCCGGTGCGTCGTTGATCCCGTCGCCAAGGTATCCGACGACGATATCGGCATGCCTAAACGCCCGCAAGATCCGTTCTTTCTGATTCGGCTCGATTTCCGCGAACACCGTGACCGTTTCGATACGAGCGACGAGCGCTTCGTCCGTCAGCTTTCGTAACTCAGTCCCGGTGAGGATCTCAACATCCTCGAAACCAATGTCTTTGGCGACGTGTGCTGCGACATGTCGATTATCACCAGTGATTATCCGCACAGAGACGCCAAGCGAATCCAATTGCTCGAGTGTATCGAAGACGCCGGGTTTGGGCGGATCGTAAAGCACCAAAAAACCCGCAAACGTCATGTCTTCTTCGCCGGTCTCGTCAATGTCCATCCGTTCTGTCTCGCGATATGCGACACCCAAAACGCGAAATCCGTTGGCGCTGTACGTCTCGAACTGGGCCAAGAGGTCCTCACGAATGCTGTCGAGTGGGACTGTCGCGCCGTCAGCTCCAATCGCAGTCGTACAGACTTCAAGAACGTTCTCGACCGCGCCCTTTGTCACGAGCGTATTTCGTGATGTCGCCTGCCGGTGGTTGTTTAGTGATCGAGTCTGATCGGATCTCAACCCATCGGCTGGGACGGTGTCACCGGTAAGGAGTACACTCAATCGTTTTCGAGTGAAATCGTACGGCACCTCGTCTAATTTTTCGGTTCCTGTGAGGTCTTCATCGAGCTGTCGAACCGCTTCATCGATCGGATTATCGAAGCCGGTCTCATAGGCAGCGTTCAGGTACGCGAGTCGTCGGACTCGATCGCTCCGGTTTCCCGTGATATCTCGTGCAGATTCGACGCGAACTTCACCCTCTGTAAGGGTTCCCGTCTTATCCGTACAGAGGACGCTCATACTCCCGAAGTCCTCAATCGACGAGAGTCGCTTGACGATTACACGTTCACAGGCCATTGCCTTCGCCCCGCTCGCTAGATTCACACTGATGATTGCGGGGAGTAGTTGCGGTGTTAACCCAACTGCAAGAGCAAGAGCAAAAAGAAACGAGTCCAGCACGGGTCGAGCGAAGTAGACGTTGATCGCGAAAATACCAAGGACGAGCAACAGCGTGACTTCGCTCAGGAGCTTTCCAAAGCGACGAATTCCGCGCTCGAACTCGGTCGTCGAACGTTGTTGAAGATGCTCCGAGATCCTTCCAAATTCCGTTTCACGCCCCGTTCGCACGACGAGCGCCGTCGCTTGTCCACTTACAACATGTGTTCCCATGAAAAGAGCGTTTGACCGCTTCGCTAACGGGGTGTCAGCCGGAAGCGTATCAGGGGACTTTTCGATGGGATATGCCTCGCCCGTCAACGCAGCTTCGTCAACGTTTAGATCCGACGATTCGACCAATCGACAGTCACCCGGAACCGTATCACCCGCTGAAAGCCGGACGATATCGCCGGGCACGATTTCCTCAACGGGGACATCGATATCTTTCCCGCCCCGCCGAACTGTCGTAGTAAGTTGGATCGTCTCGAATAGACTCGCAACGGCGTCAGCCGCACCTCGCTCTTGCCAGAATCCAAGTAATGAGCTGATGAGAACGATGCTCACGATGATAGCCGCATCCGCCCGGTCGCCGACAATGAACGCCACCCCGGCAGCGAAGAGTAATATAAGGACAATCGGACTGCGAAACTGGCCGACGAATAGTCGGAAGTCTGTCGCTCGCTGCCGCTCTCGGAGACGGTTGTACCCGTACGTGGAAAGGCGAGTTTCGGCCTCCCGTGGCTCAAGTCCTCGTTTGGTGGCATCTAGCTGACCGTAGAGTTTCTCGAGAGGCTGCGACCAGAAGGTCGCGGTATCTTCGCTCACAGCGTATTACTCAGTAACCGGCTCCCACGCTCAAGATAATAGTTGCAGGGCCTGCGCTTATTTCGCCCCTAGAAAGAGCGCTGGTATCACGGCACTCTGTGGCGAGGAAAGGCCAAAATATCCGTGGTGGCGAAGTCAGAGCCACCGACTGAGAGGATGCCAAGAGGTAGACAAAGCGATTCGCAATGCGTTCGCAACGCAGAGGATTATCAACGCACCGCGTGTGATGAGTGCCTGTTTGCTAATCTCGACGGCGAAAATGAACTTGGACGACGTTATGTCCAGATCACATTATTTCAATATATCCGCTCGAAAACACCTATTTGCTAAAATCACGTTATTTGTCCGCATGGATTCTGATCTCGAGCACACCCCGGTTCTTGGGTGGCAACAGGCCGTCGAATGGCAATATGAGACCGCACGGGCCATCTTGAAACAGTCGCTTGAGGTTCAGCGTGCCGGCGTCGACAGTTGGTTGAATGCGACAAAATCGGTAGTTCCCTCAGAGTCGCCGCAACGGGAACAGCTTCGTCGTCTAGAATGGGGCTACGATATCTGGGAAGAGACGCTCTTGAATATACTCATACATCTCGACGATGCGATTTCAGAGGAGGGTATCGATCTGCGGCAACTCCAGATGATCTGTCTCCATGCGATGGATGATGCGTTCAGTGAAGTGGCGAGTCGGCCCGTGTTTGCAGAAGATATGAACGATACTCTGGAAGAGCAACTTACTGAGCAACGACAATTAAATCAGCTACGACGTGATGTCCTGCATGCATTGAACCTTCCGACGGATCGTAGCCTCGAAGAGGTGGGTAAATGGTTGCTCCAGATGGAAGCTCGCCAAAAGAAAATCGAGGAGAAACTCGATGCGATTCTCGAAGCCGCCGATATTGAAGGGGAGGAACAGTTCAAGGTGATCGAATGACCCCCTTCCCCGACCCAGTAACAGCAACTATTGACCTCCAACGACAGGTCATGGAAGAGACGTTAGATTTCGGGAGAAAGGCCGAGGAGTTGCCTGACCGACTCCGAGAGATTGACCATGCAAATCTAGGGCAGACGCCACACGAAGTCGTTTACGAGGAAAACAAGCTCGAACTGCTTCACTACGAGCCGCTTGTTGAGGAAGACGAACGACACAGCATTCCGTTTCTGTTTGTCTACGCGCTCATCAATCGGCCGTATATCCTTGATCTACAACCCGATAAGAGCGTCATTCGTCGGTTTCTCGAACACGGCTTCGATGTCTATCTCATCAATTGGAATGAACCGTCGGTCCTTGACCGCCAACTCTCGCTCCACCACTACGTCAACGTCTACATGGATAACTGTGTAAATATCGTCCGCAAACGCTCGGAGCGAGAAGCCGTCAACCTGTTCGGCTACTGTATGGGTGGAACGATGAGTGCGATGTATGCCGCCCTTCACGCAGAGAAGGTACGCAACCTCGTGTTGTTGGCTACGGGTCTTCAGTTCGACGGGCGCGCCGGCGTTCTGGAGATGTGGGCTGACGATTACGATCCCGAGGCCATCGTCGAGACGTTTGGAAATGTTCCGGCAGAGTTTCTTGCTGCTGGATTCGCTGATATGAATCCCATTAACAACTATATGACGAAGTATGTACAACTGTACCGAAAACTCGACAACGAAGGATTCGTCGAGAACTTCGGCCGAATGGAACGCTGGTTACGCGAAGGTGTAGACATTGCAGGGAAAACCTACGTTCAGTTCATCGGAGATATCTACCAAGACAACAAACTCTACGAGAATGAATTCATGCTCAATGGGACTCACGTAGATATCCAGAATATCAACATGCCTGTGCTTCAGGTTGTCGGTGAATTCGACAATCTCATCCCACCCACAGCCAGCAAACCGTTCAACAACGTGATCGCGAGTGATGACACCGAGATAATGGAGTTTCCCTCGGGACATGTCGGACTTGCCGTTTCGGACAAAGCACACGCCAATCTCTGGCCACAAGTGTGCAAGTGGCTTGAACGCCGCTCGTGAATATGCATCTTCGCGTGTAACCCGTTCGTAGCGAATACTGCGCGCACCCTTAGAACTCAATACCACTGATCCATCCCTCATCAATACAGCGAGGACAGTGATCTTCATCCCGTTCCTCTAAACACGATCGATGAAAACGGACGTGGCAGTGGTCACAGGAAACTATATCATCTTCTCGTTGAAAGTGTTCTCCGCAGATGTAACATTTCTTTGAACCAACCATAACCGAAGATACGACGAGCAAAGAGAAAAATATTCCACCAGCTGTGGGGGGCTCGAGGTTATCACTCACTAAGGTGTAGGAAGTCTGATCAACTACCCACTGCATTTAGGAGAGTGCCAGTACTGGCAGTTTATAAGAAGATGAGCGAGTTCCAACAATCTACTTCATCGATGAACCCTTCTCGATAAGTGTCTTCTTGAGCGGAACGCCAGTGCGTGAACCAGAAGTTCACCTATTCGGATTTCCCGGCTGCCGCTCCGGGCGTCACCCGGACAGTAGCACTCATGATTCGGCTTCTTTTGCACTTGGACCGTCAGCATCATGTGCTCGATGGTACAGAATACAGGTTGATCTCTTGTACCCTATGGTTGGCTCACGCACTCATAGCATAGCAGCGTTTCCATCGAGTTAGGTGATTTCCATGCCATATGGGTATATTAATATCCACCAGCATAGTTGAAATATACTTGAGGCTATTGACTTTCATTCGTCTCAGATTCGACTGGAGTTGATGCACAGTATTCAGGTAGTTGGCGTGAGTGTGCGGGTAGTCGTTTTATCGAGTTGCGGAAGGAACAGAACCATGACCATGAGCACAGGTGTCATCATTGCGGTGATCATCTGGGGGTTGAACGTTATAGCACTAATCGGCGCAATCTGGGTGATAGGGACCGAATGGCGATCAGACAGGTAACCAGACAGAAGGCTCGTTTTACTCTTACGACTGGCTTTCGTACTTTCCCACACTTTCGGATTGATATCTACCCAGCAAGTGTGTGAGAAAACATTCATATCGGCCTCGGATCTAAGTCGTCATCCTTTCGGGTGGCTCAGTGCGGTTCGATAATACCCTGATAAACACAGATCCGCCTATGAGGATGACTGCTCTGCTCTCCAGCGGTCAATGACATCGTCGACCGATTCCTCGGGTTTCACACCGCCAGCGTTCGCCGCGAGTCCCGTCGTTTCAAACATCTGTACAACCTCGGACTCTGCCCCCGCAAAGCGGAGGTCGATTTCGCGTGAGTCGAGTTTTTGTTCAAGTTTCCCCAACATTTGTGCGGCCTCGAAGTCGACTGTTGACGACGATGTAAGGTCGAAAACGACTAATTCGACATCAGAATCGCGTTCTGCAAGCCGTTCGAGGAGGTCGATCCGAACCGTATCTGCGTTCGCGTAAAACAACTCAGCTTCGACGCGGTAGACGAACACATCGGTGATAGTCGTTGCCGCCGGATACAAGTCGAGAGCGACGAAGTGGTCCGTCCTGACAATCTGACCGAGTTCGTGTGTCAATGGACGGCTGACCCGAGAAATCGCGATCAGCAACGAGAGGACGACGCCGACGAAGACGCCCCAGATCATCCCGACTGTAAGTACCCCGAGCAAGGCCGACATCGCGATAGCAAACTCACTTTTGCTCACGTGGTACAGTTGACGGAGTGCGTTCGTATCGATAAGGCCAGTGACGGCAACGATAACGATTGCTGCGAGAATCGTTTCTGGAAGATTCGTGAACACGCTGGTAAGAAAGAGCAAGACGACGGCAAGAACAAGAGCAACAACGGCGTTCGTGAGTTGTGTCTTGCTGCCGACGGCGTCATTGAGCGCTGACCGAGACATACTTCCACCGACGACAAATCCGCCACCGAAGCCAGCAGCGAGGTTGGCGCCGCCATCAGCTAGCAGTTCCTGATTGGCATCGGTTTGGTAGTCGTGGCGTCTAGCAAATGTCTCGACTGCGCTGATGCCTTCGACGTACGAAAGAAGAAACAACGCGATGGCAACGGGGACGAGGGACCCAATCGTCGGAATACTGGGAACCGCTGGAACCGTCAACGAGGGGAGGCCGCTCGGAATCGATCCAACGATCGCAACACCGCGGGCCTGTAGATTCGTGACCGACATAAGCATGATCGAGAGAACGACGACGAGGAGCGAATTCGGGGCACGCGGCAAGTAACGTTCTCCGAAGACGAGCAACACGATGCCAGCAACACCGACGGCCAACGTCTCGGGGTTCGTCTCAGCGAGATTGGTTCCGGTGTACCATATCCGCCCAAAGAACGTTTCCCCAAAGAAGGCACGTGACGCGCTACTCTCGATGCCGAATAGTTTGTTAAGTTGGGTCGACATGATGTACAGCGCCGCCCCGGCGGAAAACCCCGTGAGTACCGATTCCGACATAAAGTGGACGAGAAATCCCAACCGAAACACCCACGCGATAACTGCAAAGACACCGACGAGAATCGTGGTGATAATTACAAGAGACGCGTATGAGGCGCTGTTTCCGCCAGCGACTGCCCCAACACCACTTGCGAGCAGGATCGCCAGCGCCGAGGTCGGTCCCACCATGACCTGCCGGGAGGTGCCAAGAAAAAGGTACGCGATGGCGGCCATCAACCCGGCGTACAAGCCAGTCTCCGGTGGCAAGTTTGCAAGCGATGCGTACGCCAACCCCTCAGGAATGACCGCCGCTGCAACGGTGATTCCCGCGACGATGTCCAGACGGAGCCACGACTTATCGTACTGCGGAAGCCACTCCAGTACCGGAAGAGAGGATGAAAACCGTTGGCTAAGCCGTTCTTTTAGATCTTTTGACACTGTGACTCACCTTTTGCTTATCGCAACTCCCGTTGTTGGTGATTTCACCCGACCAGCTCGGCCTCGGGGAACTGATAGCTCCCGTTGATGATTGGCTCGCGTGGTTGATAGAGTCGGACGATATAGTGCCATCCTTCTGGCGTGTAGATGAAGTTCGGCTGGTCGGGGTCGCCGCCAAAGTGGATCGTGACACTGCCGTCAGCGTCCCGTACTGCGGTCACATTGTTGACCGAATACGCGTCGTACTCGTTCTCCTCGAGGTAGAGGTCACGGTTGTAGACGGTGACTGACCAGAACGCGTCGACGGGGACGTCTTCGTCGACGGTGAGTGTGTATGGCGTTGTGCCATCATTCTGGGTGGGAATCCGTTGGAGGAAGAGCGCTTCCGACGGCTGCGGGACGCCGGTCCACCCCGACGGACTGGCGACGAAAAATTTCACGGGGTCGACTTGATCGACGTCACCATACGCGCCCGAGAAGTTCTCGAGCGTGGTAAAGACTGTCGTGAGCGCGTCGTCGAGTTGGTTGAATGATTGTTGATCCCAGTTGGGAATCTCGAACGAGCCAGCCGATGCTTGTTCGACGCCGATCTCGTCTTGGAGTTGCCGGACTTGCGTTACATCGTCTGGGTCGTTCGGGTCAACAAACGTGCGGATCAGGACGCCAGCATACCGAGTCCCAACCATGTCTTGTGAGATCGTGTACGTGCCAGGTTCGGTGACGCTCAGCTTCACATATTGATTCTCGTTCTGAACATTCATTGACTGGTAACGGTCACCGCTGTCTGGGAGCGTGATGGTGACTGGCTCGGTCAGATCGAACACACCGAGTGAGTAAATCGTGTCACGATTTGCCTCGACGTCCAACTGCTCGCTGACTGGCGTTATATCTCTGAAATTATAGAGCTGTCCGAACCCGCCCTCGTCGACGGTTGCCTGGAATGAAGCATGACAGTTGGCGCGTGGGTAATTCTCCCATGTCACTGGGATCGACTCGCCATCTGCTGACGACTGCTGGTCCGTCTGCTGGGCGTTTGCTTCCGAGGACTGTTGGCTGGCAGTGGCGCTGCCGCCGGCTAGCGAGAGTATTCCGGCGAGACCTGCCCCGCGAAGTGCGCTTCGACGCGTTGCCCGCAGCGGTTCGGAGTCCGATTCTTGTGTCGTGTGGTTTGTCCCCTTGTACATGGCTCATTCCTCTCTGAGTGGCCCACAGCAGCAGTTGCGACCGACTCACACGCACCCCACTCCAGCATTCCATATAATACGGTAACGATACTCGAGAATAATTTCATGAGGTGATGTTGGTAGTAGATTTATGACTGCTTCTGAATTCTTAATGAACTCCCTGTACCTGTCGTGAGCGCTCACGGACCCCGCTATTCACCCTTCAGTTCGTGTTGCACTTTCGCTGTGCATCTCGCCTACTAAATACTCAGCTTCTCACGTGGCTGCTGCCAGTCGTATCCCTTGTCGGCTGCGAGGCTGTGCAACTCGCCCGCATTGCGGCGGGCAAGTTGCCAGCCGAGCTGCGTGCCGTGTCGTTTCTCGGTCGTACAGTGAACATCAAGAACGGCTTATGTATCTGTATCGGAGAGAGCCGTCGTTTTGAACGTCTGAACACGGTAATTCGTGCGACGGCAGTAGTGTTTACTCGCGCCCTCACGGTCAAAAAACGTCGTGTCCATCGCCGCATGACCAGATGGCTCGTGCAACTGAGCCAGTCGGCACAACAGCACTCACCACACGGTCATCTTGATTCTATCAAATACCTTCACTAGCGTTGAATGATCTGGGAGATCAGCCTCTACCGGACGCAAATTGGGTTTGGAACGGTCAGATTGGTAGTTAACAGGCAGAAAGTGTGGTGAGAGTGCCGGTCGGGATCTGATCGTCAGACCGAACTCAGTACTGCCACCGGACAGGACGCGTTGTTGATCACGTATTCGACGTTGGGGCCAAAGAACGCTCGCTGGGAGATGGGCCGGGTATTCGTCCCCATTACAATCACGTCTGCACCGTTTCGATCCGCAATGTCGACGAGTTCGACACCGGGTTTGTCTGATACTGTGACAGTGGTGACAATCTTCGCCCCGAGTTGTCTACCAAGTTCTGCGTCACGGTCAACGATTCGATCGCCGACATCGACCTCGTTCGTGAGGTCGGGGCTGTCCACGAACTGATCACTCGAGCCGGAGCGAGCGACCACGTGTGCAACTTCGACCAGGGCGTTCTCCTCGGCTGCAATCGTGAACGCCACCTCAGCTGCGTGGCGACTGGACTGGGTCCCGACCGTCGGAAGGAGGATTCGCCGGATCGGTTCGTCTATCTGCCCTGGATCGCGCTTTACACTCTCGGACGTGCTGACGACCATCGTCGGACACGGCGTTTCTTGAACGACGCGGTCGATCGTCTCGCTGAACAGCGGTCCGTCGGGATCGGTTCCGAGAGTTCGTTCACCGACGACAACCATGTCGTACCCGACGTCAACGTTCTCGAGAATCGTATCCGCCACACTACCTGGAGCGTTCACTACGAGCTGTCTCATCGGACTCGCCTGTTCTCCCAGTCGCTCTTCGAGCTCCGTGAAGGCGCGCTCGGCAGATTCAGATTGTTCTGTCGCCCGCGAGTCGCTCCCTCCCCGGTTCAGGAGACGTTCGCCAAACCAGCCACGGACACCGTCGGCGGTCGACGCGTCGGAATCGTCAATGTAGAGGAGGTCCAGATCGGTTTGAAGCGGTCGGAACAATGGACCGATGAGCCGGGCAGCGTACTGAGTGTCGACGGTTCCTCGTGTCGGCAACAGAACGCGCGTAAGATTGTTCACGAAGCTCTCCTGCAGATACTCCTCCCGCTCGAGTCGTTTTCGTTCCGCATCGCCCATCTCGATCTTCGGAATCGACCAGCGCATGATCGCGGGCGCCATTAACGACGTTGCAATGGCGACCGCGACGATGATACTGTACATGCTCGTCGTCAAGATACCGAGTCCGAGGCCGATCGTGGCGACAATGATCTCCATCGCCCCGCGGGCGTTCATGCCGCCGCCGATCGTGATCCCCTCCCACCTCGAGAGCCCGGCCAGTCTTGAGCTGCCCATGATCCCACCGAATTTACCGAAGCAGGCGATTGCGAACACAGCAACCCCAACGGTGAGGACGGCCGGATCTGCTAGTGCAACAACATCCATCCGAAGGCCCGCGATGGCGAAGAAAAGCGGCGCGAAGACAGAGAGCGCCATCGTCTCGAAGCTCCGTCGAACTTGGTAGTTGAATCGTTTCACCTGACCGACCAACACGCCGACGACGAACGCACCGAGAATCGCCTCGAGCCCCATGTACTGGGTGATTGCTCCCGCAGCGAGTGCAAAAACCATCAGTGTGGATAGCAATGCGGCATCGCTACCAACGGCATTATCGACCCAGCGAATCGTCTCCGCGACGATGCGTCGCCCAACCGTGAATGCGATACCAAGAAACACAACCACTGACAGGACTGTGGTCACAGCCGAGCCGAACTCAACGACCCCCGTTCGAGCGAGTCCGGCGACCGTGGCCAGCAGGACCCAGCCGATCGTATCGTCGATCATCCCTGCCGCGAGAATCAACTGACCAATGTCGCGTTGAATGACCTCTAGTTCGATGAGGACTTTCGCGATGACCGGAATCGCCGAGATGCTCATTGCAGTCGCCATAAATAGGCTGAACACGACGCGCTGATCGGGCGCCCCGATGAACTCGACGGGTAGAAACCACCCCAGTGTGAATCCAGTCGCGAAGGGGACGACAATACCGCCGAGCGAGAGAACGACTGCCGTTCGTCCCTTGTTGATAATGAGATCGATGTCTGTTTCGAGGCCAGTGACGACCAGCAACATGATGAGTCCGATCCAGGAAATGATTTCGAGAAGGTGGAACTGACTCTCCGAAACCGCAAACAGCGACTCGTACACAGCAGGTGTAACAACGCCTAGAAAAGACGGCCCAAGGAGGACGCCCGCGAACAACTCTCCAACGACCGCTGGCTGGCCCATTAAACTGAACGCCTCACCTAACAGTCGTGCGACGAAGAGCAGTAGCGCCAACTGTACGATGACGAGTAACAGTTCGTGGTGACTAAGCGGTTCAATAACTACCATTACACCAGCACCTATCTACTGTGGCAGGCGTGCTACTCCGTCGAAACACTTTATTCAATATATCTGAAGTGATGTGATAATTCACAAGTTGAATTTGAGCGGATGCATACCCAGCGTCGCTCTTGAACAAGAGTGGAACGCCAGACGACGCACCGATCAAAATGGAGACCCCGGCATCCGCTGACTAACGACTCTCCAGCTGCTCGAGTCCGGCGTATTTTTGAGACCCCTGAGGGGCGGAGGTCTTCTCGAGTTCAGTTCGATTCGATCCGACTCGAGAAGCAGTGATCGAACATGGCTACGAGCAGCAGCTCCCGGGAAACGTTCGACGATTCGGACACCCGGCACGACGAGATGCACAGTACGATCGAAGCATGGATCCAGGACCTCGTCGACGAGGTTGATGACGCCGTCTCGAGCGAACAGTTCAAAGAGTGGTTGGACGTCCAGAGTCGTTTCCATGACTACTCGCACCGAAACACGCTGTTGATCAAACTCCAGTGCCCACACGCGACACGCGTTGCCGGCTATCGAACATGGCAAAACGAGTTTGACCGACACGTCAAAGAAGGGGAGACAGCGATCTGGATCTGGGCACCCATCATTGCAAAGCAGTGCCCTGACTGCGGAAACTCGCCGTCGTATCACGAGCGCAGTGGCTGTGAATACGATGAAACCCCTCCGGACAGTTGGGAAAAGGGACTCGTGGGCTTTCGGCCCGCACCCGTCTTCGATATCTCACAGACTGACGGCGAGCCACTGCCCGACCTCGAGACCGAAGCCAAGGGACAGGCTGACGAGTTGGTTCCCGCACTCCTCGAGGCAGCAGATCCCCTCGAGGTGGACGTAGAGGTCGTGCCACCCCAGGACTGGTCGCATGGGAGTGCCAAGGGAATCTGTGAGTACCGCCCTCAAGAGCAGCCACGCGTCGCCGTCCGTGATCGTGAGAACGACGCTGATCTTGCCGTCACGCTCGTTCACGAGTACGCGCATGCGCTGTTACACAGTGGCGTCGACGACGAGGCTGAGCGATCGAAACGCGAACTCGAGGCCGAAGCGGTCGGTTACATCGTTGGACGGCGCTTCGAGTTGGATACCAGTGGATCAGCGTTCTACCTTGCCGCGTGGCACGGAGACGAGCCAGAGACGGTCCTCGATCGGTTTGAGCGGATCAGTTCGACTGCCCAGGAGATCATCGACGTTATCAGCGAGGTGGTCGACGATGAGTGATCGACCGCTTCTGCTCGAGATCATCACTGCACTCGAGGAACAGGGCCTCGATCGAGACGAGTACCAACTACAGCGGATGATCGACGCCGAAGCCCTTGAGCGACTTGTAGACTCGACGGGCCCACAGACTGATCTCGAGATTCGATTCTCGGTTGAAGAGTTCCGCGTGGTGGTTACATCATCCGATATAGCTGTGCTCCGTATCTCGTAAAACGGGTCGCCAAGCCAAGGATGTCATAGGATCGTTCATAGATCCTCTGAGCATTATTTTGCGAGTGTATTCTTTCATACCAGAAACAATATAAGATCTTGCCTGAACCAATAGAGTATGCCGTCCTCAGATGGCCAATCCTCACCGATACGCCGCACGGTCCTCGCCGCCTGCGGGACTACCATGCTTGCCGGCTGCTCAGACGTCTTTGAGACTGGCTTGTCTAAACCACCTATCGAATGCTCTCCCACAGTCTCTGCATGGCCTATGTACGGCTACGATGCCGCTCGCGCGAGCCATGTGGCTTCTCGTGATCTGCCGTCGGCTGACGCTGAGGTGGGTCGATTCTCCCAGACCGGTGCTCAAACAGGTGGCGGTGGAAGTGTCGAAGCGCCGCCAGTCGTCAATGATGGGATTGCCTACGTCGCGGGGGACACCCGAATCGAAGCCCGCGATATCAAGACCGGGACACGTCTGTGGGAAACCGACCCCGGGGATGGCGTCAATACGAGTCCGGTTTTAGCCTGCGGGACCGTCTACGTGAGTACGCTCAACGAAACGCTCGCACTCGATTCAGAGAACGGAGATGTGCTCTGGCGAATGGATGGAGGGGCACATAGCGGCGTATCTACTTCGCCGGTCGTGGTTGACGATACAATCTACGTCGCGGTGGGCGGAATCGCCGCCCTTGACGCCGAAACGGGTGATGAACGCTGGCACGCACAGACAGATCACAGTGCGCAGGGAGTTGCCGTGGCCGATCGTGTCTATGTCGGTGCAGGGAGCAACGGCAGCGGTGAGGTGGCTGCATTCACGCGTAACGGCGACGATTGGTGGCGCACGACTGAACCCGGAGAAGTTTATACCGCTCCCGCAGTCGCCAACGAAACGGTCTTTGCCGTCTCGAAGACGGGTACCTTGACGGCGCTCGCTGCTGCCGATGGGAGTGTCGAGTGGCAGGCAAACGTCGAGCCAGGCATCTACGTGCCGCCGGCGGTCGACGACGAGCGCATTGTCGTCGCAGCAGGCAATGCGCGGACGATGGCCTTCAACGCGACAACTGGTGATCGCCTCTGGACGTTCGAGACGGGCGTTAGCAAGGGAGCACCGGTCATTGTTGGCGACCATGTGCTCGCTACAGGGGCGAACACGGGAGTCCATATGCTGGATGCCGCGACAGGTGACCGTGTTCGCCACTGGTCCGCTGAGAATGTGGGCTCTCAACCAGTGATCGCCGCTGATCGGTTATTCTATCTTGGCTGGAATGTTTCGGATGTTTTCGTAGTCGAATAATCAGTCCGATCCCAACCGTGGTCATTTCTTGGGCGTCTCTTTGACGGTCACCCCCAGCAGTTGAACGTCGCGATGGCTCGCGCCCAGCGGTTCTATGTGGTTGTCAGCGACTGGTACACGTTTGCCCATCTGCAGACGGTTCCGACGAAGACTCTGTCCTGTACGCCAGTCTCTACTCATTCCTCGAGAACATCGGGAGACTACGCCAGGTCGAACCAGAGTTCATTCCTGTTCTCAAGTGACCGCACGGTTCGGTTTGTGTGGTGCCAGATGAGTGGACACCATGACAGATCATCTGACGTTATCGGAGTTCGCAACGAGCGAGTCAACTGACTCGAGGCCGGCCAGTCAGCCATCGACTGACGAGACCGTGACGATGACCGCTGACGAGCGGGTCGCAACGTACCTCATCGAGGATCAGATGGCGGATCTCACAGACGCGATTCGCGAAGCTGTCCAAAACGGCATCGACAGTCCGGGGTCATCCCGTGTGTTGGTCAGCATCTCACCTGAGCGGTCGATCATCCTCGATGACGGTGCTGGTGTCGATCTCGAGTCGACCGAAGGGCGACGCAACCTCTCAGTGCTGGGTGCAGGAAGCAAGCAACGAGCAGACGACGAGACAATCGGCGAGTGGGGCATCGGCAAGGGTGCGATCATCGCGAAGGGTGCCGTTCGTATCTGGAGTCACGACATCGCACTGTGCTTTGACTACCGAGATCGACGCGATTCGGGACCGTGGGCAGACGTCAGCGGGCGCGATGGCCAACTCGTTGACGCTGAGCATCATCTCGAGGGAGTGCTCGTCGAGATCGATCACTACGAAGACGAAGTGCCGGACCCGGACAGCTACCGGTGGCGGCGCTACGTTCGTTATCTTCGCAAGCGCTTCGCGTACGTACAATCCCAGACAGGCGTTTCGATCGTGATCAACGGCGAACCGGTCGACAAGGGCGATCCACTCGAAGTAGTGGCTGACTCGCCACATCCGTCGCTCACACGCGAAACTGAGGATGCGATCCTCGCACTCGAATACACACCTCACGAGGGACTCGACATCTACAGCAATGGGCTGTACGTGACGACAAAGCGCGAGTACGGACTCGGTGGGGTGGTCGTCTCGAAGGGCAACTTGACGCTGAACTTTGCCCGCAACGATATCCAGTCGGGCTGTGATCGGTGGCAACGGATCGACAGCGCACTTGAGCAGGCACGTGACGATCTATATGCTGAGGTCTCGGACGATCGGCTGACTGCCGAGAGTCGGGAAGTGATGATCGAAGCGATGGCATCCGAGTCATCGGACGAGCAGTGGGCAGATCGCAAGCTGTTCCAGCTAGCAACGGAGTCCCGTATCAGTCTCGAGGAGATCCAGGCGGCCCCGAAAATTGGGTGGGTCGACGGTGCGGAAAAAGGAGCGGACAAACTCGTCGAACGGGGCTATGTCGTCCTCGATACGAGCGATACAGCGACCCAACGACTTCGCGATCTCGCCACCGATGAGGACACGTCGATAGCGGTGCCGGAGACGTTCGATGTTGGCGAGCAAGCAAAGTCAGAAGGTGTCTGGACGGGCTACCATCGCATCGAGGACGAATCGCAACTGAACGCTGATCAGCGACGGTATCTCCGCTTTGCTCGAGTACTCGCACGAGAGCTTGGGATTGAGCGAGATGTGTACTACGGAGAGGCAAGTGCCGATGCCTGGACTGACGGCAGGACGTACATCGTGATCACTGACTCGGCGGTGACGAGCCGCCAGCGTGCAGTCTGGATGCACGACCTGTATCTCGTGGTGTTGCACGAGGCGGCCCACGAAACCTCGAGTCGGGATCGGCCTTCTCATGGGCATCACTTTGAGAGTTCGTATCGGTCGCTCGTGGAGGAGCCAGGTAATCGACGTTCGTTCGCGAAGCTTGTCCAGCAGATCGTCGACGAGGGATTCGAGTCCGTGTTCGAAGAGTATGGGATGGGGGTCTAGCAGAACGCAGCCATCGCTTCTGGACAATTCCGATACTCGAGTGGCGAGATATCGAACTGACTCGAGTTGAGTGCAGAAGATCGAGATCAACAGAGTGTGTTGATCTATCTGGAATACAAATCCGCTCTTCGGAGAGCCGTTAACGTTAACACTGCCTCTCTGGCGACGTAACCCGAAGTTCGTCCTCGACTTCGTAGAAGTAGCCACGTTCGAGGAGCCGCGTCAGTGCGTGCTCGACGTCCCGTTGCTCGAGTGCTAACTCTGCATCGGCGGCCAGAATGGCAGTGGCATCGTCATAATTGATCAGCGGAACACTGTCTTCGCCAGCATCTGGCCGACATGCCTGCGTACACAGCCGGTCGTAGCACTCGAGAATCCACTCCGGAAGTGGTGGCCGTGGATCTGTGACGCGAGCCATTGCAGTTCTGTCTCGTTGTTTCGACAGTCATTCGCTTAACAGTATCCGTCGAATACGGCGTTGATCCTGAAGCCGCAGTTGCAGCACTTGAGATTGGAATGTTAAAATAAAGTCCTGGGTGAATATTAGTAGGTTGAAGGCTTTTGTATTTTTTCGGAGTGAATGTGTTCACCGACCACGGGCGTCGTTATTTCGTATAACTCCTCGAGTGTGAGCGGCGATACTTCCACACGCTCATTATCGGCGGTATAGAAGATGCTGGTCGAGATAGTTCGATCTGGGTACTGCTCGGCTGCGACGTGATAATAGACGCTGAGCTGTTTCCTGTATTCGGCCTCTGCATGGCGGGAAAGGTCCGTCTTGTAGTCAATAATCTGGATCCGCTCCGATGTGATTACAAGTAAATCGATAATGCCGACAAGAGTGGCCTGTGGATCCAAATCCAAGGGAAGAATCGCCGTAACTTCTGGTTCAAATTGCCCGTCAAGGGTATCAAGGAGCGTCGCAACGTGTTCCTGATCGTCATTACTCGGTGAGAGATCGTCCCCTCGTGCATACTTTTCGGCGAATTCGTGAAGCTTGTCCCCGAATTCCGTCCCTCGTCCTTCCGTGACCTCGTCGTACACGCTATCATCCATAATGTCGTGGACACTCATCCGGTGGGGACTCGTTCGTTCGGGTGGCGTAATTGAAAACGACACCTCGTCTTCCCGATATTCGGTTTCAGTATCGACGGATGGTTCGAGTTCGATCGGCTCGAGCGGGAGTTCGGTGAAGAAAGGACTTGGCGAGTCACCAGCTGTGAGGAACAGATGTCGCTTCGCTCGAGTCACCGCGACATAGAAGAGTCGACGCTCTTCGTCGTATTCCGATGGCAAACAGCCGGTGAGAAGATCGTACGGCCAGTGTCTGTGGACGTAAGGCTGACCGCTCGCCTCGCTGTAGATGGATCGTTGTCTGAGCCCGATCAGTTCCCGATACTGGATCGTACCTGATGATGGTCGCCCGTAATGCGGGAACGCTCGTCGGTTCATGTTCGCACAGAACACAATAGGATATTCCAACCCTTTCGCGCTGTGTATCGTCTGAAGCGTGACGGAATCCTCACCCGGACTCGAATCGATTTCAATCGTGGATCCGGCCTCAATGTGTTCCTCTATGTAGGTAATTGCCTGGCTTCGGGTTGCGAGCGTTGTCTCGTACATACCGGTGAGTTCGCCGAGTAAACCGTTTGCATACGCTCCATCGTATCCGTATTCGTCGAAGACAATTCGGGCAAATCCACCGATGGTTTCACACTCTTGTAAGGAGTCCCGAAACGCAATCATTGCGTCGGGATACTGTTCAGTCTCGAGGATCTCACGAGCGTGCGGGAGCGTGCATCCAACTTCTTCCAGAACGGTCGCCCATCCTCGTTGATCGTTCGATTCACAAATCCGAAGCCATGCTAGCAGAAGTTTCGCCTGATCGGTATCGAATAACTCCACCCCACCCTCATACGCAATTGGAATACCGTATTCGTTCGCCCTCTCGAGGAGGTCACGAGCAAACGATCGAGTTCGAGTAAAGACGGCAATATCGCTATACGATGGGGAGCCAAGCCGTTCTCGTTCAGCAGCCGCTTGCTCCTCCACAGACATCTCTGCTGTCGAGACCGGTTCATCTCTTACCTCGACACTGTAGTCCTCGTTTCCGACGACATGCTGTATTCGATCGAGAAGCAGTTCGATCTCATCTTCGTGGGTAACCGCCTGAATGTGACTGTTATTAACGCGGCTCGTGGCCTCGAGTTGCGTTATCTCGTTCTCTATTTCCTCCGCATCCAGAGTCTCACCGTGTGTTGCTGGCGTTGTCAACGTCTCCGACGCCAGTGAGAGAATCGATTCCGTGGAGCGGTAGTTCTTCTTCAGTGGTATCGTTTCGACCTCGTCGACGGCATACTGAACTCGGGTCTCATCACGATTCAATTCCGCCTTGTATCGCGAGATCCGTTCCTCGAAATTCTGAATGTTTTCGACCGTGGTATACTGGAACCCGTAGATACTCTGTTTCCAGTCGCCGACGACGCAGATGTTATTATCAGCAGCAAGGAGCAGCGTGAGTTTGAATTGCAACTCGTTAGTATCCTGGAATTCGTCGACCATGACATACCGGTGGCGAACCTGTTCGCGAACAGCTGCGTCCTCACACAGCATCACGAACGCCATCACGAGCATGAGCCCTTGTGTGAGGTAGTTACGCTCGAGCGCATACTCGAGGTACTCGAAATAGACATCGTGTACAAAGGCGAGTAGGTCCTCTCGGTCCTCATCAAATGCCTGCTCGACAGGTTCTGAGTGAAGTTGTGGGTACCCGACAATCTCGTCGGCTGTCGGTGCATCGGGAACATATTCAGTTGCATCCCACCCACTTACTGACGAGCGTGAATCGGATTGTGTGGGACCGTTTGCCCCTTCATTCGGTCGATTTTCCCGTTCAAAGATGTCTATGAACGCCTCCCGGTCACCCAGAAGCGGAGTACCGGTATCTCGGTACCACCCGTCGCGTTCAGGAATTATACCTTTCGCAGCGAGTTCGGCAATCAACGAGCGCAGAGAACTGGGATCGTTCAGCGCTGCCAAAAGATGCTTGTGTTCAGGATGACGGTCTTCGAAACGAGTGATGAACGTATTGAACAGCTCTCCCTCCCGAATCCCATCCTCGATTAACTCGAGTGATTGTGGAATCTGGTCGTCAATCCCGATTTTGGCCGGGATTTCGTGACCATAGCGTCGAAGCAGCTGATAACAGTAGCCGTGAAATGTGCTAATCGGAGCGTCCTGTAACTGGACGGGATCATATGGGGACTGGCGAGCGATCCGATCGGCCATCTCTGCAGCCGCATTCCGCGTGAACGTGGCCAAAAGGATGTCCTCTGGTTCGATATCCGGTTTTTCGAGGATATTCGCATACCGGTGCGTTACAGTGAACGTCTTGCCCGTTCCTGCGCCGGCATCGACGAGATAGATCCCGTCGGTCTGTTCGATCAGTGTTTCTTGCTCCCGGTTTGGTGATATTTCAGTCATCGGTCTGTGAGTATGAGGTCTCGATGATCGACGCGGTCCCAAGTCGGTCCTTCCTCCCGATAGGCTACCGGAAACCGACTGTTTCGATACTCGTTCACGGCCTCGAGTTGCTCATCGACGAATGCCTCGAAAGCATCGAGGTCCGATTGCAGGACGTATCCGGTCGGTACATCGTCAAGATCTTCGATCACTTTCTCGCAGCCTTGACGAACGTACTTGTACTCGCCGACGCGCTCCTGGGCATATGCGACGAACTCTTCGGTGATCGTCGCCCGTCGCTCGGGATCCTTTCCAGCCCGGGGAAGCTCGTGAGTCTCGAAAAAGTCCCTGTAGGCTTCGTACCCAAGCGGATGCAGTGCCCGACACCGCTCGTTCGAGTCAGCGTAATCGGTTACACTCTCGAAGGTATCTCGACTTGCGACGAACTCGCTAAACGTCGCCGGGACGTAGGTAATTGTCGTGACAAGCTCTGCTGGATCAGGCGGAGATCCCGTGAGGGTTTCATCGACACCCTCGAGCAGATGAACGAAATGGAGTTCGAGGCGCTCGTCCGGCCGTTCCTCTCGATGTTTGGCAAGGTAGACGAGTGCCTGAAAATTGGGGTACTCATCGACCGGATCGATTGATGCCGCCTCAAGTATGTCCGAAGCGTCCTTCTTGTTCCCGGTCTTGTAATCGACGATCGAGGTTTCGCTCTGGATCAAATCAACGTATCCGTGAGCGCCAATCGACGTCGATGCGAACCAGCGTTCCGTTAGCTGCGAGTCACACTCGACACCGAGTTCGGTAGCGAGTTCGTTTTCGTGGTTTCGGTGATCGTAGGTGTTGTATCTTCCTTCCGATGGCGGATTTTTGTCTAAATACGCTGTGATCGCATCGAGTCCGACCTTCAAATACGTTCGCTGAACGGCTTGCTTCGAGTTACTTAGGTATGGATTCAACCGCTCACACATCGCGTCAAGCACGCGACCGCGCTGGTCTTCTAGTATCGATGGATCGGAAACGTAGATCTCAGCGGCCTCGTGGAGAAGCGTTCCGCGAACCATGTGAACTGACGACGGCGATTGGACCAACCGATCGAAGTACGCATCTCGAGGCGAATTTGCGAGGGCTTTCAGTCGAGATTGACTGATCGTCTCTATGCGTTGGGGTGGTGTCGAGGGACCGTCTGGTTCAGGAAACGGCGACATCAAATCTGAGGTCGTGTGCCCGCCGTACCGTGTGTGTGGGAGATCACCGAATGAGTCAAACGGCTCGTCACGGAGTCGTCGCAGATACACGCACGGAGTCACGTCGCTTCCGGCCTGCGTCTCTTGGACGAAATAGTACCGTTGTGTCCCGTTCTGGAGCAGTCGCTCGAATCGCTCGAGGTCGCGTTCTAAGTATGCTTCTCGGTCGATCCAAGGATAGTCCGGCGGGCTCTGTGCCCACTCCGGGCCCAGACCGACGTAGAAGACGACAGGTCGGTCAACGTATGCTGTGGACGTCGCATCCGCTAAGAGAACTCCGTCAGTAGCACTCGAGTCCGTTGGAACAGTAAACGCATCGAGATAGTACCGGAAACGCGAAACGCGATCCTCTGTGACCTGCGCGTCCAGTATACCGAGGTTCTGAAGCTCGCGTCGAAGTTCAGCTAACCCTGTGCTGCTGATCGACTCGTACACCGACACGACATCACGGAACGTTCCTTCGTCGACGGCTTCCTGGAATTCAACGTAGCCCCCAAGTTGATCTGGCTCGAGCGAATCTGCCCGTTGTTCTTCTACATCTTTGGGAAGGTCGATCCCAGCCGTCGCGAGCACCGGTCGGATTTCCGTGACTCGCTGATCGGACCCCGAAAATGTTGCTTCTAGCAGTCGGAAAAACGCCCGAACATCGTCATCATCCTCGAATCCAGGTCCACCGCGATAGGGAATTTCCCGTGCTTCAAGGGCAGACTCGATCAGCGCACTATACAGACTATCCTCGGCAAGAACGATCCCAAATCGATCCGCTGTGTCTGGATCAATCTGGTCGACGATTGCCGAGACGATTGCTGTCGCCGATGGGAAGATATGTAGCTTGGGGAAGGGAACGTGAGTGTCGCCCAGCGACGAATAGGTTTCGTACCCATCAGGAGGGAGGAGTTTTCGGTCGAGTTCGGACAGACGAGCTTCGTCAATTACCGCAATCTCTTGCTCCGATGAGAGCGTCGTGCGCTCGATGGACCGATAGCTGCTCTCAAGTTCCCCCAGCATTGATACGACCAATCGGATAGCGGAACTGTCGAACTCAGGATACTCGAGTATCTGTTCACGGTCGCCCGTCGCTGTCCAACAATCGATACACAACTCGAGTGCTCTCACTGCTTGCTTCCACGAGAGATCCGTCTGTGCGACGATTTCGAAAAAGAGCGGTCGGATGTCATCGGGAAACATCTCCTGAACGGCATAGCTTCGCGGTGTAGCCGACAACCGACCGATTCGAGGGCTTTGCACTCGGTTATCAAGCGCAAGTGCGAGGGGTGCTTCGCCAGTAAGAGCAATATCGCAGTTCGCAACCTTCGAATAGAGCTGATCGATTGACCGTGCTTCTCGTAATGGCACAGTCAAAGAACTAACTCAGTTTACTTGAACTTAGCTAATTTTCGATATATTAGCACGAGGTATAGGAGGTTATCGACGCCGTTGAGAAGTTGCTTGCCGATGACTGTTAGCGAATTTCTATATGTCCCTTCTTTTGGGGGCCCTTAGGACAAAAAATAGAGACTATGTGCCTCCGGTACGTTCCCGAGTTTAATGACCGGTCTCGTCCACTACCACCACCCCGACGACGAGCAATATTCACTTGCGTACGTTACGCTCGATCACGACGAGATCGACCCCGACGATGGGAAAGTCGAAACCTACCAACTCGAGAAAACGGTACATGTCCTCTACACCAACTCCGGGGCAAGTGGAACGGTCGACGACATCACCGAGGATTTTGAAGCGATACTGGACGAAATGGATGAATCAGACCGGCTCGTGACAGTGCGAATTCTCCAGACGTTCGAAGGTGTCCTCGAAGCCACAGAACTCGAGGAGGGAGAGAAACTCGAGATTTACAAGCAGATCGACGTTGGTCGAATTCCAGCTGCACTCGAGCACGTCGATTGGTCGAAATCGGTAGTCGAGGTCGCAGGGCAGTTGATGTCGTCCCTCATTTTGGCCCACCCCCTTCCAAACGCCAACCATCGAACCTCGATCGCATTCGCCGAGTGGTACCTCGAGAGTGCCGAGCCGTCGTTTTCGCTCCCGAAGTTGGCGACCGAGAGCTACGACTGGAAAGAGTGGGTCGACACGTATATCGCCGACTCGAAGCGACTGCTCACCGTACGGCGAAACACAACCCCGTTCAGGTTGCTCGATGAGTGGGGCTGTGAGATCGTGTTGCGAAAAGGTGGGATTGAAATCGAGCTCTCGGAGTACGACCTCGAGCTGCCACAGTCAGAAGCCCTGTCGACATATGCGACTCATCATACCGAACTCTGTACCGAGTTTATGATCGAGTCAGTGACGCGAGCCGGAGCGTCGCATCTGCGTTTTGAGAATGGGGTCGACAAACAGGAGTTCCTCGAGTATCTGGAATCTAGCGAGTAAGGCGTACGTGTTAGTCCCGCAGCTGGGCAACGGTTCGTCCGAGTTCCCGAGCACGTTCGCTCTCGGAGATGTCATACCGTTCTTCCAGCGACCGAAGTTGTTCTTCGAATTCCATGGTGGTACGGGAGTGTGCTCCTCTACAAACAGATAGTGCGTCGTCGAATAAGTAAGTTCTCGTGCTCAAGCGCTCACTCTGGGTCGGATGTCTCTGTATCAGATAGTCGGCTTTCTACTTCCTCACAGCGCTCGGCTACTATCGACGCTCCCTCGAGGGGGCTGTCGGCATCCAGTGCCGCTCGGTACAGTTCTGCCGTACGTTCCATCGCCTCTCTCGTTAGTTCGTCTGGTTCCTCGAGCCAGTAGCTATCAGCGAGTTTCTTGTACGCCCAGGGATCCTCGGGATACTCCTCGATGAGTGACTCGAATTCCGCCCTGCTGTCGGCGGTTCTGTCCAGTTCCGCGAGCGAGTCGGCGATGAAGTGACGAAAGTCGAGTAGGAACTCGTCAGATGCATCCGGGAACTGCTCGCAGACCTCCCGACAGAATTCGAGTCGGTACTCATGATACGCTGGATCATCTTCCGCTACGGTGGCAAGGTCACTGTCGAGCGATCGAATGAACGCCTCGAGCGAGAGAAACGACGGTAATTCTCGGTCTGCCTCATCGTTAGACGTGATTTCGTCGGGTGTTACGGCGACGATGTACTCCCAGGCAGTTAGCCACCGATCGCAAGCCTCAGCGCGGTTCCCTTTCTCACGGAGATCGCGTCCCTCCTGAACGAAGTCGTAGATCCGTTCTTTGTTCGGGGTGTCGGGTGCCCAGCGCTCCCAGAGTACTTCTGCGGCCATCCAGATGAAGTCCTGATCATAGCCCGTGACATCAACCTCGTATTCAGCTTCCCACTGCTCGGAGAGTGTAGTCGCCGAATTGAAATTTTCAATCCGACTCTGAAACATCGTCTCGCTCGTTTCGATGGAGTGATCGGCGAGTTTTTCGACAATTTCGTCCGTCGAGAGGGCTTCGACGTCGCTGAGTTCCCACGCATCAGCAGGGTGGGTCCCGTTTGATGTGTCGGCTATTCGTTGCTCACGGTGAGCGGGTTGACTTGCTTCTTGGACCTCTTCGTTGCCACTCTCACCTAATCCGTGTTCGTCGACGTATTGCTCGACACGCTTCTGATCAATCCGACTGAGTTCGTCACGTTCGTGGTCCTCGTAGAGATGCTCACGGATCGCAGATTCCTCCTCAAAGGTTTGCTCGCAGTAGCGACACTCGACCATTACTCGAGAACTATGTATGCGGGTAGAAAAACAACAGGTGTGAACAGGACGTGCGCTCCGGAACGCCGAGGAAGTACGTAGCCTGCGATGTCGTCTTCACCGAGGTGTCTACTTCGCTAAAAAGCTGAAACGGCGCATTTGACCGATTTTACGGTGCGGCGGCTACCGTGTCGTCAGTCGCTGGATCGAACGGGAGGTTGATCACGAGTTCGTCGAACCAGACGACCGGGCGCTTACTCTGGCCGTCTTCCTCGAAGAAGATGATGCCCAACTGGGCGAGCCGACTGAGTTCTTCGTGGACGTTCTTCACATCCCGGTCAACAACCTGTGCGGTCTCATTAATGCTGGATGGCTCTTCCTGGCGGATGGCTTCGATGAGATCAAGGACGCACGGCGTCAGCGTCTCCATGAGATCGTCGTAGCTAGTGAACGAGAGTGTCGGCGGGGTATCCACCGCATCGTCCTGCTCGAGCGTCTCAATGCCGTCGGTGACATCATCGTGGAACTCACTGGACGACTTGACGGTCACGACGAGGGTTGATTCGGCCCGAAGCTGTTCGCGCTCCATCGGGTGCAGCGGCGGCGTGGTATCGTTCATAGGTATCACCGTGGGTGATGGCCTCACTTGACATCGAGCTCGGAGAGCGTCTGCTCACCGTGAAGAGCAGTGAGGGCGTGAAGCTCGCCTCCAGTGAGCATACTGTTGCATAATATCGAATTGATGTATAAGTGACTTCGCTATCTTGCAACAACCGACTGGCCCAGTCAAGTCAGCGCACAGTATTAACGTCGATCCGAGAATCTCCACAGTGCTCTCGAGAGGATTCCGGTGACAGCTGGCGTCTTCAGACACACCCACAAGGAAGTCATTGGAGTGAGACCGACAACGACCGATCAAATGACGTACCACAGAGTAACGGTACACTGCATACAACCGCTCTTATGCTGGATATTAGGTGGACGGATAGAGTGAGACCCTTCTCAGGGGTTGTGGGTCGTCGGGAGACACCCGCACCTGTCGACGTCAGGTGTCTCCGGAACCGGCCATTTCACCGGGGATGTCGACGTCGTCCATCAACAAGACACGTCGTTCCGTGTACTCGAGGCCGTTCTTGCGCTGTGTCCGCTTTTTGACTGCTAGCCTGCTCTTCGAGAGATCGAGTAACGCATCGATCGTTCGGGAGACCAATTTCTTCGCGTAGTCGTCACTGATGCCCTTCTCCTGGCGTCGAATCCAGTGTTTCATATCGCCAGCGGTAACATACTCTCGAACGCTTGCACTTCCCTTTCGCCAGGGGTTGTCTCCAACCGACGGATCGGTACGTGCCTTCCAGAGCTTTGCAGCAAGCCGTGACGGAAGCGCCGATGTCGTTGCCCGGAGCATATCTTCGTCCATCTTCGCGAGCTGCTGGAGTGGAAGCAGATCCCCATACGAGAGGGAGACATCGCCACCACGCTCGAGTGGGTCGTCACTCTCGGGCAATCGGAAATAGCTCTCACCATCGTCTTTGCGGATGCGCTCGAGGCGGCCATCCACAACGTCGATCTCCCCATTATCGATGTGTTCTTCTAGGAGGTGTGCGCCCTTCTCGAGTTCTCGTGCCTGGAGTTCACCGACGCGATCCTTGTTGGCGTTGAGTTTCTTCTCGTGGGCGTCTAGTCGTGCTTCGATGGGTGTCTGTGATACTTCCAAGTCCTCGAGGCGTGCTTCGAGATCCTTGTTTTCGCTGTGGGCTTCCTCGAGTTCGGCCTCAAGGTGACCTATGCGGTCGTCCTTCCGGGTGAGTTCGTCCTCGAGGGTTGTGACACGCTCGTGAAGGCGCTCGAGTTCGTCGACGAGTGTTTGGAGTGTCTGTGCGTCAGGTTCGGGACAGTCTGTGTTCGCGCTCATTTGGTTCTGGATTCTGGGTTCGATGGCATTGTCGGGCGATTCGACTCGCGCTGCTGGTCGATGTCGGGAACGCTGATGGAGCAGTAGACGACTGACTCGAGAGCCGTCTCGAGGAATCGAAGTGGCCGTCTCCCCGAAAGACGTCTTCGTATTCGAAAGTCCGGTGTCGGTCTACCGGGGGTTGGTGGCTCCGTCTCGAGTGGCGAAGTGTGGTGGTCTACTGCGCTGGATAAGTCAAGCGATCCCGAGGAAGTGTGCTAGATCAGCTAGCTACCCTCGGGTTAGAGTCGACAGTCATGGCTTGCCAGCGTGGTAAGCGAGTCGAACGGACACTCGCAGATATCGCAGTAGTGTCTCTGTTCCGTGAGAAACGTCTCATGGTTCGTGTGGCCGCCATCGGGAACGGCAGACTGTCTTTGTTGATTGGGTCCACTAGAATCGTGCTCGCTGGGCCGTCCCTGTACGTGAAGATCGACTTCGGTAATCGGTTCACGACCAGTTTCTCTCCAATCGCTGTTGCGGCGTTCGTGTTCGATCCGCCAGGCTTCGCCACCGGTATCGGGGACAATCATCACCCGGCGGCGACGGCCGCTGATCGACGTGTACTCAAACACGAATTCGACGGTTGGTTCGGTGGGCTGGTCGCAACCGCCGTCGGTTGCAAGACGTGGGTCGTCATCAGCATCGACGAGCAGAGTTCCGTCCTCGGTCTCGAGAGTGTGGGATCGGATATCGTCGTCGGCGATAATGATCTCCGAGCCGTCGGTCGCTTCGATGTCGCCCGGTTCGTAGCCGGCGACGGCGCGGGCCTCCGCTCGAAGGCGCATCTCGCGAGCGCCTTCGCGCTCGAGTTGTTCGGCACGCTCTGCGACAGCTTCGTGATCGTTGACGAACGTCATTGGTCGCCCACCTCGACAGCGCCGACGATCGCGTCAGCCATCGTCTTGAACAGGTACTGCACTTCGAAGCCGCCGCGACGGTCGGCGATGTAATCAATCCAGTCGTCGATCGTCTTCTCGACGTCCACGAGGTCGTAGCGGACGGTGCGCTCGCCGTTCTCGATAACGTGAACGGACTCGTCGGTCGTCCGATAGACGTGGTGTGCGCCCTCGTTGTCGATGCCGACAGAGATGTAGTCAGCGCGTGGGTCAGTAGTCTGTGCTTCCGAAACCGTTTCGTGGGTTCGCGGTTGAACACTCATTGCTTCTGTAGCTCCAGAAGCGCAGGTCGGCTGCTCCAACAGCCGGCCGAGAATCGGTTTTCCCGGCCACCCTGCGCCTCATAGTTGCTACTCTATCAGCCAATCTATTAAACCTATTGGTTGTAGGTTATCACCAGTAGGTTTTTGGCCATTGCCATCAACTTATCATACACCGATGAGTATAGCAACCAAATCTATGGACGCAGACGATATGCGCGACGCTGATTGGGCAATCCTCGACGTGCTTCGCGAAGGGCGTGCAAATGCACCGCTTATCGCCGAAGAAGCGGGCTACTCTTCGCAGTACGTCCGAGAGCGACTTGGGCGTCTGAAACAGGACGATATCGTCAAGCCACTGGGGCATGGTATCTATGAAATCAATGAAGACGAAGTTCCGGAGCATGATCACAATGAGTAACCAGCAGCCGCTGTCAGATCTCAAGGTTCACGAACGGTCGCTCGTCTAGGTCCGCAACGCACTTGCCGCACTCCAGCAGGTGCCGGCTGTTGGGCTCGACGAAGCGAAACCGATCATTGAGAAGGGTCTTCCAGAGTCCCAATCCAGAATATATGATGCTCTTTACAGATTATATCAAAACCGGACAATTACTCATCTTGATGGAGATAAATTAGTAGAAAATAACGTAAATAACCCACTTGACCTATGAAGATTCTTATTAACTCTCTTCGGTAAATCGGCTTTCTGCTTCTTCAAGCACCTCCTCTTCGTCAAGTTTCCAGACTTCTTCTCTGATGAAATAGCCACCATGATCATCGGGCCCTGGACCTTCCTCTATTTCAAACTCACTACCAGTTACGACACCTTGATTTTCGTGATGGGAGATCCATACTGACTCAGCAGGCCCGCCATATGGGAGAAATTCAATAGTATATTGGGCTAACCTCAGTTCCTCATCGGTAAGCTCTGACGGATCCATACAACTACAAATTTGGCCTTTCGTAATAAAATTCCCACACTTGTTCAGTCACATACGATAGTATAGATTCTCTTGAATACCGTTCTCGACCCCCATTTCGAGTGCTTCAACTGGAGTTCTGCGTGCAGAGATGAAGAGGGGGCACTGTAATTTTTTGCGCTGTCGCCTTGGCGACACCCGCTAAGGGGACTTTTGGACAAAGTGCGAAACAACCACGCAAGGGCCGCGGTGCCAACCTTACACTCGAGTCGCACAAGAGTACCGACAGCGGGGGAGAGTCTAATTGGTACCCCAGATAGAGACCACCCACCAGTGGGGCTAACGGTCCTTCGTCACTACGGTCATCCCGACGTGATGTCAGTAACCATGTTGCCTTCCGACCGTGGACCCATTCGTTTGACTGATACACCATGGGTGAACTCCAACGCCGGCTACCGAGCGAACACAAACCTCACCGGGGTCACCGACAATTCTGACAGCCAAGCACTCCCGCAACCATGCTGATTGGATTCTCCTCTGAGAGTTGCGTGTTACAGTTATCACAATGAACTTCGTCGGTTACGCCAGCACCGATCGCGTACGGTGCACGGACAGTGTCGGTCTGATCGCCGTCCCCCACAGTGAATTCGATTTCTCCGCGCTCGTACGTCACGAGCGTGAACGCAATGGGTTTGGTACTCACCTCTATCGCGTGTCGGCGATAGATTTCCTGCTGTTTCTGAGCGTACCCTTGTTCCTTCTCTCGTAGGAGTTGCTCCAGTTTAACTTCGAAATCTTCTTTCTCGGCTTTGAGTTCCTGCCGCTTCTCAAGTGCCTCCACACGTTGTTGCTGAGATTCTGCGCCGTCGACGTCCCTAGCTACGTTCTGGAGACGGTTCGAAAGCGAATTTATCTCATTGCGATGATCGTTAATTCGCTGTTCCTGAAGCTGCCGGTATTCTTCAAACTCAGAATCAGCAGCACGAGATGCCGACTGACGAATTTCGGCGATCTCCTCCTGAAATCCTTCTACAGCAGTTTTCTGTCCGGCAGCGATTGCGTCTGTCAGCTTATCGGGAGCAATCGTCAGGTCGCTCTGATCATTCCCTACAGTTACGTCGTCAGGCCAGCCCGATTTTGGGCCGAAAAACTCGTCGACAAGTATCTCTGTAACACCAGGGAGCTTATCCTTTGACTCAATGTCGATCGTCACAGCTTCCAAGAATTGGGTCTGATACTCGCTGACCGTCTCGACGTCAATGCGTACGAACACACAGATAGCTGTCCGGTCATAGTACGGACTGAACGCCGCGTCTACAACTTCTACATCACTCTCTACAATCCACAGAGGATACCGATAGTCGCCATCAATCATCGAGTCCGTCAGGGCGAGTTGTCCGACGGTGGCCATCGATGCCGCTTCATCGAGCAGCTGTTGTGCAAATTCGCTCTCCGGCGTGAGTACGCAAATAGAATCCTCTTCCTCGTCTCGTTTTTCACTATCCAGGGCAATTTCGAACTCGCGGCGATCGCTAAAGTCGACGTCTACGTGGGTGGGTAATCGCACCTGCCATCGGTTTCCGTTTTCACGGATGGCCGCACCGAGGTCGTTCAAATACTCCCGAGTGAACGCTTCCAACGCAGATTGCGTCACTGCATGAGTCACGTCAGTCATCATCTGCCCCCAGATCGAAGCTTTCGAAGACACCGCTGTTGAACTGTTCGACCTTCTGTGAGAGATCCTGTTGCTCTTCGAGGTTAATCGCCATCGCGTCGAAGTCGTTCTCGAGTTCAACCTCGGAATCGGCGTCAACTAACCGTTCGAAGATTTCGTCTTCAAAGTTCGTACCCGTCTCTTCGAGGCGAGTCAGGATGGTGCTCAGTTCGCCGACGGTCTGTTGGAAGAGATCGATCTTGTGGTACAATTTATCTAGTACGTACTCTTCGATGGTGTCGTTGAGAGCCATATTGAAAATATAGACCTCTCGTTTCTGGCCGATACGATGAATGCGACCGATCCGCTGTTCGACTTTCATCGGATTCCACGGAAGATCGTAGTTCACCATGATATTACAGAATTGTAGATTCCGTCCCTCGTTCATCGCATCCGTAGAGACGAGGACGCCGCCGTTCTCCTGGAAATCCTCTACGATTTCTTCTTTTTCTTGACTTGAGTGGCCGCCATGGAACGCATGTGTCGTGTAACCCTCTTCTTGTAGCCCTTCGAGAACCTGCCGCTGTGTCGCACGGAACTGCGTGAACACGATCACTCGGCCCATTTCGACGTGCTCGCGGGCCTCTTCGACGATGTCGAACAATCGTTCCTGTTTCGTGACAGTCTCGATGGAATCAATTTTGTCTTGGATCGTCTCCAGTTCCTCTCTGTGGGTCAGTTCATTTTGCTCATGTAATTGCTTCTGGATCGTCCCCTCGAGTGCGGCGGGGCTACTGACGACTTCCTTCTGGAGTAACATCAGGACCAGCTTCTGACCTTGATCCTGGCTGTACGCGCCACGGACGTAGTCGGTGACCTCGTTGTAGAGTTCTTTCTCATCCTCGCTCGGCTCAAATGTTCGAGTATCGATGATGCGGTCGGTAAAGTCGATGTTCGTCTCCTCACGACGGTTTCTGATCATCACTTGTCCCAACCGACGTTGAAGTTCGTCGCGGTTTACCAGCGTCTCCTGATTGCTGTTTATGAAATACTGATGGAACGTGTCGCGGCTGCCGAACAGACCCGGACGAAGTAGAGAAACAATATTGTAGAGATCGGTGAGTTGATTCTGGATCGGGGTTGCCGTGAGAAAGAACGCGTAGTCGTAGGTGAGCTCATCGATGAGGTCGTAGCGATCGGTCTCCTCGTTTTTCACGTAGTGGGCTTCGTCCATGACGAGAACGTCCCAGTCTCGAGCGAGGACCGTGGTCCGGTGTCGGTCGCTCTTCGCGGTGTCGATACTGGCAATGATGCGATTATGTGCGTCGAATCCCTGGAACTCGTCGTCGTAGTTGCAGACGAACTCGAGCCCGAACTTCTCGAGGAGTTCTCCTTGCCACTGTTTGGCCAGCTGGGCCGGGGTGAGGATCAGCACCGAATCGTCGGTCTCGCGGTAGTGCATCTCCTTCAGAATCATGCCCACCTCGATCGTCTTTCCGAGGCCGACTTCGTCCGCGAGGAGCCGTCGGACGGTCTTCTCGAGCGACTGTTGCTCGAAACCGACATGCAGACGGATATCAGCATCCACCTCGATCCGTTCGACAGCCAGTCGGCACAAGATATGATGGCGGACTGGATCTCGGATCTGAAAATCAATCAGCACGACTCGCACAGCCTCAAAGCCGAGGATCTCCAGGAAGACATCGATCAGGCGAAGTACATGCGATCACTCGTCCGAGCGAACAAAGCCTCGTTCTACCGCGGTGGCGTGTTCATCCGACTGGCGGCCGACAGTGAACACGCCCTCAACAATAAGACGACTCGTTTGCGGTCGATCATCAAGGACGCGCCGGCGAATTGTACGCTCAAGGTCGCGAGTCGGTGGCAGGAACGTGGTCTTGCAACGGTCTCACCACTCGGAGCGAACGAACTCGGTCGCGACCGGATGTCGACACTGACGAATCAGGCGATCGGCGCGATGTTCCCATTCTCGTCGAACTACCTGATGATGGACGAGGGTATCGAATACGGCTATCACGGACATAACGGGTCACCGATTCGGATTGATCCGTGGGACCTCGAGACCGGCCACAGCGAACTCGTCGTCGGCATGCCCGGAGCAGGGAAGACGTTCGGCGGAATCATGCGCCATCTTCGGATGATGAAACGCCGCAACGATACCATGCTCGTCCTCGTCGATCCCGTCGGTGGCTTCCGTGGCATCGCAGACGCCCTGAACGCGAAAACGATCACCGTCGGCGGCGAGACGAAGTTGAATCCACTCGAGATCAGAGAGACGCCACAACACGTACTCGAATCAACTGATGGGGTCTCACCACTGTCAGCGAAGAAAGACGAGGTTGCCGCTGTGCTCGAGAACTTTCTCGACGCTCGTGATATCGATCTCGGAGCCGAAACGGGCGTTCTTTCGTACGTGATCGATGAGGTTTATCGCCAGGCAGGGATCGTTGAGGACGACGTCTCGACGCATACGTCGGCGAACTCACCGACGATGCAAGACGTCCACCGAATCCTCTGTGGTATCGCGGAGAACCCCGACGAACACAATATCGCAGACTCCGCCTCGGCTCGCGAACGTGCTGCTCGGTACGCAGATGAACTTGCAATCGCGTTCCAGCCGTTCCGGGAAGGCGGTGCCTACGAAAACCTCTCACATCGCTCCGAGATCGACATCCTCGAGGGCGATAACAAAGTCGTCTATATCGATCTCGGCCAGATCGAGGGAAGCGCATCGGGGATCGACCGCCAGACGTTCCTGATGCAGTTGCTGCTGTCGACGATCTACCAGCAGGCGAAAAACACTGATCGGAACGTCGAACTGGCGATCGACGAAGCACATTATCTCTTCGAGGATCAGGCGAATCTCGATTTCCTTGAGACGGCGTTCCGTCACCAGCGCCACGCGGGCCTTCGAATGGTGTTACTCTCCCAGACAGCCCAAGAGTTCTACGAAACCGACCAGGCGGAGAAAATCATCGGCATGTGTCCGATTAAGGTCTTTCACAAGCTCCCCGATCTGGACGATGGGACAGCTGACAAAATCGGCTTGACGGAAGAACAACGCCGGTACGTCAGAAGTGCCGATGCTGGGAAAGAGGATCTCGGCTACAGCCAGTCGCTCGTCCGCGTCGAAGAACATGGAACGTATCCGCTGCACGTCATCGCCGACGAGTTCGAGACACGTGTTATCGAATACGGACCCGCCGATCGCACGTTCATCGAGCAAGCGATTAGCGACGAACCGGCGGACCTACTCGCTTTCGAAGAGTTCGTCGAGAGGGAAGCCCAGCAAAACGCGCTCGCGACACGGTTCGACCTCACTACAGCCGAGGCACAGGATGTTCTCGAGGGAGAGTTCTCCGAAGAGGAGATCCTCGAAGCGGTCGTGGATCAGGCGCTCGAGGACGCCTTGGATGAGACAGATTCTGATGGAACCGACGCTGACGAAGCGCGTGTCCAGGCAGATGGTGGCGAGTCACCATCATCGACCGAGCGGAAGATCGCCGAAACGGAGGGTGACGACTAACGCTATGTCTCCGTTTGAGCGGCTCACGGAGGTATTCCATTCCTCGCCACAGTACGAGGCAACGCAACTCGATTTCGAAGGCGGAGAACCGTTCGTGCAACGGCAAGCAGACACTCCCGGGACGTTGCTGCGGATCCGTCCCTACAAAGAGAACGAGGGAGTGGTGGATGGAGCCGGGTTGCTCCAGTCAGTCCACGACGTGACCACCAATTTCCGCGGGAAGAACACGAGCGATCACCACTCGTTCGAGGTCTGGTTCGACGAGGGAAAGATCTGCTTCTATATGCACGCTGCTACCGACGCAGCCGCTGACAAGTTCCGGCGCCGTGTCGGGAACAACTACGCCAACAGCGAGGTTTTCCGTGTTGAGGATGGCCACGCATTCCCCATCATCGAGCCTGACGAGTACGTCGCTGGGGCCTGGCTCGAGATGGAGAAGATCCCCTACTACCCGATACGCCATGATAACAGCGAAGGTTTCGAGACGGATCCATACGGCGAGATCACGAGCGAGATGCTGTCGCTTGACGATAGTACGGTCGTCACTCAGGTCGTCTTCCGACCTGCAAAACAGTCCTGGACCGATGGCGATCGATTCAAACACAATAGCGTCGACGAACTCGCATACGCTCTCCGCCAGGGAACATCCGTCGGCTGGCTCAACCCACGGACGAGACCAGCGAGCGAGAAGGACAAGCAAGCTGCGAAGACGATCGAACAGCAACGCGGCCAACAGGCGTTTCACGTCAACATCCGGGTCCTCGCAGCATCATCGGAGCAGGACGAAGCCGAGGCTCGGGCGCGCGGTGTTGCAGGCATGTTCAGGAAGTACTACAACGCGGTCACCGAGCAGGGGCTCGACGATATCCCGGTCTGGCATCGCAGGAAACGAAAGCGGGCCAACCGACTTCGACGGTTCGTCCAGCGAATGAGCGATCGGGACTGGATCGATCGGCGCATGATCATGACCGTCGACGAACTCGCCGGCGTTGCCCACATTCCGAACGCGGAGATCGAGACGCCGAACATCGACTGGCGATATACTCAACGTGGTGATCGGGTCCCCGCTGACGTCGGTCAATACAACGAATCCGCCGATCGAAGCACTCCCAATCAACAGAACGTCGCCACGGGTGGAAGGGATGGTATTTGATCGCTTCTTCCGCAGCGAATCTGCCGAATCGTCAGCGAAAGGGGATGAGCAGACGAATACAGGTACACGAGCCATCGAAGGGGGAGAATCACTAGCTGAGTCACCACCCGTTCCTCAGTCGCGATTCGGCGAGTCGTACGATATCATCGAACGAGAGACGACCTCCATCGGCGGAGAGTCTGTAATATCTGTTACAGACAGTGAAGGCGTGGTCGCAGGCTCGTACATCCGCGAGATGTTCGAGGCAGGTGCCCATTCAGATTCATCTACCGTCCCGCTCTGGATTGGGTACGACGAGGATCCACAACGGGGGTTCCGCGAAGCACCGCTTCGATTCGATTCGCTCTTCCGCCATATCTGGATTACGGGAACCACTGGCTACGGGAAAACTACGGCGTTGCTGAATATGATGGTCCAGTGGGCGTATTCGGGCTACGGGTTCGTTTACTTCGACCCGAAAGGCCGTGACTCGCGCGAACTCCTCCGGAAGCTTCCCGAAAACCGTCTCGAGGACGTGATCTGGATCGAGCCCGGATCGACAACGCACGAGAAGACGGTCGGGATGAATTTCCTCGAGGTGCCCGAGTGCCAGACGATCGAGGAACTCGAGAACGAGATCGAAGGCCGGGTCGAGAATCTGAAAGCGGTCTTCGACACGTCCGACTACTGGGGCATCAACATGGAGGCGATTACCGAGACGATGGCCCGTGCGATGATGAAATCGGAGAAACCGTTCTCGGTCATCGATATGTACTTCACGCTGCTCAACGCCGAGCGACGCGAAGATTTCGCACTCGACGTCGAGGATCCCTATATCCGGGAGTTCTGTCTCGAGATCGCGAACATGGAAGAAGAGACGGTCCGACCCCTCCTGAAACGGATCAAGTCCTGGGTCGAAAATTCGGTGATCCGTCGGATTATTGCCCATCGCGAGAGTACGATCGACTTCCGAGACATCATCGACAACGATCGGATCGTCATCGTCCGAACGCCTGTCGAAAACACGGACATTAAGAAGATGGTCACGCTCGGCGTGATGCGGAATCTCTGGAGTGCTATTCAGCAACGGTCGTACGAACGCGTTGCCGATCCGGACCCCTATTTCGTTCTCTGTGACGAGTTCGACGATATCGCGAGCGACAATCTCGACATCGAGTCGATGCTGGCCCGGGCCCGATCGATGCGACTGTCGGTGACTCTTGCCTCACAGTATCCCTCACAGTTCGAAGAGGGGACGCTCAAGGCGATGCAGAACAACTGTGACAACCTTCTCGCGTTCTCGGTGAACGACGTCGACGACGCCCGACTCCTGATGAAACGGTTCCAGGGCTATACAGCGGAGGACCTGATCTCGACTGATCAGTATCAGGCCTGGACGAAACTGCCCCTCGACGGTGGGCGCTACTCCGAGCCCGTTCTTCTCAACTCGTTCCCACCGTATCCTCCGCTTCGAGGAGCTGATGCGGTCGATGACATCATTGAGCAGAGTTTGGATCGCTACGGGACGGAACCGCTGACGGATGCAGAGATCCTCCAGAACCTCATCTACAGCGACGCGAACAAGGCAGTCAATCCAGCGAAAATCCTCGACGAAACGATGGCCGACGCAATTCGCACGGTCCAGATCCGGGAGGGCGTTCGGACGGAAAACGGCTGGGTCGATGTCACGGCTGTCGATGAGGAACTGTCTATGAAACTCAAGAAGAGCGAACTCGAGGTTGAGTATGCACACGAAGACCTTCCCGACGTGCGTGACGCGTCGCGATTGATCGACGTCGACCTGCAGGACGACGAGATCGTTGTTCGCCTCACTGACGAAGGAGAAACACAGGTACAACCCGAGACAGGAATTGTCGGATCAGCCGGCGGGGCAAGCCACGATGCATTGCTCATGGATACAGAGGTGGCGCTTACAGAACGCGGGTTCAGTGTCGAAATCCTCGAGCAAGACGGGAGCGAACAGCCTGACGCCACTGCGACACACCCTGACCACGACGGTGTGTTCAATATCGAGGCCGAGACGACAACGCCTGACCGTCCCGCGAAGGTACTACAGAATCTCAAACGCGCTCACGAGGAGGATCGTATTCCGATCTTCGTTGTCCGTCCCGGTGACCCTGAGACTGAATGGGCTAAGCGGGTCGAGAACATCCTGTCGCCGCCACTGCGCGAACGAGCGGACGGGACAGAGCAGTTCTATAATTTCGATGAGATCGTGACGTTTGGCGGTGGCGCAACAGCTCACGGTGGCGTAACCGCTGTTCGGCCACGCACATCCGGGTCAAATCGGACGGTCTGGATGCGTGAGGGCGAGGACCGTGTTCTATCTGATGGCGACATAGAGTTGACCCGCGTTCCGGCCGATAAACCGCTCTCGAAGGATAGCATTCCAGCCTACTATAGTCACGACCGGGAAACGGGACAGTACACCGTCTACCGGACTGGAGAGAGTCACAAATACGACTCCAAGGCCGACTTCGAACAGGATTGGACGCCGATCAAACGACCGTTCATCCCTGCCACCGACCTCCCGAACGTAGACTATTCGCGAGACAGTTACCTCGTGGTGATCCTGCCACCCAACGGTAACCCACTGGTTTTCCAGCATGGAGAGACGTATCCGCTACCCGAGAATCCAGATCGCGAGGATCTGTGGCCCAGTGAATCTACAGTTGAGTCGCCTCAATCCGATAGCATGCAAACAGATTCTGGCGAGGATTCGTTATCACTACCGGTAGAATCTGATCCACCAGCTACGACTGCGTCAGTGGATGTCGATCCAGATGGAGACGGTGTCGAAGCGTTCACTGCGATGTACGTCAGGCAAGTCGAGGGTGCGAAGGTTCCCCAAGAGGAGGTATTTCAGGCCTACGCTACCTGGACTGACCAGCAGAATATTGACGGAACGACCAAGGGCTGGTTCACCCGGAAATTACGGAACGTCGTTGATCTCGAGACTGACCGGTCCAGAGTAGACGGAGAACGTGTCCAGTTCTACATCGGTCTGACCCTGACACAGGAAGGGAACGCACTGCTGGATCAATGAGGCCTACCAGCCATATGACACACAAAAATCGGGCCTCAGCAGTCGTTCCCTGCCGCTGGATCCCAGCTTGGAGTACTGGTCAGTACAGGGCCTTAGATGGCCATAATCCCGTATCACAATCATCTGTCCACGCAGATCGGGCGGCCAGACAAACTGCATGGACATGCCTGTCCAGCCAGAACCGTATGACAGAAGCGCCGTCCACGCACAAATTCGACCCACAACCAACTAGTATATACTGGGTTCATCCCGCAGAACGATGGGTGGACAGGCAGGTCAGACAACACGGAGGCTATCAATCATTCTCTCGAGAAGATGACATAGTTTGTTCGAGGGCGATAGCGGATGCCCCTCAAGGAGGTCACCAATGAGTATCGAAAATTCAATCGACACAGCAGCACTGCCAAGTGGCTTGCGAGAGCGCAACCAGTGGGTCTGCTGGAGAGAAGAAAATCGGGATGGAAAGCCAACGAAGATACCGGTGTCACCAAGCAGTGGTGGGTTCGCATCGTCAACGGACTCAGATACTTGGGCTTCGTTCGAGACAGCCCTCGAGTACGCCGACACAGAGAACGCCGATGGTATCGGATTCGTCTTTTCTGACGATGATCCCATCGTCGGCGTGGACCTGGATGACTGTCGAGACCCCGAAACGGAAGACGTCAACGAGATAGCGTCGGATATCATCGAGCGCCTCGATTCCTATACGGAGATCTCTCCGTCAGGCACTGGATATCATGTGCTCATTGAGGGAGAACTCCCAGATGGCCGGAATCGCCGCGGCAGTATCGAACTGTACGACACCGCTCGGTTTTTCACCGTGACTGGCGATCATCTCGAGGAGACGCCACCCCGCGTTGCTCGCCGGCAAGACGCACTTGTCGCAATTCACCGCGAATACGTTCAGGAGACAGACACCGACAGCGGCTCAGAATCCGGCTCTCGTGGTCCGGCAAATGACCAGTCACAATCGACCGGTACGGTCGATCTCGAGGATGAGGATCTCCTCGAGAAAGCACGGAATGCATCGAACGGAGAGAAGTTCGAACGGTTATGGCGTGGCTCGACTGCTGGCTACGACAGCCACTCAGAAGCCGATATGGCGCTGTGCTGTCTGCTGGCGTTCTGGACGGGCGGGAACCAGACACGAATCAATCGCCTGTTTCGACAGTCGGGCCTTCTCCGAGAGAAATGGGACGAGGTACACTATGCCGATGGATCGACCTACGGTGAAAAGACGGTCGAACGAGCTATTGCGAACACCTCTGAGTTCTATGATCCAGATGCAGGAGAGTCATCGACTGAAATCTCGAAAGACCAAAACGAATCGTCGACCACCGACGGACGTGACGAAACGAAGCAAAACCATGCCTATCTGGTCGAGAAAAATCGGTTGCTAAAAGACCGTATCAATGACCTCGAGGCCACGGTTGAGCGAAAAACCGAGCGAATTACCGAACTCGAGGAAGAGATTGAACGACTCAAAGTCGAACTCGAAGACAGTAACCGAGACACAGACGCGAGTCCTGGAGAACGAGCAGTCACCCCAAAGGAAGGCAAGCATGAGTCCAAGGCAACGTCTGTGTGGGGAAGGACGAAACGATTGTTCGGGAATGGCCCCGAATGAAAGTGAACCGGTGTGGTTCCGTTTGCCATCCCCGAGAGGGGTGATGGGTCCTCGAACCAGATACAGTATAGACCATCCAGGGATGTGTGAACTACCCCACCCTACTCGCTCACCGCTGACGCGGTTCGCTCCTTGAGGGTGGGGCTTCCTGCTTCCACGACGCGCTTTGCAGACACAGGTGTATCCACAGGGAGCCCAGTCTCCACAGGCGGTGATTCGGAGCGTCCCGCTCCTACATCTTCGAGGCCGCGAGAAAGAATGTTCCACGCCGCGTTCGCGTCCCTATCTGCCTCGAACCCACACGACGGGCACGAGTGTTCACGAACCCACAGCGGCTTGTCCGTCTTGACACCGCAAGACGCGCACTCCTTCGTCGTATCTTTCGGGTCAACCGCGACGAAGTGCGTTCCCTCGCGCTCGCACTTGTATTCGAGCATCCGAAGGAATGTCCCCCACGCCGCCCCTGCTCGATTCCGTGAGTTACCGGGGAGTTCGACCAGTCCCTTCGCGTCCAAGTCCTCAACCGCCACCAAGTCGTACTCGCGAGCGTAGTAGTTCGATAACTTGTGGAGGAAGTCTCGTCGCTTCCGCTTCAACTCGGCGTGGCGTTCGGCCACTACCTTCCGTTGTTTCTCCCAATTCGTAGAGCCGTGTTCCTTCCGCGAGAGGTCACGTTGGGCGCGTTCGAGTCGCTCACGTTCCTTGCCGAAGTCGGGGCTCTCGATGGCGTACCCGTCGGTGTCGTGTACGTACGTGAGAATCCCCACGTCAATGCCGACGACCTTCTCGGGCGTCTCCGGCTTTTCAGCCGTGGCTTCGTCCACGTCGATGCCGAACGTAGCGAACCATTCACCCGTGGGTTCTCGCTTGACCGTGACCTGCTTGATGGTCGCGTTCTCGGGTATATCTCGGTGGAGGTGAATCGGTATCTCACCGATTTTGCTCAACCACAGCACAGGCCGACCACTCGTATTCTTGAGTTCGAAGCCGGACTGGTTGTAGGTGAGCGACCGATACTCCCGAGGTGGTTTCCACGTGAGCATCCCCACGGCGCGTCCGTACTCCTTCTGCGCTTTGAGCGTAGAGAGGTTGTCGTAGACGCGCTTGACGACCATCTGCAACACTTTCGAGTGAATGTCTCCGAGGTCGTCCCACCACGATTTGAGGTCGGGGAGTCGTCCCTGCACCTCGTAGCGAGCGGGAATCTCGTCACCCTCGTTGAGCAGGTAGAGGACGTGGTTGTACAGTTGCCTACAAGTATTGACGTGGTGCAGAAGCGTCTCAGCAATGTCTTCTGGTGGGTTGAGTCGATACTTGTAGTTGTACTGCATTTCTTACTCGTCTGAACTGGGTTCGGAGGTACGGACGACTTTCACGTCGGCACCGCGCCAGCTTTTGGGAACGATGACGTGGGCGCTATTGCCCGACGGTTTTGCAGTCCCGTCGAGGACTTCTTCGCCTTCGATTTCAAACCTATCCATCACACATGTATAGACCATATATAGACATAAAGGTAGCGGTGGGCCTGTGGGACGAGTGTCGCGGGTGTGTGAGAACCGTTCGGCGTTAACGAGACGGAGTCTCGTTCGCACACCAGAAATCGAATATTTCTGGGGACGCTGTATCCCCTCCCTACTGCGCTACTCGGTCGATTCGCTCCCTGCGTTGCTCCTTGAGGAAGGGGACTTAGCGCCTAATTACAATTAAGTCACCGCAGAGCGATTGTGTAGACATGGCCACGGATCTCACCGAACGGGTGCAAGAAATCGCGGAAGCGCGAGACATCCCCGAATCGGAGATCCTCGAGCAGGCACTGGAACGCGGTGTCGAGGATCTCTGGATGGATGTCGTCCTCTCACGATACGTAAACGACGAAATCGATCGGGAGAGAGCGATTGAACTCGTTGGCCGAGACCGAGTCAAGCGTGCAGACCGCGAACTGCAGGTTGTCGGCGAAGACGTTCGCTGGGGCCTGAATGCGTGATTGTTGCGGTCGCAGATACCGGTCCACTAATCCATCTCGACGAAATTGGTGTGCTTGGTTTGCTCTCAGTTGTCGATAGGCTGCTCATCCCGCACACTGTATACGAGGAACTCGAAGCAGGGACGGTTCCGTCTGCACTTACAAGTATTGAGTACGAAACCGTCGAGGCGGAGAAAGCTGAGTTCTCTGTCGACTTAGATCCTGGGGAGACAGCCGCTCTCGCGGTCGCATCTGAGCGCTCGGCTGTCCTGCTAACTGACGACCTCGCAGCAAGAGACGCAGCTGAAGATCTCGATGTCGAGGTACACGGCTCGATCGGTGTCATTGTTCTCGGCTTCACTCGTGGAGAACTTACTAAATCGAAAGCTATCGATCTAATGCGGGCACTCCAAACGGAGACAAGCCTATTCATCACGGAGGCAGTCGTGGAACGCGGAATTGCGCTGCTCGAGGAATCAGCGTAGCTAGTCAAACGTCAGTGCTGAGGTGCGGTCGTGTCAGACATCAAGAGAAGACGTCAGTTCTATTAACCAACAGAAACGCACAGTTGCCAACGGTGTTGGTTAAACACTTGCCAGCAGCAACTATTTTTCTCCCCCGTAGGGGCGAGGGGCGTTCCACACGTAAGCGTCCGTCATCGAGAACAATGGCTACGAGCGACTCCCAGCAGGTGTCCTTCAGCGATTCGGACACCAGACGTGACGAGATGCAGAGCACGATCGAAGCGTGGATCGATGACCTTCTCGAGGCAGTAACTGAAGCAGTCTCGAGCGACGAGTTCCAGCGATGGCTCGATACCCAGAGCCGCTTTTATGACTATTCGCCTGATTGCTCGGCAGTGCCCCATGCGACTCGAGTCGCCGGCTATCGAACGTAAACCAAACTTGTTGTCCAGGACCGGGGTATAACCGAGGCAACCGTGGCAGAACGAGTTCGATCGGTCACTGGGCTCCTGAGTGTTTATATGCCACGAGACCGTATTTCAAGGCAATGAGAACCAGTGAGGAAACGACTATCGATAAATCCCTCCCTCTCGAGACTCTTCGAGCGGTCTTGCAGGAGCATTCGATCCAGCTGGCAATTCTCTTCGGTTCTCACGCAAGTGGCGAAACCCACTCTCGGAGTGACATCGATATCGCAGTGGAATTCGACACAGTCCGCCCGAGTGACCCGAACTACAACGAGGTCTTTTTCGGATTGAGTGCTGATCTCAGCGAGGCGCTCGGAACAGACAATGTCGATCTCGTCGATTTCCAAACAACGTCACCGGAACTGGCGGAGACGATCTTCGATCGAGGCATCCTTCTTATCGGTGACCCAGAGCACGTGGCTGATATCCGAAGTCAACTCACGGAAATTGAGGAGAAGACTCAGTCACCGCGTGAACGGTTTGACGCGGCAGTAGCCAGAATTAATAGGCATCTCAGTGGGTCTGCTGTGACAGCAACCGATGGCGAGCCTCGTGATCGATGACGGACGATATTTTTCCCGCTGATCGTCTCAATCGAATACTCAATGCTGTCGAAACGATCGAAACCAGTTTGGGCGTTCTCGCTCGGAAACAGAGTCTGAGTCGGGAGGCGTACCACGCTGATTCTGACACACAGGACATTGTCGAACGTCGATTTGTCAAGATGACTGAGGCCGCGATCGATATTGGAGAGGAACTCGTCAAACACGAGCGTGGAACCCCTCCAGCGAGCAATCCACAATCAATGCGGGCTCTCGAAGAGCTTGGTATACTCTCTGCTTCGACAGCTGAGGAAATGGCACAAGGTGCCCGGTTCCGAAATGTCCTTGCTCATACTTACGGAAATATCATCGATCACGACGTAGTCTACAACGCTTTGCAGGATCTCGAGCGATATCGGCAGTTCGTCCTCGAGGTTCGTGACTACCTCGAGTCGATCGGAGCACTCGATGAGGACGTCTCCTAGATGCACATATTCGTCAAGTGCGGCGGTTTCTCCGACGACAAGATCAAGAGTGCTGAATTCTAGCGTGGCCCCCGTACGTGATCCCTAGCTAAGACGATCCTCATAGCCTCACGATCAACGACAAGTTCGAAGAGTACTACGAGAATGTGATCCACCACGGGTGACTGTATCTGAATCTCGATATAGTCAACGGACTCGTCGAGAAAGGCGAGGCCGTCAAACGATCGAACTACTACACAATTACAGCGCATGATCAACGCGAACTCGAGGACCGTCGTGAGTGGGAAATCAGTACGTGGCGAACTACTCTCGAGTTCGGAGTGAAACAGTCGCGACCGCTGAACGTATGCGCTGGATCGAATCCCTCGAGTGCCGTTCCATCACGACCGCGGTCTCAGGATGTCGTGAATGGGAAGAGAGTCAGCTAGTGACATAAAGAACTGACTAGTTGTATTTGCGTACATACCTGTACGTGTGGAATAACAAATATCATCTCGCCTGAATGGCTGCCCCATGGACGACCTCACAGGATTCCAACGCGACCTGCTGTACGTAATCGCGGGCGCTGACAGACCATCCGGACAAGACATCAAAAATGAAATCGAGCAATACTACAGTTCAGAGATCAATCATGGGCGGCTGTATCCGAATCTCGATACGGTTGTGAATAAGGATCTTGTCGAGAAAGGACAGCTCGACAGGCGCACAAACTACTACGTGATTACAGACGAGGGAGAGCAAGCGATTGAGGATCGCCATGAGTGGAAATCACAGTACATCGACTAATGCGGGCACTCCAAAAGGAGACAAGCCTGTTCATCACGGAGGCAGTCGTGGAACGCGGAATTGCGCTGCTCGAGGAATCGGCGTAACTAGTCAAACGTCAGTACTGAGCCGGGGTCGTATCAGATATTTCCGCGACTCCCACCTCGCCTTCCGCTCTATCACAGTCTCAGACACGTCATTGAGGGGAGTCCTCCCACCGTCGAGAGCAGCTGCCATTTCATTGAGCTCCTCCCATTCTAACCAGTAGACATCGTCAGCCTGGTCAATTACTCCCGTTTCAGCGAGGCGAAGACCGACTTCTTCCGCCATCTGTTGTAACACTGGCCACCCTCGCCCGACCTCGGCGAGAATGTCTTCTCGAAGCGACGTGACGTTCTGGGCCTGCTTCAGCAGCCGACGAAATATCGGACGGCGAATCGGTCCAAGGCGACGCAGCACGCTATCGGTCGCCTGTTGTCGTCGTTCTGAAAGCTGGCGCTGACGCATGTAGGGATCCAGTCCCTCGCTTTCAAGCAACCATGTGAGCGTATCGAACGGGAGAGATGGGTCCGTTGCGGGAACGGGTTTGAGAATGTCCAAATCGTAGATTGCATGCCCGTGTTTGTCGAGATACGCTTGGAACCGGTCTTGCCACTCCGTCCATACGTTGGCTGATACACTATCAGGTGGTATCTCTTCTGTGAGTGTCTTTTCCACATCCTTTCTAGGGGTATCACGGAGGACGTCGGCCAGTGCGGGATTCTCTCGACACCACGTTGCGATGTCAAAGAGTGCCTTCTCGGCTCGAATTGGCTCGCTGTCAAACCCCCGGAGGAAAATTTGGGGTGCCGGATCTTCGGATTGTCTGACGAACCGTTCGTAGAAGGAGGTGAACAGCGCCTCGTTTTGTCGGACCCGTAATAGAACAAACCGAGACGAATTGTAGTAATTAATCGCCTCTTGGAGGATGGTCTTGACGCCTGAAAGCAGCTCAGCTGCTTGGAGTTCTTTCACATTCTTCTTCTCCCATATTTCCACGGTCTGAACGTACTGGGGCCGAACTGTTTCTCGCCAGTGTGACCCGACATTACCGAGGATTTTTGGTATCGCCAAAGCCCCCGGCCCAAGATACGCAACAGGAATTTCGGTGCAAGCGAGACGGAGTAGTAGGCGTAGCCGTTGACGGTCGTGAAGGCGTAAGTTCCCCTAGAAAATGCGTCCGTTCCAAGGAATTCACGTGCCATTTCAACTGATGATTCCGTCATGATTGGTCCACCGAGACTCTCGAAAAGTGGCGAAAGCGGGTCTGGAAGCAACTCGGCGGGACCTACACGAGCGTATGCCAGATTCGAATCTGGGACTGTCCAGTCACTGGAGGATGCCACTGCCTGCTCAGGGAGAGTTGTAATGGGGCGTGACTGAAGCAGAACAATTTCGCCATCGACAAGTGCCCACTCGATGTCCTGTGGAGTACCGAAGAGTTCCTCGACGTCCTCGGCTATAGAGGCGAGCGCCCGTATCTGGTCGTCTGAAAGGACGCGGCTCGAACGCTGTTCCGCCGAGAGTTCGATGGTTTCAGTTCCCCCACCCGGAATCGATTGGACGGCGACGCGTTTGTCGCCGATGTCGTACGATAGAATATCTCCTGTGGCCTTGTCGATTCGTACATGGTCGCCTGTTACTGCACCGCCGACCTGCGCCTCGCCGAGACCGAATCCTGCGTCGATGACCGCGACACTCCGTTCGCCGGTGGTAGGATCGGCGGTGAACAGGATCCCCGACGCATCAGGGTGGGTCATCTCTTGGACGACGACGGCAAGTGAAACCTGGTCGTGCGGGATATCGTTTCGAGCCCGATAGGTGATGGCGCGGTCGGTGAAGAGGCTCGCCATGCACGTACGGACTGCCTCAGCGACTTCCTCTTCGCCCTGAACATTGAGGAGTGTTTCGTGCTGGCCTGCGAACGAAGCACTCGGGAGATCTTCGGCGGTAGCACTGGAGCGAGCGGCATAGGCCTTATCAACACCAGTGTCAGCGACTGAGTCCTTTATTGCTGTTTGAACTTCGGAGGGTAACGACAACGACTGGATAGCGTCTCTGAGCGCCCCTCCAGCCTCTGCAGTGGCTTCCGTGTCCTGAGGGTCGAGAGATTCTAGCGCTCGGATTCGATCAGGAATGTCTGATTCGGTGAGGAGGGCGCTGTACGCTGCCGTTGTGACAACGAAACCCTCCGGAACCGGGAACTCTGCTTGTTTGAGTCGGGCTAGGTTCGCCCCTTTTCCACCAACGAGGGAGATCTCAGTAGCTCTCGAGGCGGTCAATGAAAGGGCGAACGGCAGGCCTTTGTCACTTTCACTCATTATTCGCCGTCTAGTAGTTCAATAATCCCGTTCGTGCCATCGACACGAATCCGCTGACCTGACTGTATTTTCCGGGTTGCATTGCGGACAGCGACGACCGCCGGAATCCCGTATTCGCGTGCGACAAGGGAACCGTGACTCATCTGTCCACCCACTTCCACGACGACTCCGGCGGCATTCAGAAACAGCGGCGTCCAACCCGGATCGGAAGACGGGGCAACGAGAATCTCACCCTTTTCGATTTGCTCTTCACTCGGATTCCGAACAACCCGAGCGACGCCTTCAACAGTCCCATCTGAAACACCAGTTCCCACCAGTGCCCCCTCTGGAATGTCTTCGCGTTCACTCTCACCGCTCAGAGCTTCACCATCACTCGTCAGGACCGGTGGGGCATCCATCGAGGCGTGACGTCGAAATTCGGTGCGTCGAGCATCGATATCGACGTCAACCGATTCCCCATCGAGTGCGTCGAAGAGTTCCGATTTCCGAAGGAACCACACGTCATCAGGATCGACGAGTGTCCCTTGCGAGGCCAGTCGTTCGCCAGCGTCACGAAGTACCTCGTGCCAAGCCGCGTAGAAGTATGCAACACCGTGTTTTGGATACTCGCGAGTTTGAATCCCATCGCGATACGTCCGGATCAATCGACTGACGAGGCGTCGGCGGAGTGAACCAAAGACCCTGTTGTCTGCTCGTTGCTCGAGCCGTTTTCCTGCCGCCGCCGCCTCTTGTTCTAATGCTTGGACGCGGTCGCGGTGTTCTCCAACGTCACTCGTCTTGATCGTTGATTGTACAATGGACAGCAATACCGACGGATCATCCCGCCATCGAGGACGGCTGATATCCATCTCTCCAGTCGATCGGTGACCGAAGGAATCGAGGTATTCTGCAAGTTCAGAGCGAAATGCGTCCCCGCCTTCCACAGATTCGATTGCTTCGAGCGGAGCATCACGATTGAGGGCTTCAACGACGGCAGGATACTCTCGCGCTACATCTGCAAGGTCACCGATTCCGAGATTGACCTTCGTTAGCATTTCCTCTGGCAAGCCCCTCCCGACAGCGTTGACGTCATCGGGAGCGTCAGGGAATTGTCGTTTGAGTTTGCCCTCTGCGGCATTTCCGGCGATGAGTGAACCCATTGCTGGAAACTGCGTGGCCTCCCTGGGTACGTCGAAGACAACACGAACTTGTTCAGCTGTGTCTTCAGGAGACCGCACCTGGGTGGCGATGGTTTGCCCCCACGTTTCCCACTTTGCCTGTTCTCGCTCTGGGGACACAGGGTCACCAATGAACGCGCCAATGAATCCACCAAACACCGAGATGAGTTGAGGAATGGATTCCCGCAGCAGAGTCCAGGCCGAACTTGCAACAGTGGGTATTGAAGCAAGTCGTTCCAAGAGCGTCCGGTTTTGGTGAAACTCCTCGCCCCGTCGGTTGAGGAGGTCGCCGATAGCGGTCCCTATCTGCTCGTTCGCCTCACCCATCCGCTCGGGAAACCGCTTTCGCATCGGCCCGAAGCGGAGTGGGGGCGATACGTTGAGGTAGATGCGCCCGCCTGCCTCGACCACCCATTGTGTCTCGGGGTCAAATCCGTATTCGGTGAACAGCGTTTGAACGTACGACTTCCAGACGTCTACCACGAGTGGAGGCATCGCTTCGGCGAACGACTGTCCATGCCCCATGCTGATGTAGACATGGAGACGGTCGTCATCTGGAGCGGGTGAGGGCAGCGGGAACAACGACGTAGTCGGTCTGGCCTGCAGGATGATGACCTCGCCATCTGTCACTGACCACTCGATGTCCTGCGGAGTACCGAAGAGTTCCTCAATCTCTCGTCCGATCTTGACCAGTGCATGCACTTGGTCGTCGGTGAGTACCCGACTCGATCGTTCGAAGGTCGGAAGTTCGACCGTCTCCGTACCTCCGTTGGGTCGGCGTCGAACTGCAATCTGCTGGTCACCGACCTCGTATTTTCGAATATCGCCTGTCCGAGCATCGACTGTGATGCTGTCCGCGTTTACTTCTCCGGAGACAAGCGCCTCGCCGAGACCAAGAACCGCCTCAATGGAGGTAGTGTGGCGGTTCCCCGTCCGTGGGTCGGCTGTGAAGAGCACTCCCGAAACGTCCGGAGAAACCATTTGCTGAACGACGACTGCAATTGAGACATCTTCCTGTGAGATCCCATTTTTCGCTCGATACGCGATAGCTCGATCAGTGAACAGACTCGCCATACAGTCACGGATGCGGTCGAGGACCGCATCCACTCCCTGTACGTTCAGGAATGTCTCCTGTTGCCCAGCGAACGAGGCCTCAGGGAGGTCCTCGGCCGTCGCACTAGACCGCACTGCGTACGTCTGCGTCGAGGGGGTTCCTTCCTTGTAGAGTATTCCTCTGATGGAATCCCGAACGTCGTCTGGAAACTCTAGTTCCTGTATCTGCTTCCGCACGGTCGCGCCAACGTCTGCAATCGCTTCCGAATCCGTCGGTTCGAGTTCGGATAGCGCCGCAATCGCTTCTCTCGTCGGTGTATCGATGAGCTGTTGATATGCGACGGTTGTCACACAGAACCCGTCCGGTATTGGAAATCCCGACGTCGCAAGCCGTGCGAGGTTTGCTCCTTTCCCGCCGACAAGCTTACGATCAGTCGCTGCAGGATCGCTCAGCGAGACGACGGCTGGGCCATCCAATTGTTCACCGTCGAGTTCACTCATCGGAGAAGTCCTCGGAGTCCTGCTCTCGCGTCAGCCCGGCTGCGACAGCTGTAATGAGTGTCTCACGAACCTGGGGATATCGTTCTTCCCCGATGCGATCTTTTTGCTGGGCGAGTCGAACGACAGCCCTGATCGTGTGGGCAATCGTGTCTGGGTCCGACCCATTGACTTTGCCGTCATGGTACCAGCTCTCGATGTACGGAAGGAAGTGGTCTATTACACTCGCTCGTTTCTCAGTTGTTTCTTCGTCCGGAATTTGCTCGTGTATGCGGGGAAGTTCCTGTTCGTCGATGAGGACTTGCCGGAATATCGGATTGGATTCTATTTCGTTGAGAGACTGTTCGAGTAGTGCCGCGATTGCAGCCTCTGGATCATCATGTGTCTCGAACGATTCCCGCAATAATCGGGGAATCACTTCTTTGCTTTCTTGCTCTAGGATATCGAGGTAGAGCGCTTCTTTAGAGTCAAAGTACTGGTAGAAAGTGCCAGTGCCAATGCCCGCTGGTTCGGTGAGTTCTGATATTGTTGTCTTACGGATACCCTGCCGAGTGAACAGTTCTCGACCGGTATCACGGAGCGTTTCCCGGACTTGGTCTCGTTTCTCTTCTGAAAATGAAGGCATAGTTTGTGGGGAGTATTGATAGTGCGATTTGCTTCGTGACGACTAGATCTGCGCTATCTGAATATTTGAACGTTTCGTTCAAACGCTCATCTTCGGCTTTTTCGCTAGGAAGATTCTCGTACAGTAATACTGACAGTCCATCATGCGGTCTCAGGCTAGTACGCTTCCTCCCATCGAATGAAGCAGCTTCGTCGTCCTCTGAGAGGCTGCGAGGAATCGGTTCGTTCGCACAGAAGAGGGCACGCTAATCGAACTCCAGATCTGCACTGGGAACATCCGGCGCGTACTGTGACAAAGGGTTCGTCGTGCCGGGAAGCGGTCCTCCAGTTCGACAGATTTTCCCGGTCCCAAATACATCAGTCCTCGTACCGAGCACTTAGGTTACGACACTCGCGCCCTTACTTCTCCTTCGAGATGCCGACAACTGCCACTGGACGAAGGGCAAAGACGGACACGAGAATGAGAGTCGTAGCGGCCAAAGAGTACGGCGGCCCGGAAGTCCTCCGACTCTACTCGGCTCCGAAACCCACCCCAGAACCCGACGAGGTCCTGATTCGCATCCGCGCGTCCACCGTCGGACCGGCTAACTCGGCCATGCGCGAGGGACGACCATTCCCCGTCCGCTTCTTCAGTGGCCTCCGACGACCCACGTCAATCCCGGGCGATGCATTCGCCGGGGAGATCGCGGCCGTCGGTAGGGACGTCACGCGTTTCGCGGTCGGCGACCGGGTGTTCGGGACGACCGCGCCCGACTCGGGCGCGCACGCCGAGTACGTCTGCGTCCCCGACGACGGCACGCTCGAACTGACGCCCGCGGACGTGAGTGACGCCGAGGCCGCCGCCGTCGCCGACAACGGCCTCACGGCGATGCTGTTCCTTCGGGACGTGGCCGACCTCCAGCCCGGCCAGTCCATTCTCGTCAACGGCGCTTCGGGCGGCATCGGGACGTTCGCCGTCCAGCTCGCCACGTACGTCGGCGCCGAGGTCACTGGCGTCTGCAGCACCGGGAACGTCGACCTCGTGCGGTCGCTCGGTGCCGACGCGGTCATCGACTACACGACCACCGATGTCGCCGGGACGGGCGAGGCGTACGACGTGATCTTCGACGCTGTGGGCAAGGGGTCGTTTGCGCAGTTCGAGAACGCGCTGAATCCGGGCGGGCTGTATATGACGACCGTCCCTTCGGTGGCGATCCTCCTCGACATGGCCCGGACGAGGCTGTTTGGCGACAGGCGAGCTGTCTTCGCGGCCACGGGGATGAAGCCGATAGGCGTGCGGAAAAAATATCTCGGGGAGCTTAGAGAACTCCTCGACTCAGGGGAGATCCGCTCGGTGATCGGACGGCGGTACCCGTTAGCGGAGATTGTCGAGGCGCACCGCTACGTTGACACCGGGCATAAGCGCGGGACAGCCGTGGTTACGATCGATTGACAGGCCTAACCTCAAATGAGTCGAGACCACCGAACGCAGTGTGGGATGCGGCGAGGACTCCCCTGAACAGGTCGAGACGACCGCCAGATCGGTTGTAACCGGCGAGGGGAAGAGACGTTCACAGACGAGTTCACCTCGGCGAGACCTCAGTTCGCCGAAACGAGGAGTCATCGAGGACAGGGATGAGGAGTCACCCAGGGTTTTTGCCACCAAGTGGAGGGTGCTGTTCGGTTCGAAGAGTCCCCAATCAACGTCGCCGGGTTTTTGCTTGGTATGAAACCGATTCTTTCGGATTTAGGGGTTTCACCATCCCGTCGGGCACAATTCTCTCCAATCCTCGTTTCGCGGACTCCGTCGAGGTCATTAATAGCGTCTGAGAACAGCCCGACGGCCCTATCGTTGAATCTTAGCCTGTCTTGCTATCCTCTACACCTCCAGAATCATCCAAAGGAAGGCTAGGGTACACCGGTGCAAACGCCGCTGGCTCTCTCCGGCCGAAGGGCCATCAAACGACGACAGTCTCTAGCCGATATATCAGAATTCACTCACTGGATGACGACGCGATCCACAGTTGAGTTTGTCGCCCCCGAGAGGGGCGAGGGGGCTGTCGTAGGCACCCACTCAACAACCATGTTTTCTGAACACGAGCAACAGCGATCACGACTCCCTAGCGAGCACACTGAACAGCCAAGCAAAGAACAATGGGCAGATCTCGAACCGACGCTTCCTCACGACAGAAGTCCGACTAGCATCGTCTCTTTTGTCGAGTGCGCGCTCGTTGAACTCACCCACGAAGAGGTCGGTGTCGAGTTCATCTCGACGAGTGTTGCAGGAATGAAGCGGACGCAGTTCATTGCCGTCGACGACATCGGGCAGCGGTTCCAGAAGCGGTATTTCGGCGAGCGTCTCGGCTGGCACGAAACAACAGTTAGCCGCAACGCGGTTCGCGAGGAGTTGGTCAACCGACTCTCGCAGTCGTCCTCGGATCGAACCAACGAGACGCCGAACGCTGACCCAGATACGTTCCGCGTAAAGCCCATTCATCAGTTCTAATCCCTTTACAGGTTAACCAACACAGAATTGCATCCCTTTGGGGTGTTGGTTAACGACGTGGCAGCGAGGAGTTTGTCCGCGCCCGAGATGGCGAGGCGCGTCAATACGCGCCAACGTGATTCCCATGCCCGGTACAGACGCACTCGACGATGCATCAGCCGACTACGAACGGTTTGAAGCGGAACTCGTCGCACAGGATCAAGATGCCGCCCGCGTCGCAGTAGCGGATATTGACGACAGGAGGGCCCATTCTCTTGTCAATGACCTCGTCAACGACGACGTCGTCACTCCCATCCCCAACGAACGCGTTCTCGTCCACGAGCCAAGCGACGAAGCATTCGACTCGATTCTCCAACTGGCGGTCTTCCATCGAGGCTGGACCGCCGCTCGCGACGCCGGCGAAGGAGGACAATGATGCAACAGACGCTCTCTGGCTGTGCCTTCTGCGACGCCCCGCCCGGCGCCGAGGTCGGCGAGGCGCACACCTGGGGACAGGACGAACGGATCACCCACACCATCTGCGTCGACTGCGCGATCCAGTCGAATCCCGATCCTGACGACCGTGACCACTACTCCTGCGATAGCTGTGGTCTCGTCGTCGATGCGCTTGCAGCCCTCACACGGTTCCGTGTCGAACTCGGCCACTTGGAAGGCCCACTACAACTGTGTGCGAGATGTAGTCCCGGCGGCCCAGCAACGTACTGGACTCGCGACCTGGACAACCATCTCGTGAGTCTTGATACAGAGTCGTAGTCGGTCGTATGTGTCAGCGATGATTCTTGAGACCCTTATCCATCAGCACAGCCTACTCGCCCTACCGATGACCGACACAGAACGCGATTCTCACGGGTACACCCCGATGAACTACGACTCGGACAGCGAGGCAGACGAGGTGTACCAGCGGTGTCTGTCGTATCTTCTTGCACACGCGCCTATTGAGCCCGACGACGTCGTGCTTGACATCGGTACGGGTACCGGTATCGTCGCTTTCGAACTTGCGTCGAAGTGTGACCACGTGATAGGGCGGGATATCTACGACGAGTGGCTCCGGTACGCCCGTGAGAAAGCCGAGAAGCGTGGCATAGAGAATGTCTCGTTCGGTCACGGGTCATTCCGCGAACCGAACGTTGACGAACCGGTTGATGTCGTCGTTGCGAGCTATGCGCTGTACATGGCCTACGACGAAGGGGGCGAGGACGAATTACGCGCCGCCATCGGCGGTCTCGCGTCGCTGAATTCGCGGTGCGTAGTGATCGCCGACAAGATGCGCTTCGCGCCGGTGCAGTCCCCAAGCGAGTACGAGACGTTGCCACCGATGGGAACCGTCGCAAATCTCCTCGTGGATGCAGGCTTCACGATCACCGATATCGAGATCATCACTGAGTCGGTCGGTGTCATCATCGCCACCCAGTAGCGCCACATCGGCAGCCTCCGTCGAAAACTCAGCCGTACGGCACTTCCGAAGTGAGATACTGATTTGCTCAGTACGACGGTGGGCTTACCACCTTCAACAGTCAAGCGATGATAGATGAGTGAGGACAGTGAGTCAGGAGTAAGCGGAAAAGAGATGGGGGCAGGAATGGCGATCGGGATCGCAATCGGCGTTGCTATTGGTGCTGCTACGGATAATCTTGGACTGTGGATTGCACTCGGCGTTGCACTTGGTGCTGCAATTGGGGCTGGTTTGAGTAATCGAGAATAGGGGAGGTATGGTCTCTAATTGATGAATTCGCGTCCTGTATGTATCACGCACTTCCAGTCATAATCTGAGGGTTTCAGCAGATTTTCACAGCCCTCACGTTCTACCCCCTCGCGATCAGATCGTCGTTGAGCGACGTTCTACGCGCCCATCAGTTACCGCGACGGCGTCTTTCTCTTCCAGCCGCCTCACAATCTCCTGTACGTCCGCTGCGGGCCAGTCGAACTCCTGTTGCAGGTCAGTCACCGATTTCGGTTCGTCGAGCGCGTACAGCACTTCGAGTTCCTCGTAGACGCGCTCGGTGATCTCCGCGACAGGGTCGTGCAACGGTGTCGTCACGTTGTGTTGCTCGGTGAGATCAGTCAACGCTTCGTTGACGTACGTCACGAACAGTTCTTGATCCAATAGTTCAACCTGCGCCTCGAGTTCTGCTTCGATGATGTCGAACTCGAGGCCGGTCTGCATCAGTGAAAACATGTCCTCGATATCGTCCACCCGTCCGGCGACTGCTTTGAATAGGAAGATGTCTTCTGGACTCACGATCTCAACCACGAGATTCCCCGGATCGAGATATCGTTCGCTCCGCTCACGAATGCCTGGAGACAGAATCAGTTTGCCGATCACCTGCTGGTTGAAAACGTCGATGCGACACCCATCATCGTTCTCGAGGATTCGCTGGGCACCGAGTTCTTCGTACTCTTCGTCCGGTTCCCGGACGATATCGTATCCCAGTTCGAGAAGCACCGCTTGTAACTGACTCAGGTCTTCGCCAGAGGAGACGATGAGGTCGATATCTTTGGTCGTCTCCTTGAGTCCGCGAAACGCCATCGACCCACCGCCAATCAAGAAGACGGTGAGGGGGTTGTCCAGCTGCTGGCCGATGCGTTCGAATTCTGAGCGAATGTATGCGCTATCGAATCGCGCCCTCATAGAGATACGAGGTGGATACCCGCGCCTTTAGGCGCAGGAGGAAACTGACACTTGTGAACGATACGCTCTACGATAGCAGGCTGATTCCCGTATCCCTTATTAATGTTTAAGTACATAGTATGTATTGTGATGTTGTATGGAGGTCCGTCGTACTGTTCCCGTCAAACTTGACGTCGACGAGCGCGACGCGGACCTTCTTCACGAGACGATCCGACAGTTCCTTGACGCTGCGAACTACGTCGTCGACGTAGCGTACGACGGCGAGTGGGTCGAGACTCGCAAGAGCGTACTCCACGAAGAGACGTACAGCGACGTCCGTGACCGAACGGAGCTGCACAGCAACCACGTGCAGTCTGCACGCGACCGTGCTGTTGATGCCCTCAAGAGCACTCTGGCGAAGTGGAAGCAAGGGGACTCGGCGTCCTTGCCGACGTTCAGGACGCCGTTCTGCGAGTACAACCACCGCAACGCCACGTTCTACGATGACCACGCGACGCTCTCGACTGTTGATGGGCGCGTCACCGTCGGATACCAACTTCCCGACGAAAGCCATGACACGCCCCACTCGCAGTATCTCACGAACGAGGACTACGAGACGACTGGTGCTACCCTTCACTACCGGGAGGGTTCGTTCTTCCTCCACGTTCGAACAAAGGCGGACGTGGACGTCCCCGACCGACCCGAGAACGGAACGGTTCTCGGAGTTGACCTTGGGGTCGAGAGCATCGCCGTCACGTCGACGGGGACGTTCTGGAGCGCGGACGAACTCAACCACTGGCATCGCGAGTACGAGAAGCGACGCGGGTCGCTCCAGGAATGTGGTTCGCGGTGGGCACACGAGAACGTACAGTCGGTGGGTCGAACGGAAACTGGGCGGTTCGAGCAACTCCTGCATCGTGTTGCGAACGAGATCATCGAGGAGGCCCTCGAGCATGGTTGTTCGTCCATCGCGTTCGAGGACCTGACAAATATCCGGCAGCGCATGGGTGTGCTCAAGAAGCTTCACGCGTGGGCGTTCCGACGGCTCTACGACTATGTCGCGTACAAGGGAGAAGCACATGGACTTACCGTCAAGCAGGTGAATCCACAGTACACGAGTCAGCGGTGTTCGACGTGCGGGTTCACGCACGAACAGAACCGAGCGTCGCAGGAATCGTTCTGTTGTCAGGACTGCGGGTACGAGAACCACGCGGACTACAACGCAGCGAAGAACATCGGACTGAAACTCCTTCGCAACCAGACTGGGGGCGAGGGAGGCGCACCCGTAGGCGTGCGCTTGAACAGCGGGATGATGAACACGAACGGGGTAGTTCCCGTACCAGATTCGGTTCGAGTGGGAGTCCATGCTGAACGCCACGGCCTTTAGGCCGTGGTAGCTTACAGCGTCACCTCGTACTCTTCAGCCAGTTCCTGGAAGTCCTCCCACTCGGGGAGTTGCGACGTCCGCTGGTCACCGCTGGTGTCAAGATACGTGCAGAGTTCGTCAACGACGTCTTCGACGCCGTATTTGACGGCTTGAGTTCGGAGTTCGTCGCGGTCGATGTCGACGTGACTGAGCAGGAGCAGACAGTAAGACTGAGCCCGTGCGCCCGAATCGATTACGAGCATGTGGCAGCACAACATCTCTGGGGAGAGATCGCCCGCCGTCTCCGAATAGAGGTAGTGTCTGCGGTCACGTGCCAACAGCGGGAGGTCGTATCGCTGAAACTGATCTGGTCCTGTCGGCATGAAGTGTTCGTCGGTGATCTCAGTCATCGTCTGGACAAGGAACTCGTCGAGGGATTCCCACAGAAGCGTGTAGGTGTCGGTCTGTTCTTCGATGGTCTGGCGGTGGGCGTGATGGGCAAGCTCACGAGCGAATGCACTCAGCTGCTCGAAGTCGTCATTCAGTGCGTACGCACCGTCGTCGGTTTGGTAGACGATCCCGCGATGTTGAAGCGGGGCAAGCGCACGGTGGACGGTGCTTCTGTGGACGTCGGCGTGGCGTGCGAGATCGGTCACGGTTTGTGGGGTATCAAGGTAGTAGCAGACACGGAGGGCTGCTCCTGACAACAGCTCCGGCCAGTCGATGTGTGAATACTGCTGGGTGAGGTCCGTGAGTAACTCGAGGGCCTTTGCGTCCGACAGTCGAATCTGCTTTGTTTTCCCCTGTCGGCGTGTCTCGACGAGGCCAGCCGTTTCGAGCCGTTCGACGAGTTCTGAGGTGTAGCTGAGACTCCGATCGAGATTCGTTGCAAGGTCAGAGACCGTCTGCTCACCGTGGAGGGCAGTAAGGGCGCGAACCTCGCCTTCTGTGAGCATACTGTTGCATACTATCGAACCCATATATAAATGACTTCGGTATTTTGCAACACACGACGGACGCTATCGAGACGGGAACGTGCAGGGTGAAAGCCCTCGGCCGCTCGGCATCCCGCGACCCACGCTGCGCTCCTCGTGCCTGCGGTGCTTGTGGGGTCGGGGGACGACCGAGACGACCTCGCCCTTTCTAGTCCACCAGGATAGCGGCTGTGTCACTGAGCGTCGAGCCCGGTTGAACAGGTTCTATGTTACGGCACGCCCCGCTCGCCGCTTCCGCCCTCCGCGTCGCTCGCGACCGACCATTCCGGGCGTGCGGGCGCTCTCCGCACCGCGAGCGCCCGTTCCGGGCTAAAATGAATCTGGTCTCGACGCCAGCGGGTATCCCCGTCGGTTGCGCCCCTCGCGGGCTTTCGCGTTCCAGCGCTTTGTGCCGCCTGCGCTGTCGCGCGCCACACAGCGGCGCGCGTTCTCGACGACAGTCGCCCTGGACACGGTCCCCCGCATCGGGCCGGACACGAACGGGCATATCCCGCTGGACGCTTGCTCCGGGCGGGTCGGCGCGCGGTGCTGGTTGGGTGACCTTCCTTTGGCGCTCTCGCTCGCGCCCCAGGGGGCGCTCACGAAGGCGCGAGCGAGAGCGCGCAGATGGTTGAGTTGGTCGTTGTGGACAGCCACGGCTGGAGAGTCGTGGTGTCGGAAGAAGACGCCGAGTGAGCGCCTTCGATGGTACCTTGGAGAGATACCAATGTCAAGTAAGAACGTCTTCGGTAATGAGGTTTCGGTCGATGAACAGGCATTCGAAAAAGCGGACGAAGCGGCGGTCGATGAAGAGGGCTTCGAGATCGTCGATGAGACGCCGGAGTTCCAGGCGACGGTGCAGATGGAGGTGCAGGCAAAGGTCGATGCGAACCACCCGGACGGGATGGTCGACACCAGTGATGAGCGGATATACGGTGCGACCCTCGAACAGGAAGAGCGCATTCGGGCTCGGGAGGCTGAACTGGAGCGCATCAGTGCCAAGGCGGAGATGGGGACGCAAGAAGGTCGGGAGAAGCGGACACGAGACATCGCAGCGAAGCGGAGCGCTGAGCGGCGTGCAGAGTTCCAAAAGCGGGCGGCGAGCGTGGATCCGTGGGCGGACCCAGAGCGGGACGACCCTCGTGCAGAACTCAGGCAGGAGCAGTTGGCGGCGGTGAACAAACAGTCGATGCGGCTGGCGGAGAAGCTGGATGGCTGGTCGCGAGCAGCGATTGGTCGGCGGCTGGGTGAAGCCGTAGTCAGTGGGAAAGACCTGACGAGTTCAGTCGTCGGGATGTTCAAGGAGTTGCAGACGGCGCCGGGACAGGTAGTTCCCATTGGGATGCTCGAAGACGTCAATCGCAAAGAGGTGAGCATCGAAGGTACTGTGACGCAGTTGTGGGAACCTTCCAGTCCGAGCATCGCTCAAGTTGGGCTCATCGAGGACGAGAGCGGTCGTACAAAACTGACGAGCTGGAAGGCATCGGATGCTCCGTGGATCGAAGAGGGCGAGCGCGTGCGGATTCACGGGGCGGCGAAGAACTGGTATAACGGGCGCGTCTCGGTAGCCGTCACTGGCTGGTCGACCCTGCACTTCCCTGAGCGCGGTCGGTGGTGGGAATAGCCAGTCGTCGCACCCTTCTTTTTTGCTACGTGCCGAACCGACCCGGACCCCACCTCCCCACCCTCCGCTCCGTGCTCGCTTCGCTGCGCGCGCAGCCACGACCTTGTTACTCAGGTCAAGAAGTCGCGGAGGCGAGTTTCGAAAGACCGACCAGAGAGAGTTTTTCTGCGCCGGAAGCGGTGCGGCGCTGACTTTCGTCAGCGTCCTGATCTTCGATGGAATCAGAGAAGCGAATATATACCTGTGAACTCTGTGGAGCCGAGTTCGAAACACCAGGAGCAAAGGGCGGTCACAAACGAGCGCATCAGCTCAAGATCAGCCGGGAAGAGTTACTGACGGAACTCCGGCGACTGGCGAGCGTCTCGGGACGCTCACCGACAACGAAGATGATGGATAAACGAGGTGCGTATTCTGCAGCTTGTGTGAAGCAACGGTTCGGTACCTGGGCCGATGCACTACGGGCGATCGGCCTACCACCGAACAACAGATACGACATCCCACCAACGGAAGTCAAAGAGGACATCCGAACAATCGCAACAAAACTTGGACGTCCACCGACATCGCCAGAGTACCGTGAACAAGGGGATTTCTCTGTTAGCCATCCGTTCTAGCTTAGCAACAGACTGAGACGGTGATCACGTCGAAATTGCGTCGAGTCTGACCGCGATCATACCGAGATAGCTGCTGTTTCAGCAAACCAGCCGGTTCTTGGTCATGTCTCCCGTCTAAGGTGGCGCACTCGCAGTCGTGAGTGCGCCGCCGTTCCAGAGCAGTCGCTGATCAGTCCGGGCGATCCAGCCCGTTTCGTCAGGCGAGTTCTCTACCAGGACTCGCCTGACTCTACCTGTTCACGTAACCTCGGACGGTGTGGATTTGAATCTCGTGACGACCACAGCAACAACGAATCGAGATCCGGTAGCTCATACCCCAGATCCAGCATCAGGTACAACTGGATCAGATGCGCGTGCCGTTCGACAGCGTGTGAACATCGTCGTCGAGGAAGCCGCGTCGACGACGCCGAGGCGTCGTCGGCGCAGTCTCGCTGGTTTGCGTCCAGCTTTTGGAGTTCGTCGACGATAACCCGGCTCATCAGCAACGAGAGTGCTGCCATGATGATCAGCGCCTCGATTATGTAAGCGTCGGTTGTGTTGATCTCGTCCAAACCAAACCGTGATTTGAGTTCTTTGAACAGCAGTTCGATCTCCCAGCGCGCCCGATAGAGCTGTGCGATATCGGGCGCGCGGTAGTCGTCTCTGTCGAGATTCGTCAGGTACAGATGAGACTCGCCGCTGTCATCGTTGCGAACGCCGACTAATCGGAAGGTTCGGGTCGCGCTGGCGCCCGACCCTCGTTTGCGGTCGAACGAGAGCGTGATTTGTACGTCGATTTCCTGTCGCTGCAGATCGTCGAGGACGGCCTGCAGCGACTGGCCTTCTAGCGGAATGCTGTTCCCGCGCCACGTACGGAGTTCTTCGACGATCTCGAAGTCTGCGTTTTCTTTGACGCGAGAGACAAACCATCCGTCATTTTCGTCAATGCGGTCGAACAGCCAGAAATCGTAGTAGCCGAGATCGAACAGAATGAGGGCGCCAGCTACCCACTCGCCGGTGGGTAGCTGGCTCCGTTCATGGGTGCTCGCGTCGGTTGTCTGGAATCGTGTCGGAAGCCCCGTTGAGAGCGATTCGGTGAGATGGAGTTTCGCCCCAGCTCGGTCGTCATCGAGTGCGTAGACATCTTTGGCATCTTGATAAAGCGAGATGATCGTAGCGTCAACGATGAGGACGTCTCGAAATCGTTCGAGACGTCCGGTAAGCTCGGTTTGGCCCGTGTCGAGATTCTCGATGGCGTCATCGAGAATCTCTCGAAGGAGTGCAACGAACCCCGGTTTGAACCAGCCGTGAAACGTCGCATACGAGAGTTCGTCACAGTCAGCCATCTCGACGTAGCGTTCGAGAAACGCCTGAATGGATCGATCAGATCCGGCAGCGAAGCCGAGTGAAAGCGTGTAAAATAGGGCGACGACGTCGAGTTTCCGCTCTCGCTGGATGAGATTCGTTGCGCGAGCACGCTCGCGCAACTCATCGGATGGAAACGCTGTTTGAATTCGGTTCACAATTACCGAGTCCGGTGGGTTGTACACACTCTCCACCGGATTCTCACATTCCTAGTTACTGACGGTTCTAGCTTGGGGTCTCTGGATACCTCGATCTGCTAAACTAGAACGGATGCGGGACAACCAAGGGCTGGTTCACCCGGAAGCTGCGGAACGTCGTCGACCTCGAGACCGACCGGTCCAGAGTGGACGGTGACCGCGTACAGTTCTACGTCGGACTCACCCTGACAGAAGAGGGGCAGACACTCCTCGAGCAATGATACTTGACAGAACTATGATGTACTGTGATAGAGGTTCTACGGGTATCCTTGCTCGAGGGCATCGAGTCCCCCATTCTCTCCGATATAGCTCCTTATACATCCAGAATCCCGTATCTGTATCATCTGTCCACGCAGACTGGACATCCATGGGAGCTCCATGGACAGAGCTGCCCACGCAGAATCGCATGACGGGAGTGTTGTCCACACAAAATAACCCGCCAAAACCAACTAGTATACACTGGGTTCCATCCGCAGAACGATGCGGGGACAGGGAGACCGGGTCGCCTATTGATTATCGGCAGTTGTCTCGAGATTATGACATAGTTTGTTTGAAGGACTCAATGAGTGGACCTCGGAGAGATCAACGATGAGTTCTGACACCTCAATCGACACAGCAGCGTTGCCAGCTAGCTTGCGAGAACACGAGCAGTGGGTATGCTGGCGAGAGGAAGAGCGCGATGGCAAACCAACGAAGATACCGGTGACGCCAGGAACAGGAGCATTCGCCTCGGCAACTGATCCGGATACGTGGGACAGCTTTGAGACAGCGATTGGATACACCGAGACGAAGAACGCTGATGGCGTTGGTTTTGTCTTTACTGACGATGACCCCATCGTTGGCGTAGATCTCGATGATTGCCGTGATTCCGAGACTGGAGAGGTCGACGATGCAGCAGTGGATATCATCGAACGACTCGACTCCTATACGGAAATTTCGCCATCCGGAACCGGCTACCACGTACTCATTACGGGAGAACTTCCGGACGGTCGGAACCGGCGTGGAAGCATCGAACTGTACGACACCGCACGCTTTTTCACCGTCACTGGCTACCATGTCGAAGAAACCCCCACCCACGTCGCGCGTCGTCAGGACGCGCTCGTGGCGATCCACCGCGAGTACGTCCAGGACACCGATAGCGATGTGAAGTCGCAGTCCGGGCAACAGGGCGCTGGCAATGACCAGTCAGCAACGAACGGTGCAGTCGACGTTGACCTCGAGGACGAGGAACTGCTCGAGAAGGCCCGAAACGCGTCGAACGGGTCAAAGTTCGAGCGGCTCTGGAACGGAAACATGGCTGGATACGAGAGCCAGTCAGAAGCCGATATGGCACTGTGCTGTCTGCTGGCGTTCTGGACTGGCGGCGACCACACACGAGTAGATCAACTCTTCCGCCAGTCAGGATTGCTCCGGGAGAAATGGGACGAGGTCCACTACGCCGATGGGTCGACGTACGGGGAGAAGACCATCGAACGAGCGATTGCGAACACCTCCGAGTTCTACGATTCGGACGCTCGAGACGACTCGAGTGAAGCGAGTTCCAGACAGAGCGAGTCGTCGACCGCCGGCAGTCGTGACGAACCAGCGCAGAATCATGCGTATCTGGTCGAGAAGAATCGACTGTTGACCGACCGGGTCGACGAACTCGAGGTAACACTCGAGGAGAAAGACGACCGTATCGACGAACTTGAGGCGACCAATGAAGCGCTTCGAGAGCAACTCAGTGACTGTCAGGTGGCACTCGAGCGTCGTGATCAGTCTTCGAACCCCAAGATGGATGAGGCAAGTGCTGATGACAGTGACTTGATCTGGGGTCGTGCACGGCGGTTCGTCGGGGATGACAACTGAGACCCGTTCAAAAGCACTCTGACGGGTTTATCGACTCCCCAGAGGGGCGAGGGAGTACCATCATTCTCCCTGTGAACCATGAGTTCTCAGAAATCACAACCAGTTAGTACTGATTCTGAACCGCTTCAAAACCGTACAATTGGGGAATCCTGCGACGTTCCTCAACTCTCTGTTCCGAATGATCGAAGCACTACGTCGATAATCTCGTTCGTCGAATGGGTGCTCGTTGAACTCACGCATGGAAATATCGGCGCTGAGTACCGTTCGTCACATCTCTGGGGTCAAAAACGAACACAGTATACTGTAGCGGATTCCAAAGGAGAGTTCTTCTTGAAGCGACATCACAATGCTCGACTCGGCTGGCACACTGAGACACTCCGCCGAGAGGAACTCCGAACGGAACTCGTAAGCCGATTATCAAGATCGCGTCCAGAGACATCCGATCCGACTCGAGATGTGGCGTGTCGGTGTGACCACTTCGTTCTCAAGCCAATCTAGCAATTCCGCCAGAAATAGTCTCCCAGCAGTAGAGAAGAGTCGGCGCTAGTCTGAAGTACATGGACTTCGAACAAACGGATATGACCGATATGGATCGCATTCGTCCCGACGGTGGAATTGACGTGTTAGATCCCCCACCGACAGACATCATGGATGAAGAGACGCTCGACCCAGCAGCGCTTGCCCAGAACGCGCCGAAGCTCGAGACGGTCGTGCAGCTGCTCAACCAGCCAGCGCTCGCCCGTGTGTACGTCTACGTCTGCTATTGGGGGCCCGTTTCGCCACCGGAGATTATGGACGGTCTCGAGCTATCGAAATCGACGACCTATGAGTACGTCGATCAGCTCGTTGACCTCGGTCTCGTCGATCGAGATGACTCGACACGTCCCCAGCAGCTGACGGCCGATCCGATCATCATCGTCGAACAGTACGTCCCCATCGTCATCACGCCGACGGTCCTGCACGCACTTGCACTCCAAGAAATTGACGAGGATGTCGAGTATTTCATGGACCGCTACGGTGCTGGCAAACTCGTCGCTGCGCTGCGAGGTGCAGGGCTGCACTTTGCTGGGAAGACGACCCAACGAATGGTCGCGACCGATATTGACGTTCGCGAGACCGAAGCGATGATGATCATCTACGCGCTCGAGACAGCGCTAACTGTTGGCCGAACGCATGATCCGTTCTTCGAGCATCTATTTCCGGACGTCCATGATCAGATGGATCTTCCTTCCCTTGATGAGGTAGACGGTGCTCCGACAGAGTCGGATTCCCCCGAATGAGGTCGTTGAATGAGCCGAGGTAATTCACTCTCTTCCGAACAGGACGTCTTCGTTGATGCAAACATCTTCTTTGCCATCGGACATCCATCAAATCCGAGATACGCACGGTTTCGGAGTGCTGTTCGGAACGCTGATGTCGTGTGCAAACTCCCCCAGCGCGTTATTGGAGAGCTTGGCGGGTCAGAGACGGATCGTGTGCGGACGGCTCTTGATGAAGGATGGGCCGAAATCATCGATGCACCCTCTCCGACAGATGGTGATGCGGTCGCAGCAAGCGATATCGCCACGAGAACGATCGCGAACGAAACCGGCAAGCCCGAACACGAGGTCGAAAAGACGGATGCGATTCTAGCAGGGCTAGCTATCCAGTACGTCAGGGATCGTTCGACAGAGGGCGTGGTCGTACTGACCGATGATAAGCCAGCTCGGAAAGGGATCGAAAACGCGGTCACTGCACAGGGCTATACTGATGTGATCTCCGTCTACGGATTGACAGACATCATTGGAGATGATTCTGGTGACTCGATGCGGTTAATCTGAGTAAAGTGACTAGAGACGTCTCTACTTTGGATTTGAACCGAATAGGGTCACTCGCTGCGTGGATCTGCTCGGTGCTGGTTGCTGTCTGTGAGTAAGCGTACCGCTGGGGTTTGATGTCTCGAGAAACGCCGGTCAGAAACCGGCGTTAGAGGCCCCATCCCTCTCGTGGTGTGTTCATTGGGGGAAGCTGCCTGAAATTTGGCACCGATACCACGGACCCTTCTACTGGGCTCTGGAATCAACTAGTGGTGTTTATCGCCCCAGTAGCGGTGAAGGGGCTGATCAGTTGTCCTCTTCGGAGTTATCGATGGCAACGAGAGACATCTATACAACTGCGTTCGACGAAGACGTCCAGACGACTACAACTACCTGTCCCGACTGTGGCGGCAGCATTCGAACGACTGACCGCGAGACGGTCTGTGAGGACTGTGGACGTATCCTCGAGGGCACTAAACTAGACCGAGGGCCAGACTGGAGTCGACATGACGAGCAGGGATCCAAGAGAGGGACCGGCGCCCCGCTGACACCGACACGCCATGATCGAGGTCTTTCCACCGAGATTGGATACAAGCAAGACGGACGTGGAAACACCCTCTCGAGCACGAAGCGCCGACAATTGAACCGGCTGCGTCGCGAACAATCCCGTGCCCAGTGGCAGTCGAAAGCCGAACGGAACCTCGCCTATGGACTCGGTGAAGTTCGGCGGATCGTCGCGAGTCTTGGTCTCGCACAGAGTATTCGGGACCAGGCGTGTTCGCTATTTCGAACGGCCCAGTCCGAACAGCTCTGTCGTGGACGATCGCTCGAGGCGGTGGCTGCAGCCAGTGTCTACGCAACCACTCGGTGTAACGGACTCGGACGATCACGGGCAGAAGTCGCGGCCTGTGCGCGCTGTGATCAGCAGAAACACACTAACGCCTACACCGTGATGAATGTCGAACTCGAGTTGCCGACACAGCCGATTACAGCAACGGATCGGATTCCGAGACTTGCGACGGAACTCGAGGTTCCAGATCAGGTTCGTCGACGAGCACTCGAGCTCGCACAGAAGGCACGCGAATGCGGAATGACGATCGGCTGCCGGCCGAGTGGCGTCGCAGCGGGCTGTCTCTATCTCGCGGCCCAGCGAGTCGGCTTCTGTCTCTCGCAACAACGGATCGCCGATATCGCAGGCACATCGCCGAACACGCTCCGCAGTCGGCGAGACGAGTTACTCGAGATCGATTCCTGACCCCGTTCGTCGTAACCCAGATGACACTCGTAACGGAGCCGCTCGAGCGCTCCTTGAGTGTGTTTTTCTTCCCCCAAAGGGGTGAGGGGCGTTCTCCGAACTGAGCGTCCGTCGTCACAAACGATGACTACGAGCGACTGTTCAAAGGTGTCCTTCGACGACTCGGACACCAGACGTGAGGAGATGCACAGTACGATGGAAGGCTGGGTTGACGACCTCATCGAGGACGTCGATGACGCGGTCTCGAGTGAGCAATTCCAGGAATGGCTCGATGTTCAGAGCTGCTTCCATGACTACTCGCACCGAAACACGCTGTTGATCAAACTCCAGTGTCCGCAGGCAACGCGCGTTGCCGGCTATCGAACATGGCAAAACGAGTTCGACCGGCACGTGAAGGAAGGAGAGACAGCGATCTGGATCTGGGCACCCATCATTGCAAAGCAGTGCCCTGACTGTGAGAACTCGCTGTCGTACCACGAATGCAGTGACTGTGAGTACAACGAGACACCACCGGACAGTTGGGAGAAAGGACTCGTGGGCTTTCGGCCAGCGCCTGTCTTCGATATCTCACAAACTGATGGCGAGCCACTGCCCGACCTCGAGACGGAAGCGAGAGGTGACGCTGACGAGTTAGTTCCTGCACTCCTCGAGGCAGCAGACACACTCGAGGTAGACGTAGAGGTCGTGCCACCCCAGGACTGGTCGCATGGGAACGCCAAGGGCGTCTGTGAGTACCGCCCGCCGGAACGGCCACGCGTCGCCGTCCAAGATCGTGAGAACGACGCTGATCTTGCCGTCACGCTCGTTCACGAGTACGCGCATGCGCTGTTACACAGTGGCGTCGACGATGAGGCTGAGCGATCGAAACGCGAACTCGAGGCCGAAGCGGTCGGCTACATCGTTGGACGGTACTTCGAGTTGGATACCAGTGGGTCAGCGTTTTACCTCGCCGCGTGGCACGGTGACGAGCCCGAAACGGTCCTCGACCGACTTGAGCGAATCAGTTCGACCGCCCAGGAGATCATCGACATCGTCAGTGAGGAGGTCGACGATGAGTGATCGACCGCTTCTGCTCGAGATCCTCAATGCACTCGAGGAACAGGGCCTCGATCGAGACGAGTACCAACTGCAGCGGGTGATCGACGTCGAAGCCCTCGAGCGACTCATAGACTCGACGGGCCCACAAACTGATACTGATCTCGAGATTCGATTCTCGGTTGGTGAATTCCGTATACTGGTCACAAGATCCGATGTGATTATCTCCAGAATATCGTAGAGTGAGGATGCATCATCTGTACTTAAGAAAGCAGATATCCTTCTAGATATTCAACAGAATTGGGTCATTCGAATTCAGGCACGAAGTCCTCATCGAGTTCCGGTGCAAGATCGCCACCAGTAAGCCAGGCCACTTGGTCGGCAGCGAACCCGTACTTGGGAATCAACGCCTCTGTTGCTTGACCGAGCGGAATATCGTTTGTTACAACAGTGACCTGGTCAGCCGTTCCGTCAATTAACATCTGGAGTGATAATCCGATAATCTCTGTGTCAGCTTTTTCCACGATATCTTCTGGCCGATCGCTGGCAGTTGCGATGAATCTCCGTGACTGATCCATGATCTTCGAGACTTCCGATATCGAATAGGATGGGCTTTCGGTGACTTTCAGCCAGCCTTCGCGCAATGCTTCGTCGACAGCAAGATCACTTGACTCGTATCCATCGATCGCTGTCTCACCAGAGACTTCGGCATACACTTGCGGAGAAATTCGAAATACAACATCTCGCTGCTTGGCTTCACGAGCTAGCGCTTGAAACCGTCCGCTTCCTCGCCGTCCACAACTGATGAGTACTGACGAGTCAAGAAAAACGATTTCTCTGTCGGCATCCATTCAAATCACTCCTCAACGACGGGGCGAAGTGCGTCCAGAATGATACCTGCTTCTAACGATGAGATCTCCTGCTCCCGGGCCATAATTCGATGGGTTACTGATCCATCAGCATATTCCCGAGCATACTCGAGAGCGACCGCAAGCCCATCCAAGCCGTGACGTTCGATGTACGTATCGATATCGCCATCCTTCTCTCGGCGTGCAATCGCCTCGATCAATGCTGGCGTAATCTGCCGCTGGACATCATCCTGTACTAGTTGGAGATCGATCTCACGAGCTGCATATCGTGCCGGTCGTCCCTCGTTCGACTGCTCAATGAACCCTGCAGATTCGAGATCGTTGATATAGTCGTAGGCAGTCCGCTGTGGAATCTCAAGGGAGTCGACGACATCGTCAATCGTGGTGTCCGTATTATGACGAATGTAGGTATAGATCCACGCTTTCCGGGCGTTCCTGAGGAGTTCAAACGCCTCTCCTCCGGTATCGAGAGGCGTATTCCAATCTGCTCCTTTTGTAGACATCCTAATAGCGAATTGCACGCAGATCGCAATAAGCCTTTTTAGGAAATACTGATAGAACGAAGCAGGCTGTCATTGTCCGAATCGATCACCCACTTCCAGCAGCAACCACGACTAGCGAAAGCGCTCGAGTTCCGCCGTTCAGTTTCTGTGGTGCCACAGGGGTGGACACCATGACAGAACATCCGACGTTAGCAGAATTCACCACGAACGAGACAAGTGACCCGAGGCCGGCCAGTCAGCCATCGACGGAGGAGACCGTGACGATGACGGCTGACGAGCGGGTCGCAACGTACCTTATCGAAGATCAGATGGCGGATCTCACAGACGCAATCCGCGAAGCCGTCCAAAACGGCATCGACAGTCCGGGTTCATCCCGTGTCTTGGTTAGCATCTCGCCAGAGCGATCGCTCATCCTCGACGATGGGGCCGGCGTCGATTTCGAGTCGACCGAAGGACGACGCAACCTGTCGGTGCTGGGTGCGGGAAGCAAGCAGCGATCAGATGACGAGACGATCGGCGAGTGGGGCATCGGCAAGGGTGCGATCATCGCGAAGGGTGCTGTTCGTATCTGGAGTCATGACACCGCATTGTGTTTCGACTACCGGGATCGACGCGACTCTGAACCGTGGGCAGACGTCAGCGGGCGCGATGGCCAACTCGTGGACGCTGAGCATCATCTCGAGGGGATGCTCGTCGAGATCGATCACTACGAAGACGAAGTGCCGGACCCGGACAGCTACCGCTGGCGGCGCTACGTTCGCGATCTTCGCAAGCGCTTCGCGTACGTACAATCACGAACGGGCGTCTCGGTCGTGATCAACGGCGAACCGGTCGACAATGGCGACCCACTCGAGACGGTGACTGACTCACCACATCCATCGCTCACCCGTGAAACCGAGGATGCGATTCTCGCACTCGAGTACACGCCCCACGAGGGACTCGATATCTACAGCAATGGGCTGTATGTGACGACGAAACGTGAGTACGGAGTCGGCGGAATCGTCGTTTCGAAAGGGAATCTGACGCTGAACTTTGCCCGAAACGACATCCAGTCCGGCTGTGATCGGTGGCAGCGGATCGACAGCGCACTTGAGCAGGCACGTGACGACCTGTATACAGATGTCTCGGACGATCGGCTGACTGCCGAGAGTCGGGGGGTGATGGTTGAGGCAATGGCGTCCGACGGCGGTGATGCATCGGACGAGCAGTGGGCCCATCGCAAGCTGTTCCAGCTAGTAACGGAGTCCCGTATCAGCCTCGAGGAGATCCAGACGGCCCCGAAAATTGGGTGGGTCGACGGTGCCCAGAAAGGCGCGGACAAACTCGTCGAGCGTGGCTACGTCGTCCTCGATACGAGTGATGCGGCAACCCAGCGGCTTCGCGACCTCGCCACTGACGAAGACACATCGATAACGATGCCAAAGACGTTCGATGTTGGCGAGCAAGCAAAGTCAGAAGGTGTATGGACGGGCTACCATCGCATCGAGGACGAATCGCAGTTGAACGCTGATCAGCGGCGGTATCTTCGCTTCGCTCGAGTACTCGCAAGGAAGCTTGGGATTGAGCGAGAGGTGTACTACGGCGAGGCGAGTGCCGATGCCTGGACCGACGGCAGGACGTACATCGTGATCACCGACTCAGCCGTGACGAGTCGCCAGCGTGCAGTCTGGATGCACGATCTGTATCTCGTGGTGTTGCACGAGGCGGCTCACGAAACCTCGAGTCGTGATCGGCCTTCTCATGGGCATCACTTCGAGAGTACGTTTCGGTCGCTCGTTGAAGATCCAGGTAATCGACGTTCGTTCGCGAAGCTTGTCCAGCAGGTCGTCGACGAGGGGTTTCAGTCCGTGTTCAAGAAATACGAGGCCACACTGAGATTCGGGTGATCAACAACAACCGAGGTCGTCTTGGGGGGCAATTTTATTTAGCTGTGGGTACACTGTATGTACAGAGAGCGACTATGGGAACGACTCGAGTAAACTTCCGGATTCCAGATGAATTAGTCGAGAAGGCCGATGTCGCAGCGAAGATTACTCACAAGAATAGGACAGAGATTGTGACTGAGGCACTTCGATCCTATCTAGACGAAATCGAAGACGAGGACGCGTTCAACGAAGAGATCGTCGAGCTATATCTTGAAGACGAGATCGGTTTTAATGTCCTCAAAACGTTTATTGGTCGCCAAGACGCCGAAGCGGTTCGCACCTCAAAAGCCGTTCTTGACCAAGGTGAGGATCTCGCCGACGAGCTTGCGGGGCTGTAGCTGGCAATGATTGTTGCCGATACGAGTGCACTTATTTCGTTAGCCACAGCCGAGGTAGTTGACCTGGTCTTCGCTGAGTTCGAGGTTCACACGACGAGTGTGATTATGCAAGAACTCGAAGAGACAGCTGAGTACGACGATCCACATGGACAGGCAGCTCAGAATGTGCTCGAGCAGCAGGCGCAATTCTCTGTTCACACCGTTGATGGAGAACAATTTGAGTCATCAACGATCGATCAGGGGGAGGCGAGTTGTATCAGGTTGGAAGAGCAGCTTGAACCTGCATTTCTTCTGACCGACGACCTCCGAGCACTCCCAGAGATTCAAAATCTCACAACTGCCAAGGTCGCACTCTCGCCAATTGTACTCCGGGCGCTCGTCAAGCGGGGCGTACTTGAACCAAAGAACGCTCAGAATAGACTCGAACAGATTGCCAAGACCCGGGACTGGCTTGGTGCGCCGATCTACCGTCGTGCAAGACAGCTCCTTGACGAATAGCTAACACTGCTCTTCTGGGGATGTGATCCGAAGTTCATCCTCGACTTCGTAGAAGTAGCCCCGTTCAAGGAGCCGCGTCAGTGCGTGCTCGACATCCCGTTGTTCGAGAGCTAACTCTGAATCAGAGATCAGCACGTCAACGGCATCGTCGTAATCGACCAGCGGAACGCTGTCTTCTCCGTGGTCTGGCCGACGTGCCTGCGTACACAGCCGATCGTAGCACTCGAGAATCCACTCCGGAAGTGGAGGCCGTGGATCTGTGACGCGAGCCATTGCAGTTCTGTCTCGTTGTTTCGAGGCATTGTTCAGATTAGCTGATTCCAGCAAACTGCAAACGATTGGAGCCACGTTTCTGCGGTTTCTGGTTCGGCGTGTCTGAAGTGGTTTGCAAAGGCTTTCGTCCGGCGTTTGAGTTCTTTGAAGACGCGTTCGACGGCGTTCCGATTTCCGTGGGTAACATGCTGAAATCGGAGCCCGTGACGGTGACAGGCTGCCTGCAACCAGGGCGCTCCATCGACCAGAAAGAGTGCGTCGTCGACGAGATGTTTCTCTTTGAGTTCCGCGAGGAACATCTCGGTCAAGGCAGTGGTTCTGGTCGGATAGAGCCGCACGTGGAGCAGGCGGTTGGTGGCAGGATCGACCGCCGCGTACAGCCAGTAGCGCTGGTCATTGACCTGAATCACCGTCTCGTCGACCGCAACGTGATTCGGCTCGACTCCGTCTGCTGGCTGTAGGTTGGCCTTCTGAATCCAGTTGTGCACGGTGGTGCGACATCGTTCGACACCCAGGCTGTCGAGGACTGAGACGGTACCCGACAGCGACAATCCCGCCAAATGGAGTTGGATACCGAGCTTCATCACAGGCTCGGGTGTCGCCCCTCGCTCCACAAATTCTATAGTAGAAGTTAGAAATAGTTGCTCACTTTGGGAATAGAGAGTTGATCAAGAGCGGTATCGATCGCTGTTGTTAGCTCAGAAAGTGAGTCGAAGAATCGGTTGCTAAGAGCTGATTGAAGCTGTCTCCAGCACTCTTCGACTGGATTGAGTTCCGGTGAATACGCTGGTAACGTGACGAAGGCGAGGTCGTCACGGGCCGCGAGGTCCGTGACGGCCGATGCCTGGAAATACGGCGCTCCATCCAACACGACGACCAAGTTCTCTTCGAACTCTTTGCATAACGCGAGAATGAAATGTTTCGCATGTTCGGCGGTCACGTACTCTTCGAATCGAGAGAAAAAGCGATCGCCGTCCTCGGTGATCGCACCCAAGAGACACGTCCGGTCGCGTTGCCCGGACAATTCGACGGCTGGCCGCGCGCCGCGCGGAAACCACGCGGCACGCGGCTCAACTTGCACGGATTTCTTGGTTTGACCAATACAGACTATTGTGGCGTCCATCTCCCGCCGCTTTTTTTGAGTTCTTCGTGGAACGTTTCTTGTTCGTCAGCCTCAGCTTCAGCGACCGTACGGCGTGGTTTTTGATAGCTCAATCCTGCCTCTTTGAGCAACCGCCGGCAACTCGGGATTGAGTACTCGACATCGTAGGTCTCGTTGAGGTACTGCTGGACGAGCGCCGACGTCCACGCCGGCGCGTCAACCCCGACTTCTTTGGGCGAGCCGTGGACAGCTTCTTCGAATTCTTGTTGCTCTTTTTCTGAGAGTTTTCGCTTTCTCCCAGATCGGTGAGCATCAGTTACAGCCTGCTCAAGCGACTCGTCGGTGTCGAGTCGCGTGAGCCAGCTATAGATCGTGCGTCGCTGAACGTCGTACCACTCGGCGAGTTCAGTCTGTGTAACGCCGTTTTTGTACGCTATTGCCGCTAAGAGCCGTTGTGTCGGCTTCTTTCCCTCCACGTTGTCGAGAGCATCTTGCAATTCCTCGACAGAGATTTCGTCGAGATGATCCACTACCCTCAGAAACCATCTCTGAGTAGAAAGTTTTAACGATTACCATAGCTCCGCCGGCCGATCCGACCGTTCCCGTCTCGGGTTGTACCTGTGTTTCTCCTTCGTCAGTGAGGCGAACAACGATCTCGTCGTCCTGCAGGTCGACGTCGATCAATCGCGATGCGTCACTGTCGGGACTGTTGGGTGTCATCGGGGAAATAGAGGAAATGGTGGATCGTTCGCCAGAACGGAGCTCGAAGGTCGACCAGAAGTCACGGCGCTGTCGCTATCGCGACGGATGGGTTGTCCGTCTCGAGGGCGCGGCGACCGTTGACGTGGCCACTGGTGACTGGTCGTTCGTGAAGAAAGCACCGTCCGGGGAGGCTATGCGAGGAAGTGGTGCTCAGGCGGTAGCCACGACTGTCGGCTCGACGAGGATCGTCCAGTGGGTCTGACCCGCCATCACGAGTCCGAGGTCGGCCTCAAGGAGGATGTCGTCTCGCCCGTGCGTGGCCTCCGTCAGCTCCGTCGGAGCGCAACCGGCACAGTAGACGGCCGCGATCGTGTAAGTGGGCTCGTCGGAGTACCGGCAGGTTCGAGCGCTTACCGGATGTCCTTCGTGGAGGTGGTCACCGCAGACGCAGCAGGGGGCGCTCTCTCCTCCCGCGATGCGTGTGCCTTCGAACCGCTGCTCGAGGCGATACCGATGGTGGGTCTCGGTCCGAGTTGGCTGTGGCTGGTTGTTCGGTGACTCGAGCGCATCGTCCCAGACTGACGTCAGCCAGCCGGAGGAGTCCGTCATCGGTCGTCCTCCGTGGAGTAGGAATCGTCTGCTTCGATGCGCTTGTAGACCTCGATCGTCTCCTCTATGTTGTGGATTGCCGGTTCAAGCGACAGCGGCTCGATTATCTCCCCGTCGAGAACCCACACGTCCGCGAGGACCTCCTCGAGACGAACGCGGATCGGATGTTCGGGCCCGGTAGTCATGCTTCGACCTCCGGGTTCGAGTCAATGGTTGGGGCGTCGGTCGTCGTGGGGGTAGAGTCGTCGGGCTCTGGACCGGCGACCGCCTTCGCTTCTGCGGGGAGTCGGATTTGGCGAGTCGCTTTGCGCTCGAGTTGCTCACTGCGGAGGCTCTGGTGTCGATCTCTGGCGGCCATCGCTAGAGAGCCTCCTCGATGACGTCCTGCGCCTTTTCGGCTGCCGAGACAGGGCGGTCGGCCCAGCCGCCACACTCCTGGTCGATGAACTGAATCCAGCGCCGGAGGTCCTCGCCACCTTCGCCCATCGGTCCAAGTTCGATGGCTTCGGTGTGTAGGATCGGGCCCTCGAGTGAGAATACTGGCACGGCGCCGGAGTAATCGTGGTCGGCGCGGGATTCCGTGACGACGATGCGCTCGAGTTTTCGGTCGACGTGGTGGTGTCGACCTTCGGTGTCTTCGCCGACGTAGCCGTAGTTCCACGAATGTCGCTCGAGAACGACGGCGGTCTGTGCGTGAGTCGAAACCGTTTCATCTGCTTGGCGTTGTACGCTCATATGCTGGTTGCACCAGCACGGGAGGTCGGTGCTCCAACACCGGCCTCAGAAATTTTCTGAGGCGTCCCGTGCTCGGTTAGTACTTTATTTGCCAACCTAATAAGCGTTACTTTGTAACGTACAATAAAGGGGACAAAAGAAAATACATTAATATCGACAGTGATAGGTACATTTGAGGGGATCGCTATGAAAGGATACAAACGATTCAACATGGCGAACAAGAATTTCGATCCGTCGAAACAACAGCGCCAGGTCCTCGATGTTTTCTGTGACGAGTATCAGGTAAACCCGCGGCGCATTCGTGATAATACTGGCCTCGAACGTCAACGTGTGAACGACGCACTCACTGCGCTCGAGAACGCCGGGTGGGTCGAAAAACGTGCTCGTGGCCTGTACCGATTATTGTACGATGGCGAGTGCTACGTTGAACAGGTCATCCGTTGCGAGGGGAACGCCAATGAATAGCCAGCAGTACGCCGACGGCGGTTCTATCCTGGAGTGGCCACCGGCTACGATCGAAGCAAACCGGACGACCGTGGACCCTATTCCGGGAACCTCTCCGTCACCCATAGCAAGCATTCGAAAGCATCGCCGAGAAAGTTGAACACTGAATGAAAACTGACTCCAGATCGAGACGTCCGCGAAGTACTGCTGTTATCCGGTGGCAGACTCAAGTGCGAGTGTCCACTGCCCGCTGGCTTGGACCGTAATCCAACTGGTGCCTTCGGATTGGACCGTCGTTTCACCCTCGAACGTGCCTGAGTCGGTGAACGGAAATTCACTGTAGTCGCCGTTCTGTGGGTAGATATAGACGTCGACCCAGCCTTCGCCCTCGTGTGCGAACGTGATCGTTTCCCTGCCACCGCCACTAAACTGGACGGGTCCGACAATTGTACTGCCATTTCCCTCATATGTCACTGGGGGGCTGGCCACGGGAAGCTCATCAGTCACGCGGGGTTGGATGAGCGTCAGGTCCCACTCAACTGCTGCTGTGACAGTGATGCCGACCATCGGCTCTATTTCGAAGACGTAGGGCCCGTCAGCAACCATCGCTCCGCCGACGCCGGGTGATGCATCGGCGTTCATCATGAACGTCTCTATGCCGCGATTCCCCTGGGGGACCGCGGTGATCGATAGTGTCAATAGTCTGCGAAGCGTGCCTCGGCAAGCAGTGGCCCCTTGTTGACAGTGAGCGCCTCAGTGACGTGCTGCCCTGTGCCCTGAAACATTGCCGTCTCACCCGGTATATCGAACTCACCAACATCGTCACTGCCCGTTGCAGTGATGTTACCAGTGTCACCCCCATTCGATTGGTTCTGTCCCGCCATACTGCCTGTCCCTGTGGCCGTAGCAGCGGCGAGGATCGCTGCCCCCGCCCTCAACACAGCTCGTCTGGTTCGGTCTGACATAGGGACAACTCCTGCAACCTTGATGAAAAACATACCACCCACATTCACGTTTGGCGGTAATCACGTTGTCCGGCAGTAACTCTGTGCAGACTCCACCAGTAAAGCTGTATCCAGATCAGAGGCAATCCAACCATCTCGTTGGATAAATGCAGGATATCGATCGCTCGCCGGATTTCCTCCGTGGTACTGTACTGTGAGATGCATGTCAAGCAGCACGAGAGCGATCGAACGGCGACCTCAAGCCCGGATCCACACCGTCTACTCCGTCGCCCTCAGTCTATTCGTGAAGTAGAAGCCTCTCAGTACGATCGCCATCACCAACTGATCGACCTGTCAACGGAAGACGACTGTTGAGGTTACAGGCAGGAGTGACCTCGAGGGCAAGTAGCTCTCCGGTTTGATCGAAGATTACGAGGTCCCCTTCGAGGATATCGAACAAATTGTCGAGAAGATTGAGCCTCAGTACGGCTCGACATTATACTCGTAGGGGATTGCCGATTTGGGCCGGATGATATCATCCGGCGGGACCATTCCTCTTACTTCGTGGCATTCCCACTCCCCGATAGGCCACGCGAAAGTCGCGATAAGTCCCGGATCAGTTGTCAATGGCGTCCGTTCACCGAGTGAGTTGTAGATGCTCACACCCTCGATGATCACGGATCCATCTAGTGGGTCGAACTCGTCGAGGTGATCGTTCACTCTGATATCGACGGGTAGATCGAAGTTGTGTACGTCGAGAAGCCCACTGACTGTGTCTCTAATGCCTTCGGGTTGCGAAATGCCGTTATATTGGACAGCTACGATTATCTGGACGATCTCATTTGGTCCATCGAGGATAGCCCTGGAGCAGTCCCACTGTGTTATTTCGACGCCGTTCTCTTCGATTGTTCGGGGTCGGTCGTATTCACTTGGGTCACGGTCTTGGGCAATTGCCGTACCCGTTGTAACAATACCACCTAAGGCGCTGGTCCCCAGACTTGCCAAGACGGTTCGACGGGGAAGCATATGGTCACCAATCATGTGTGTTAGTCACATGAACGGTGGCAAATAACCCTCCATAATGAAATCTGATAGTCATTATCACCGGATACTGTCTTCTCACTTCGGATGTAGGGTTATCGGCAGATCAACATTCAATTGTCATCTACATCTCAGCCACGGCTAACGTCATTCTCGGTGTTGCTCTTGAGGAGCACAACGAGTATGCTCACAGAATCAGAAGAAGGAATCAGATCTTTCGCCCACCACTTTATTTTCTATTTCACTGATTTTAATATATTATTTGCATGGCTTTTGCCTTGTTACCTCCACTTGGCGAGGAGAAGGATTGATCGCTGTCCGACAAAACCCGCCGCTCCGACACAGACGGTCTTCGCCAGCCCCGAGATCGCACCACAAGAAACTCCATAGCCAGACCGTCTGCCGATCTCGGGACCTCCTGATTAACACACCACCAAGGAGTGTGGGGTACCAACTCAGTCTTCCCTCCCTTTTGGTGGATCTCTGATGCATGAGTTGATATTCGAAGCTGCGACCAAAACCGGCGATGTCTTTCGATGATCGACAGGAAGGCCTCCTGGTTGCCGTTGCACTGACCGAGTTTAGCGTCCACTACGAAGCCGTGGATTCGAAGCTATCTCAATGGGCCTAGCAGCTGGCCGCCTAACGTCTCCTTGAGTACGATATCGAACCACGCGAAGCCGCCAACGCACTTGAGATTGGACCGTAGAAAACTGTCACAGAACAAGTCAGACAGTGTCGCCCCGGTATCAGAACAGTTCGTCGAGCGGGCGATCTGCCTCGTCCTCGGTGATGGCGTCCGGGTCAGGTTTCACCGGAGGAGCGTCGAAGAGTCGGCCGCCACCGCGTTCCCGGGCGGCCAACACATCGTCAAGTTCGGCTTGCATTTCATCGTCGAGAGTGGGCGCAGTGAAGGCGTTGGCAACGTCATCAGGTAGGGTGGGGCGAGGTGCGTTTCGATGCCGCTCGATTTTCTCAGTGAGATAGAGGTTGTCCTGAAGGGCGCGCAGCACAGGCACGTATCGGAGGTAGTCGTATTCATCGAGTAGAGTGATGCCGTAGCTAGTGAACCGCCAGAACTCGCGTGGGTCATTCTGCTCAGCGTCATCACCGTCATAGACCTGTTTTGTCACGAGTTCTTTCTCCGCGAGGCGATCAAGATGCTCGAGGATGGTCGACCGATTCTTGGGTACTAGGTATTCCAGCTCGTCCAGTGTGACGAGGTGGTCGGGATGCCCGAGGATTGCCTGGATAATGTAGTAGCGAGTTTCCTGCGTGATAAACCGGTGTGCGCGTCGCTGTTTCTCGAACGGCAGAACGTCTTCCCCACCGAAAGGTTCGGTTGGCCTTTCGGGCGGGCCGCGGTGGGCGTCCGCGCTATTGCTCATGTGCGTCATTTTCCAGCCGAAGTTACGTAACTGTTCGGGTTACCCAGGTTGGGATTAGGGCAGTTCAGCCAACTTGTGTATGAACACTTAAGCCGAACACTTCTGTAGGGAGGAACATGAGCGGTCCACGGGTTCCCCAGAACGCAAACGCCATCTACCAAGCTGTCAACCGAATCTTCGAGGGGATAGAAGCGCCACAGAGAGACTGGCAGGAAGTCATTCGATACATGAACGAAGAACTGCCACGATTCGAGCAAGCTGACACCAGTTACCTCGTTCTCGGTAGCTACCGAGGCCAGTACGGCCACCGGCTGCGCGAGTTCGCTAACTGCTTGAACATGCCAACCAACTCCGAGTCGATCGTGCTTGGAGACACGCTCGATCTTGACACGGCGGTTATCCCTGAATTCGATATCAAAATCAACCTACTCGGCGAATTCGCTGACTCTATTGCGGGCGTCTACGAAAAAGAAGACGGCGGAGAGAGTCCTGAATTAGGCGTGTGCCGATCGTTATTCGCGAGAAAGACGTTTGTGTTCCCTCGAGATTACACAGGGCTCACCCGTGACAACCTCGAGACGCGAGAGGACGCTATCCAAGCAGCACTCACCATTTACTACACGAACTTTGACAACATCGATGATAAGGACCGAGAGCAAGAAAAGAAGAAACGAGAGTTAGCGTCGCTCATCACAGCCGCACAGCGTGAAGGAATCGACATCACCGAGCGCGAGTTAACCGACATCATTAAAGAGAGAACTGCCAGTGTCGACGAGGAACCGGCAGTGTACAGCTGGGTGCATCTGAGTTTCTTCAAGCGATGGGAAGCGATGGGGCAGTGCTACCCGTGGACGACGCTTGAAGAACTGCGCGATCTTGCTGACGAGATGCCAGGACCGGTGCGACCACGCTGGGAAACTGAATTTGACGTCGACACCTTTCTTGACGAATAGAACTCTTCTCAGGGACCTTCAGGGCTTAACCCCGAAGCGGTTCACGGATATCGACTTGATACAGCTGTTAGTTATTATCGATTTACTATTATGCCACAGTATGCTCACTGAAGGCGAGCTCTACTCCCTCACTACTGTTGACTGATCTCACTGAGCAACACAATGTGACGACGCCATTGCACGACTCCGTCGCGGCGATTACAGAGCGCGTCTACGGGGAACTCGAAGTGCTTCACGCACTCGACGACCCGAAGTCGATGGACGACCTCTAGCAGGAACTCAACCGCAGTGCAACAGAGGTGCAGGATATTTACACGAACCGTGGAGATATCCCTGGATAGAACTAGCTGAAGTCCTCACGTCTCTCTACTCGCCTACTCAACTACATCAGGGCGAACTTCGTCACGTGCCCTCGAAGATGCCGGGAACGACGAACGCGACGACGAGTACGAGCATAGCGAGTACCAGAAGCAAGACGGGGCCCAACTGCGGGCCGAGGCCGATGGTCTGTGCGACGCCATCGGCGATGGGTTTCGTTTGTGCTTTGATCCCGTTGCCGGCGACGCCAGTTGCTCCAGCGCCGATAGCTGCGGTGATGGCCGCTGGTGGCCCACCTGCTTTCAGTGCTCTCGCCGGACGTGAAGATGGCTGTCCAGCCATATTTGTCGTGTCGAGTCCCTGAACGTTAAGTAATTCCACTCGTTTCTCACTCAGACACACTCGTGACCACTCACTGTTCTTTTGAGGTGCTTGTGGCTGCCCTGTATGGCTTTGTGATCTACCATCTTTGTGTGTATGTTAGAAGCTGTTGACGAGATCGAAATCGGGAAGCCGGAACCCGGCGTCTTCGAATAGTTCTCAAAACCGCTCGGATGGGCACAGGGTGGTGGCCGCCGAGCGGAGTGGAGTACAGGCAAACAAATGTTGGTTCGGTCTCTGTCGCGCGGGAAAGCGCGACAAGCGATGCAACCAGTTCGGAAGTTATCAACCTCTTCCCGCTTCTCAACGGCACAGAATCGATTTCGGTCTGGAGTCCACAGGGGGCATCGATGTACGCCCTAACTCGACAGTCACTTTCTTAGGCGACTTATGGTGCACGACATCGAAATCCCGGACGAAGAGGCAATCATGTCGCCCGTTTCGAGTAATAGCGGTTTGATCATTCACCGCAATGGATCTGGCAGGTCACACTTGGTATTCAGAGCTCGTGTGATAGAGATACGAGCGTATACCCTCGCCTTCCCGTGAGTGACGAGTGTTCCGACACCCTGTCGGAACCGAGGAGCGAACAGGCGGGGGTCAAGCGGGCAGCATAGTGTGACAGTCCACCGTTCTGTTGCAGTGCCGGATTTCTCACGGTTTCACTTCCACTCTGGACGGCTGAGCTATATATCGATCACAACCGAAGGGCATCGTACGGCGATGATGGGAGAACTCACGAAGACCCTCGAACTGAAGCTTGTAGGCCCCAACGCCCACAAGCGACAGAAGCTTTGTGAGACACGGGACGCCTACCAGCAGGCACTTCAGGCCGCCTTCGCCGCTGGCTGTGAAACACAGTCAGCGGCCAATGACGTGGCTGTTGAATATGACCTGAGCGGCTACGCAAAAAAACGCCCTCAAAAAGTACGTCCCACAACTCCACAACAGCTACGACGCCGACGAACTTCACGACGACCACCCGGTGCGATTCACCAACGAGGGACTGCAACTTGATCACCAGCCACAGAACGCTATCGAGTGGTACGTCAAAATCCCGCATCACGAAGATCATCATCTCTGGATCCCAGCACAGCCAAATCCCAACCAACGGGAGTGGCTCGAAGCATTGTACGCTGACGACGCCGAGATGGGTGAAAGCCGGCTCTTCGAGCGAGATGGGACGTGGTATCTCCACGTCACCGCCACCCGCAACGTGGAGAACCAATCTACGGCGTCCGCTGACGAGCGGACGCCCATCGGCGTTGACATCGGAGAGGCGAGTCTCGTCACGGTGTGTCACCGCGACGACTCTGGATCTCCGGTTCGCCCCAAACTGTGGGCCGACGACGGCAAGGCCGTTCGTCGGCTCCGCAAAACCTATTTCACCGCCATAAGACGCCTGCAGAAGCGTGGGAGTGAGCGCATCGTAGCGTCCTACAGTGACGCGCTGTGGGACCGCATGGACGACGTGTTCCACCGTGTGACCCGCGAGGTCGTGGAGTACGCCGAGTCCGTCGAGAATCCAGTGCTGGTGCTGGAAGACCTGACGTATATCCGTGAGGACATGGACTACGGCGCGTACATGAACCGGCGATTGCACGGCTAGGGCTTTGCCAAGCTCCACGCGCAGATTCGCTACAAAGCCGCCGAAAAGGGAATTCCCGTCGAGACGGTGAATCCCCGGAACACGTCGAAGGCGTGCCACGCCTGCGGTGAACACGGCTATCGACCACGACAGGCGACGTTCAAATGCTCGAACGACGACTGTTGGGTCGGTGAGTACCAAGCCGACGTGAACGGGGCGATAAACATTGCAGACCGCTACCGTAGTGGAGAGAGTCACCGCCAAAGCGACCGGGATTCCCGGCAGAAGGCCGGTGACGATGACTCGGCTACGGATGGGGCCTCTTTGACCGGGCCACAAGACAGCCACGCCGATGCTGAAACCCAGCAGGTGATGCGTGGAACGGATGCGTCTTGAAACCAACAGGCCGCTTCGCTCGGCCTGAAATCCCGTGGTGGGATTCCTCCGTGTTCACGCGGAGGAGGAGGTCAACATTCGCTGTTTCAGCCAGATCGTGGGAAAAAGCTGAGACTGGGATTCTAAATGCGTACGGTCCTCAAATCTCTTCGTGTTGAGCATGATCTCCTCGTGGACTCACTCAGCAACATCGAATGCCCAACACGGCGACTGAACGGAGTGAGTTACTTCTCTAGTTCGGACCAGACGTGCCGGAACTTCCCACTTCGTTCCTCTCGTTGTGGAGGCTCGGATGCCGCTTCGACAGTTATGCGGCTAATCCCGTGAGTACGAAGGAACGACTGGAGCTCTCGCTCGATGTGCTTCCAGATTTCTTCCTCGGTTGCATCAGGGGTGACATCAAAGCGGACCCGAAGTGTAGTGGGGGCTGTGCGGATAATCTGGGTTCGATGGACACCCGGAACTTCTTCGACGACGCTTGAGAGGGAGAGTGGGAAAATCGGGACCTCCTCTCCCTCGTCGGTTTCGAACTGGAGGACGTCTCCTTGCCGTCCGCCGACCTCCATGATGGGGAATGCGCTCCCGCAGGGACACGGTTCTTCGTAGAGGGTGATGCTGTCTCCGAGGTCGTACCGGACGAGCGGTTGCACTCGATTCGCGAGGCTCGTGATGAGGACGGTGTCCGACGGCGTCCCTGTTTCGACCGGCTGGTAGTCCTCGTCGACCGGTTCGAGGACGACCCAGTCGGTGTTGGCGTGGAGATTCCCGTGTTCGCATTCGACGGCAATCGGGACGAATTCCGTCGCCCCGTAGAGTTCCCGGACCACACAATCGAAGGTGTCCCGGAGCATTCGCTTTTGGGCCTCAGAGATGGGTTCTGCCGTGGGGAGAACGAGTGCGGGGCTGATGTTGAGTCGGCCGTCTTGCTGGGCTCGCGCCAACTCGACGAGGACGGTCGAGTAGCCTTCGAGGATGGCGGGCTGGTACTGGTTCAGATTGGAGATCAGGTCGTCGATCGGGCTCTTCGGGGAAAAGAGTCGAAGGCGACGCTCGCCATAGACGGATTCTCGACGCATCATCTCGAGGCCGGCCGCACCGGCGAAGTGACCGCCCGAAACCGCGATGAGTCCGATGTGGAGATTCTGCGTGAAGAGGCGGGAGAGCGACGAAACGCTGACCATCGCGGGCAGAATCCACCGGTCACCCAGCACGTCTGAAATGGTCCATGCGGTCTCGTCCTGGACGAACACCCCCGGTTCCCCGGTCGTCCCAGATGTCGTCCAAACCGGATACTTTCCGAGGAAGCGCTCGCCGATCTTCGTCTCGTCAGCGACGAACGTGTCGATCTCGGCTTTGGTAATCGCCGTGTCCGTGACGACGTCGTCGAAGTGCTCCATCAACCTCGCCTTCGTCACCGGCGGGTACTGTGTGAGGTCGGTACTGCCCTCGGGGACATCGGCGTAGTGTCGCTTGTAGAACCGTGACTGTCGCCGGACGAACGAAAGCATCTCAGCGAGTCGTCGTCGCTGCCGAGCCTCTATCCCTGCACGGGTCGCTCTTTTGGCCCGCCACGCGTCGAGCGTGATTTTTCCTCTCTCGATTGGATTCATTGGACTGGTGTTAGAGCGCGGGGAATTCTTCCGAGCACCCCTCTCGTGTTCGCATTAGACTTCGCGGCGAACGGCCTTTGTTATTGGCCCGCCGAGCCAGCTGTTACCCGACGTTCCCCATTCGTCAGCCGACGAGCGTCACTCCAATCAGGCTCCCGACGCCGTAGGTGAGAATCGCAGCAGCGAGTCCAATCCCGACCTGACGCAGTCCAGAAAAGAGCACGGAACGTCCGGTGAGAAGCGTGATTCCGGCGCCGATGACGAACAGCGCGACTGCGCTCAATACGAGACTCACGCCGACGGCAACCAGTCCGCTCAACACGAAGTACGGGAGGACCGGGACGATGGCTCCGAGCGCGAAGAGTACGAACGACGTCGCGGCCGCTTCCCAGGCCGAGCCGCCCAGCTCTTCCGGGTTGATGCCCAGTTCCTCACGGGCGAGCGTGTCCAGTGCCATCTCCTCGTCACTAACCAACTGCTCGGCAATCTCTCTGGCGCGTTCTTTGGAGAGTCCTTTGGCCTCGTAGATGAGCGCCAGTTCTTCTGCCTCCTCTTCGGGAACCTCGGCGAGTTCTTCGGCCTCGATACCTATCTGCCGCTGATAGAGCTCCCGAGAGCTCTGGACGGAGAGCCACTCGCCCATCGCCATCGACCCTGATCCAGCGAGGAGCCCGGCGAGACCCGTAATCAGAATCGCGGTCGAATCCAGTGCCGCACCGGCGACGCCCATCACGAGACTGAGATTGGACACGAGACCATCGTTCGCGCCGAGAACTGCGGCACGGAGTGCATTGCCGCTGGTTGCCCGGTGACGGCCTTCGAGCTGGGCGAGGACCTCTCCCCGTGCACCCCGCCCGGGCGTTTCCGCGATTACCGTCAGGAGACGATCGTGCGAGCGTTCGTCGGCGGCCATCCCGGTTCCTGTGACCTCCGGTTGGGTCGCGTAGTCACTCCCACCGATCGCTTCACCTGCCTGCATGGAGGATAGTACCAGCCCCGGTCCGAATCGACGAGCGAGCCACGCCAGTACTCTCGCTCGCCGAGATGGCTTGGCGTCTCCTGGGTCAGAACCTCCTTCTCGAATTTTCTCAGTCCAAAAGTCTGCATGGGTTCGCTCAGTGTCGGCCAGCCGGCGGTAGACTTCTGCGACCTGTGGTTGCGATTCGGCGTCAGCCATCGCCGTGTAGACCGTCGCACTGTCAAATTCGCCCTGACGATTGCGACGGTAGCGGTCGATATCCTCTGGAGTAGTCATATCTAGTGTAATCGCTATGCGAGGACTTAGTGGTGCATTCAGTGCTCTACTTGGCTGTATTGACGGCTGTCTGATCCTCGCCTACTAGATGTGAGTCTCTACCGGGGAAACTGCTCTTAGCGGCTATCCGTTAACCAACACTGATTGCTGTTGTACGGTTCCTGTTGGTTAATAAAGGCGGTCCTCTGTGGGTGCTGCTATGTCTGCGGCTCAGTACTGATATCTCGCTTCTAACGGCTCAACCTCCCCTGCCTCGACGAGGCTCCTTTTCGAATCCGAGTTCTCGTAAAGCAAGTCGACGAGCGCGAACTGCGCACAAGCAGTGAACAAACACTCGTCGTTGAGACACCACACGTCGGCGTAGACGATGTCCGTGTGTTCCTCTGCGTAGATCGGTTTCCCAATTCCAAGCCGAGATTCACAGTCGTCACGAGGACAACTCGGCTCGATACGGGTGAACGTTGGATTGTCTTCTACCATCTCAGTTCAGTAAGGGAGGTAGTCCGGCGCGATATCCCCGGTCAGTACGCTACTCTCGAATGCGTCGCTTTCGCTGCCCTCGAGGTCGATGATTCGATAGACTGCATCACCGCTCCAGTCACACTCCTCGCTCGAACACACCGCACTAGCCAGGGCTCCGTTCTCTGTATCGAGGTGGACGCTCTGGAGATCGAGTTGCTCGCTACAGAGTGGGCACGTTACCGGAACTTGCGCATAGTGGTAGCCCGTACTGATGTCGATATCATCTTGTTCGGCGTCGATGCGACGAAGCCCTTCGACGAGATGGCCGACTCGCGAACGGAACTCGGTGAGAAGCGCGTTGCGGTCTTGCTCGTCGACGGGAAGTTTCGCGCTATCAAGGGTAATTGTTACTCGATACGCTGACGTCTCGTTGGAGTCTTTCATTTGGTTCACCTTTGGGGGACGTTTGATTCCCCCGCCCCTTCGGAGTCAAAAAACATCTTCGACTAAGAGCTGACTCACCCCTCTTGTGAGCGGATTTCTTGTGCCTGACGTTCGAGATGCCGGAGCATCTGAACACGTCCCTGATTCGCATTCTCGTACGCGACACAAGCCCGTAGTGTCTCCATGTCGTTGATCGTCACGATACCGGCGTTAATGAGACGCGTGTTCGGTGGTTCGAGACGCTGTTCTGGTGTTAGGCCACTCGATTCTACAAATTGATCTGAAGAATCACTCACTGATGTTCGCCTCCACGCTTTGAGGCGAGAAAAAACGGCTCTAGGTTGACCTGCTTCCGTGAGCGGCTATCTGCTGCACGTCACGTATTCAGGCCTCCACCGAACATCGTCTTCGACTGCATGCAGCCCAGGTTAGTTTGGGCGGTAGTTCGCGTCAGTGTCGACCTCGTCGTACATACGGTCGAGCATGTCGAGGGCTGACTGGAAGTGTGCGTAGTGCTCGTTTGCGAACGCTACGGTTTCTTGGAGGGAGATAACTGGCCGTCCTTCGACCATCTCGGCCTCGATCTGTGCCTCCGGCTCGAGGACCACCTGTATCGAACCATCGAGGTCGTCAGCGGGCTGGCGCTCCTCTGCAGTCGGGATTCCGAACCGGTCGAAGAACGCCATCCAGGCGTCGAGGTCGGACTCGTGGACGGCAATGAACAGCGGATAGTCCTCCGGGTCGCGAGCAACCTGGTAGCCACCGCGAGTCCAGACATAAACCGCATCGATGGCAGTGAATGCATACTCCATACCCGCGAACTGCGGGAGGACGTACGCCTCCGAGATCGACGGCGGCGAGATGTCTGTTGCCGCCGTCAGGAACTCGAGACCGGCGTCTCGGATTGTCTGGTCGACGAGCTGGAGGCCATCATCGTACACGACGTATCCCGCTTCTTCGAGGCGATTCACGACGCGCCGAATCGTCTCCCGGTTCTCGTCGATCTTCCGCGCGACGCCTGAGATGGAATCATCTGAGTCGAGTACGAGGATGACCTTGAGTTCCTTCTCACCGCACACATCGTACATCCTATAGTTGCACAATTATGTGCAACGCTCTAAAGAGGTACTATTCGTGTGGGTCTGCTGGCTGGATTTGGCGAGCGTCCTCAGCGAGGCCGTGGATATACTCGCGGAGGGTTTCCATGTCCTTGCGGGCGTCTTCGAGCGTCTTACCCTTCACTTTGGCCGTAATCTTGTCTTGATCGCGGGTGCCAGTACCGCGAGTGAGTTTGACGGTTAGTGAGACGCCGACATCGCTTCGCTCGACGTACTCGGTTTGGTTCGTGCGTCCTTCTCTGGACGACGATTCAACAACTCGATTTGCTTGTTGCTTTGAGTCAGACATGCACTTTCCACGAGAGCCATCTGATAGCCCCCGCACCCCTTCAGAGGGTGAAAAACACGTGGCTAGTCTGCGCTAGCTGGAGTACTGTCTACGTCGACGTCGTCGAGAAGCGGGTAGTCGATGTGCATCTCGATTTTATCGAACGGGACAACTGGTTGGATCGCTCCCCCAGGGCCACCTTCCTTGAGTTCGAGGATACCCAATACCTCAAGCTGTTTCAGATCTGCATGAACATCGGAAACGTCGCGGTCGACGAGTCGTGCAGCCTCACGCATACTTGATGGGCGCTCTTTGGCGATGGCCTGTATGAGATCGAGGCGCAGTGGAGTGAGACTGTCGACGAGATCGTCATAAGTCCCGAACTGGAGTACTGCACGCTCATCGCTTTCGTCCAGTTCATCAGCCTCAGCAGTCTGAATGAACTGGAGCGTGTCCTCTCGGAGCTGTGCTCGATCGCCGACGGTGATGTGAAGCGTGGTCATGTTCGGGTGGGTTGGATCTGTATTGTCTCTGCAGTTCAATAGGGACGGGGTGGGTTGCCACCAATCGTGTCCCAGTATTCGTCAGCACTGGCCCAAAACTCGACAATGAGTTCTTCCATACCAGGGAACTCGACGTCTGCCTCCCCGGCAGCGGTGTGGAGTTCGTGGCCTTTGGTGTCTTCGTGGGCGTTATCGTAGCGGATGAGCGTTAGATCTTGCAGCGTTCCCAGATGAAGGGTGTACTTCCAGCCGGACGGGTAGGCGTCTGTATCGGTCGTCCGTCGGATGACGACGTTCTCGACGAGTCCGGCCTCGACGTGGGCATAGCGGTGCGTGAGTTCGTGGCCCATCCCTCACCCGTTGGGTGGTCGCCCAACACCATAAGTGTGTTGGGTGTATTCCCAACAGCTACTCAGATGATCGCGGGATATCGCTATCCTGTTATGAGGCGATGAGTTCACCCGTTTCCGTTCCAACCTTCGCTTCAATCTCGCTCCCGGTGAGACGCCACCGCTGTTCGGTACCAGTACCCTCCAACCGGCTGACCACCTCGTTCTTGAACACCATGTACTCCGCAAGTGCCACTTCCGCATCGTCGGTGTAATCAAGCAGGAGCGCGAGTGCGAGCTGCGCTGGCCCACTACCACAGTATCCTGACTCGAACCCATTCGGACTGTGATTGGCGAGCTCGAGGCTTCTCTCTGGTGTCAGCTGTGTTCCTTCAGGCACTCGCGTGACAATCAGCTGTCCTCGTTGCCGTTCGCCGATGTAGGCGTCCGGTGTCATTTGAACCGCCCTCGTTCATCGCGTTCTCGTTGAAGATTTCCTAACTCTTGCTTCGAGGGGCGGATCTCCGTCCCAAATCCGTGTCGCTGGGCGTGCTCGCCTCGAGTGAGGAGTTCGAGATTTTCCGGACGATTTTCGAATCGGACTCCGTTTTGATGATGGACATGTTTCTCGACGACCGCACCGAATCCGTGCTCAGCAACCATCACCAGTCGGTGAATGCCGACTGAATCCGTTGACCCTCGGTAGTTTGACGCGCAGATCACGTATCCGCGGTCGGTGAAAACGGCTGGGTGAAGCCGTCTATTCGTGGCCGCCTCGTAGGCACTGCGACGGGGAATGTCGAAGCGGTCCATCCACCCCCAGACGGTCGATTGCTCACATCCCAATTCGTCGGCAATCTCGTTCGTACTCAGATTTTGTTCCCAGTAGAGTTCGTAAAGGAGCGATTCGTCTCTCCACGGTGTTTCTGTGTTAGCCATTTTTGGCCTTGTTTAGACGCGTGATTTCACGGTCGTGAGTGGCTGACGCTGAGTTCGATGTTTCTGACGGCGCATTTCAGAACGAGTTCGCGGAACTGTCCGAACCACGTTCGAGCTCGAACGGTCTCACCGTATTTGCGCCGGATCGCGAAAAACGTGGATTCGGCGTTCGAGCGTTGATGGTAGATCGTGTCATCTTGCAAGAAATTGTTGGCGATGCCGTGCCAGCCGAATTCGCGGTGCTTGATCACCGGTTTAACGCTTTCAGAACGCAATCTGTGGCGAAGCAGCCACCAGTCGTAGCCTTTGTCGGCGGTGAGACTGTTCAGTTTGTCGAGATTCCGTTTGACCATTTGCCAGCCGATCTTCGAATCATGCGGTTGTTTCATCGGGCAATGTATATCTAGGATCGCACCAGTCTTACAATCACTGAGGAGCGTCGTTTTCACCGCCTCGAACGTGTAATTCGTCCGTTTTGCGTAGTGTTGGCTGGCAGCTATCCGATCCATGCCGGTTGCGTCGATGGCTTGAACATCACCGAGATCGTGCAGACCCGCCGACAGCCGGAGCAAGACGCGCCAGATTCGCATTTCTAGCTCCTGCTTGCGCGTACACACGGTCGTGAAATCCGGCAGATCAGCCACCGTTAGGTCGAGTTTAGCAACAATTCCATGCATCTCGTGCAGTACGTCCAGCAGCCGCCGATACGTGTGATCTAAGTACTCGCGGAGGCCGTGAATTGCCACGATCACCTAGTCTGCGTACCCATTTTCTCCTTCTTCGAACGCTGGAGCTGGCTCGCCGACGACGGCTTTTTGAGCAAGTGAGACAACCCGATCAGTGAAGCGGGCGAGTTTGCTGGACACAAACCCGTCTTCCCGCTTCACTTCCTAGTAAGTTAGACATTTAGCTGCTCTTACTAGCGTCTAAACACGCCCCTTTATACTGTAATCGATCCAGACGCGTTGGACCAACTTTTAGAATCGATGACGGGGGATGATCAAATCCAGTTACACTATCGAGATTACAAAATAAGCATCGATGCTGAAGGGGGAATTGAAATACAAACCATAGAAAATAAACTGGGGGAATAGTATATATTCTATCTAATCTCTGTATTTAATCCGTATATTTTTATCGTAATTCAACTGAACAGCCCCGCTATCTCGAATTCGACCTCTGCCGGAGGGTAGACTTCGAACTCGTAGTCGTATGTCGTGTTGACCGGCTAACGGTCGCCACCGTTATTTGTCCCAGGGAAGTTGCCTCTCTTGTCGCTTCGCTCGTTCTTCGGATTCGCTTAGTATTCGTTCGATAGCCCACACGGCCCACATAAAGATAATCGCTATGAACACCACCATCTCGGCCCTGATGATCGACCCGTACCAGATAGTAAGGACAAGAGCCATGATCGCCACCGCAACAGTGACGACACTGAAGACGTCGTAGAACGAGTGTGGGTGACGGACGCTTGGTAATCGAACGCTCATACGTTGAACTACGCGCAGTTCGCATAAAGATCCTATACCCGTCCAGGAAAACGACTCGAGTTCCGAAAAGGGCGAGCGGACTGGCCGGCATTCCCCAGCACGTGATCTCATCGTTGTCACCGATCACAGCCTCAAGCGACCCAGTCCGGTACCGCAACTGTAGATTCGCGAGGCGTTGCTGTCCGTGGCGATTGCACGTGTTGCCGTGATTCCGTGGGTGCAATGCCCTGCGTACTCGCAAGGTGAAGTACTGAATCGCCGATCGATTCTCTGGTCAGCGTCCTGTTCGAGTTATCTCGGGTCTGAGCAACTACTTCAGAATCGGTGCTCCCTTCCAGTTACTGCTGTCGTTCGTCATCGTCAGTGGGCACGCCTTCTTGTGGGGAATCGTGCGCCTGAAAATTCTCGCTTCGATCATCCGGCGCCGGGCGACTGGCGAACCATTTGTGCGTCCATCTGACGGCGGCAGATCGAACGAATCGGTACTTTCTGACCATCAACACCTCTTCACCGAACTGTTCCCCGACCTCTTCGGCGATATCTCCGAAGAGTGTCTGGGGAACGAGACCCGCCTGCGCCGCTCCGGCGACGATCGTGTCGACATCGTTCTCCTCGGCGAACTCGACGATCGCTGGGGCGACGTCTCCGTCGGGTACGACCGCCGTTTCACATTCAATTCCCGCCCGTTCGAGATCGGTGCGCCTCTCCCGAACGAATTCTTCCGCGTCGTCTCTGTCACCGGTCGCGACGTTCAGCAACGTTAAATCCGCACCGTATTCGCCGGCGAGCGTCCCACCGACCCGTTCCGCGTACGTCGCGTGGGGTCCGCCGTCGGTCGGCACGAGGATCGACTGCGGTACGACTGGGCCAGCGGTCTTCGCTACAATGACGTCGCAGGGTGCATTCTCGACGACGTGATCGATCGTCGATCCAAGCATCGCGCCGGTGATTCGCTTTCGCCGTCCGCGCCAGCCGAGAACGACGACATCGCTGTCGTGCCGCCGCGTGAGATCGACGATACTGCGTCCCGGCGTCCGACCGACGGTGACGCTTCGGTGTGCCGGGACGTCGTCCGGGACGTACTGCATCGCATCAGTGAGCATCTCTCGTTCTTCGGAGACGCGATCACCCCCCCGTTCGATCGGCGTCTGGACAGGCATCGTGACGATCGTCGTCAGTAACAGTTCCCCGTCGTTCCGTCGAGCGATTGCACTGGCGATATCGACGAGTCGTTCCGCGTTCGCCGGTTTGTCGATCGGAACGAGTACCCGATAGGGGCGTTCTCGTATGGCGCGTTCCTCGACGAGGGCCCGCGTTTCAGGGACTTCCGTCCGGCGGATGCGTCCCCGGGAATAGACCCAGAACACGACCACACCAGACCCGATCCAGCCGACTGCGATCGCCCACGCGAGCGGGCTGTAGTTGAAGAAGTAGACCGCGAGGAGGAGCTTCGTGCCGATCCCGATCATCGGAACGTACGGAAACCACGGTGCCAGATAGCCGTACGTGAGCTCCTCACCGAGTTCGCGGCGGATTTTGATCATCGAGTAGTTCACCTGCAAGAACAACAGGAGGAACATCAGGTCGGTCGCCGCGGCCACCTGTGCGAGCGGAAGCGAGACGGCCATCACAGCGATCAGTGCGCCGCTGAGTACGACCGATACGTACGGCGTCTGATTCTCCGCGTGGATGCGGCTGAACGACTCGGGAAAGACGTGATCGTGCCCGAGCGCGTAGCCCACGCGCGAACTCGAGAACGTCGTCGCGTTGAGCGCCGCCAGCGATGACAGGATACCAGTCAGAAGGATGATTAGCGTTCCGTAGGGCAACAGTTGACCGACGACCTGCGCGAGGCCGAACTCGCCCAGGTGACCGACGACTTGCCAGACGGCCGGGTTCGCCGGGAGGTCGGGGATCGTCGTGCCGCCGATGCTATCGGTCGCCCGGGCGATCTTGAGGAGGTCGGGTGTGACGGAAATTGCACCCAACATTACGACCCCGATCAAGATATAGAGCGTGACGACGATGAGCATCGAATAGAAGACCGCTTTCGGGACGTTTTCCCGCGGATCGATGACCTCGCGCCCGGATTGGACGATGATCTCGTACCCCTCGAAGGCGATGAAGGTCAGCCCCATCGCGAGGAAGACGCCGCCCGCGCCGTTCGGTGTGAACGGCTCGAGATTGTCGATCGTCACCTGGGGCGACGAGACGGCGACTCGAAAGCCAGCCGCAATGACGACGACGATAACGGCCAGTTGGAGTATCGTGACGACGTTTTCGGCAAAGCTGGTCTCTTTCGTCCCGCGGTAATTCACGTACGTGAACGCCGCAGTCGCAAGAACGGCGAATCCCTTCTGTAATCGAACGTCGGAGAGACCCAGCGTGAGGTCGAAGTACGCCGTGAGAATCAGCGTGACGAACGAGCCGAACGTGAGGACGTAGAGGGACCCGGCGACGGCGTGCGCGAACCAGCTCATCCACCCGGAGATGAACGCCTGCGACCTACCGAGCGCCGTCCGGACCCACAGGTAGCCCCCACCGGGTTCCGGGATCGCACTCCCGAGTTCGGCGTACGTCATCGCGGTGAAAATCGTAATGACGCCATTGAGCGCGAACGCGAGGACCAACGCCGGACCCGCTTCTCCGGCCGCGAGCCCCGTGAGAACGAAGACGCTCCCGCCGATCATCGCACCGACGCCGAGAAGGGTGATATCCGTCAGCGTCAGTTCTCGAGCGAAGTCCGCGCCGTCTTCGCCGGTGGTAGACACTCTACTGGACTGATTATCACTCATTTTCGCGTGACTCGTTCCCGTCGCCAAACGGCTCTCGGTGTCTCTCCCGTTCCGGTGGCGTGTTCAGTGTATTTACCACGTGGCGTCCGTGAACGACGGCTCCGAGGAGACCGATCCATCCAGCGATCGTGAGTACAGTCCCGATAACGAGACCGATGGACGCCGGCATTAGCAGTCACTTTCAGGTGCATCCACAAAACGCTCGTTTACTCGTGTTGTGAATGACACTATCCGACGTCTGTCTCGAGCGATGCCATTGAAGCGAGACGGAACGTCGATATCGAATCCCAGGACACTATTGAGACACTTACTGGGTGATACGAATGGCGTGCCGGCGACAATGCATGAGTTCACCATGACCGTCAGCATAAGACGGCAGGCGAGTCGTCGTTCGATAGCGCGCCAACTCGGTCGCTACTGGGTATTACGGCTGACATCCGCCCCCTTGTTACTCGACCAGTTCCGCCTCGGGGAATTGATAACTCCCGTCGAGAATCTCCTCGCGGGGGGTAGAGCCGTACCAGGTAGAATCACTCCGATGGGGTGTAGAGGAAGTTCGGTTGATCGGGGTCGCCGCTAAAGTGAACGGTGACACTGTCATCGTCGTCTCGCTCTGCAGTCACGTTGTTAATCGTATCTGCGTCGTACTCGTTCTCCTCAAGAAACCCGTCACTGTTGTAGACAGTGACCGACCAGAACGCGTCGGCCGGGACGTCTTGGACAGAGAGTGTGTGCGGCGTCTCACCGTCGTTCTGGGCGGGAATCCTCGACGAGTAGATCGTTTCAGATTCCGGAAACCCGTCCGGTGTCACACTAGCGAGGGAGTACTTCGCGGAGTCGACCTCGCCGACGTCGCCATACGCGCCCGAAAAGTTCTCGAGCGTGGTAAAGACTGTCGTGAGCGCGTCGTCGATCTGTTTGAACGATTGTCGATCCCAGTTGGGAATCTCGAACGAGCCAGCCGATGATTGTTCCACGGTGGTCTCGTCTTGGAGGTTTCAACCAGTAACGATCACTTTTGTTTCTGCATCGTAATATCGTGCAATCTCCGATCTTCTCTCGAGGTGTTCCCAGCGAACTCCGAACGCCATCACGAAGGGGAAGAGGTATACCAACAAGTTCAAAACACATCCTTCCTCGTCGCCCGTCAAACGTCACGACTCTTCGGTGTCTGATTCGACCGATTCCGAGCCACTGTCGAGCAACGGACCGAGTCGCTGCTGGATAAACACGACCGTGACGACCATGATGATGGGGCCGAGAAAGATACCGTACCATCCGAACGTCAGCGGTCCGAGGAGATACGCGAACAGGACGACACTCGTTGGAAACAGCCGTCCAGAGAGGTGAGGTCTCACGTACGTTCGGATAACGCCATCGTACAGAACACTCATAACGACGTAAAACACGACGGGAAACCAGAGCGCAGTCAGATTCGTTCGAATCGCCTGTACGGCGAGATAGCCGATAATGACGACGTAGACGACAGTTCGGCCGACGAGCGGGACGGTCGATGCGAGCCCGGTAACGATGGCGAGCAACAGAACGTGCGGAATCGCGAGTCCCACTGGTGCGATCTCGTTGAGGGCGAGATAGATACCGCCGGCCGAAAGCATGATCGCAAGGATCGTCAGCGTGTACCCGAAAAAGACCGACTCCAGTCCCTCGTCGACCCGACATAGGAATCGGTCTAGCGGAGACTCCTCGGCGATAAAATCGGCACGGACCCACGTGATAAGCCGTCGTTCATCACGAACGAGAACGAAGGCGAACACGAACGTTACGAAGGCGAGATACGTGGCCATCAGAAACCGCTCGAGAACCCCCTGAACCCAGAGACCGACCGTTGCGACCGTCGGGTCAGTTGCGAGGTTCTCCGCAATCGGATACAGTTCGGCCTCTGTCGTCGGCAAATCGTCCGGGTGGAGGTTCGGAAAGAGTAATTCTAGAATTTGCTCGAAGTCGGCCAGCTCCAGCGTCGCGAACTGGATGAACGCCAACGTCGTAATAACGACTAAGATAATCACAAACGGAAGGACAACGAGCCCAAGTGTTACGACGGCGGACGTTCCCGATGACAATCCACGGCGTTGTAACGTTCTCGAAAGCGGACGAGCGATGTAGTAGAGGAAGATTCCGAACACGAACCAACCGAGGTAGTCTCCTAACACGACGATCAACACGGCAGCCAGTGCGAGTGCCAGGGCCCACCACCCGATCTTTGCCCGTAGCCACGTCGCGTCGTGATCGTCGTTCGGGATCATTGACAGCGAACGAACACCGTTGAGGAAAAAGACACTTTGGTACGGATTTGTGACAAAAAGATACTGACCGACTTTGACGACGGTAGACGGGTCCATACGGTCCCTCATGCACGAACGGGAGTGAAACACTGGAGTTCTCGACGAAAAACGACGGACGAGTGACAGACCCCATCAGTCTGTCCTCATGCTCACCTTCCTTGCGTCATACCGACACTGATCATGATAACAGACGTGCCTACGAAACCCACTCGAGAATTATCCCGTTCCATGCCCTACGTTCTATAATGGCGATGAAGACAACAAAGGGTCTCGAGACGACGGAAAGATCCGACTGGGTGGTCAAGCGCATGTTACGCCTCCTATCATCGAGTCGTCTCTCGGGAATTTGAGTCGAGACCCACAGTAGTCGTTAGAACTTTCTACTCGAAGATTTTTGCTAGGCGTAGTGGCTCATCTCGACGAGATCCCTGTCGGGGAATGCAAGACGTCATCGACAACGTGGAGGGAAAAAGCCGATGCAACGGCTCTTAGCGGCAATAGCGTACGAAGACGGCGTCACGCAGACTGAACTAGCCGAGTGATACGATGTTCAACGACGGACACTCTATAGCTGGCTCAAGCGACTCGTCGATGTCGAGTCGCTTGAGGTCCGTAACTGATGTTCACCGATCTGGGAGAAAACAAAACCCTCAGAAAAAATGCAATAAAGTTCGAAGAAACTGTCCACGAATCGCCCGAAGAAGTTGGTATCGACGCGCCGGCGCTTGTCCAGCAGTATCTTGACGAGACTGACTATGTCGAATACTCACTCCCGAACTGCTGGCGTTTGCTCGAGATAGCGGGATTGAGCTACCAATAACCACGCCGCACAGCCGCTGAATTAGAGGCTGACGTGCAAGGAACTCAAAAAAGCGGCGGAAGATGGTCGCCACAGTAGTCTGTGTCGATCAAATCAAGAAATCTGTGCAAGTAAAGTCGCGTACCGTGCGGAAACCACGCGGCACGCGGCCGTCAGTCGAATTATCCGGACGCCGCGACTGGCCGTGTCTGTTGGGCGTGATCACCGACCTCACTGATCGCTATTTCTCTCGATTCACAGAGTACGTAACCGCCGATCACACGAAACATTTCATTCTCGCATTATGAAATGAGATCGAAGATGATCTGATTCTTATTCTGCATGGAGTACTGTACTTTCAAGTGTCGGCCATCACGGACCTGGTGGCCCGTGACGACCTCGAATTTGTTACGTTGCTAACGTATTCTCCTGAACTCAATCCGGTCGAAGAGTGTTTTCGACAGCTACAAACGGCTTTCAGCAATCGGCTTTTCGACTCACTTGGTGAGTTGGCAACGGCGGTCGATACCGTACCTGATAATCTCTCTCCATCAAAAATAGGAAATCACTTTTACCACTTACTATAGACTTCGAGGCCAAGGACGGTCGCAGAGATGCTGATCACAAATGTGTATCCCGGAATTACGCAGTGTCACATAGAGTTCGGAACGACTCCGAACGAGAAAAGGCGTGAAGACCGCCGCGAGGAATCCACCGATGAATATCGACGGCAACAGCCGTGGATAGATCGCTATTCCGTTGATCGTTATCAGGAATGCTCTTCAGAAGCAAATTGTTGGTCGGTAACGCTGCCGCTGGGAAATCGTAGCGGGCAAGGGTGACGCTCACGTCACCCGATACGTTCTCATTTGAACTGCTGAACTCGGGGCGAGCGCCGCGAACCTGCTGGACAGGTTCGCTGGCATGAGGGCCTCTACTGCCCGTACTTCCGGTCTAAATCGGTGATCAACCATAACAGCTAAAGAGAATATCAGAGGTATCTCTGTAAGAATTGCGACCGCACGTTCGACGGCAAGACTGGCACTGTCTTCGTGCACGCGAAGATCGTCGACAGCCTCTTATTCGCGTTCTACTCGTTCCTTCGGTTCAACACGAGTATCCGCCAGCTAGAGGCTGAAATCGACGTGTCCTACCGAACACTTCACCGGCACGTCGAGCAGTGTGCCAGAACGCTTGACGCGCCATCTTCCACTCTCAATGGCCCAGTTGAGAGTGACGAGTTCTGCGTCTCTGCTGGGCTGAAAGGCCGCGAGCGCGACGGTTGGTCGCGCTCGCGTGGCTTTTCGAAGCGTGGACGAGGAACGTACACCGAGGACAAACCGCCAGTATTCAAGCTCGTCGGTCGTGGGAGTGATCAGTGATACGTCGTCCCGGCGAAATCTGCTGATGAATCGACTGTGCGACTCTTCCCCCCGATCACGAGGAGGAGTCGCTCACCGTCTATACGGATGGATTTCGTGTCTATGAGCCGCTTGAAACTGATGAAAATTTCCAGCGAGAAGCAGTGATTCACAAAGATGGCGAGTACGTTGATGGAGACGCGCATGTGAACACCTGGGAGAGCCACCCGTCGCTGGCACGACGGTAGCTCTCGCCACATCGAGGTGTTTCAAGGGACAAACTGACCACGTATCTCAGATCGTTCCCGCTCCGTCGACAAATCTTCTCCAAACCAGGTCGAGAAGTTCTCAAACAAATCGTTCGAGCAGTTCTTTGAATCACCAACAATGTGCTTAACAAGAGCGATTCTCTGTTGCACATCTGCGAAAAGTTTATAGATAACAATCACTCGCCTATTTGCATGAGTTCTAATAACATGCCAGTCGTATCCTCGGTTTCATTTGATTCGGCATCGGGGTTGATAGCTATCGTTGGTCTCTTATTAGGTGCCGGAGGACTCACGTATATTGCAACTCACCCGGCATCGATGGCAGTAGGAATACTTGAACTCGCACTCGTTAGCATGCCGGCGGCGGCAATTATCTATGGCGGCTATTGGCTCGCCGCACATCACATCCCATCAAAAGAGAAGTGGAATATCGCAAAACTGTGTATAACGGGATCTGTCCTCGCAGCTGTGCTGCTCCTCGGGTACATCCGCGCGGAACATATTGGGGGCGAATCCGTCATCGATCCTGAACTACTCCTGATCCTCGGTGGACTCGGTGGTGGGTTCCTTTCATTATACTCTTCAATCTCAAACGAACGGCAGCATATGGACTACGCGCTCGATATCAGGGATAATTCTCCTGTTCCTTCGATGGATGCTGCACCGTTCTCTACCGACGCGCAGACGCTTGCTGAACTTGTACAGGATACTCGGTCGTGGTACGTTCTTTGGATATTACGGCACGCGGAGTGCCCTCTCGGTGTTGAATCAGTCGCTGCTCGTATCGCATCAATTGAAGGAGTAAACACCCGCGACGTCCAGAGGGATCTCCAACATGTCCGGCTTCCTAAATTGGCCGGCAAGGGGTTGATTCAGCAGGACACAGACGTCGACGTCGTCCAGATTAGCGAAAAAGTATCGACGGTAGCGAGTGCGAGTGAAGAACTTTCGAAGGCAGGCGAGGAGATCGCACCGATCGGACAATCGTAAATCCCTCTGCTCACGATCGATACATGCTGTCTTATCATGATCGACCTGTCACCTTGTCTGAAATCAGCTAAGGACCACCTCCTTTCGCAAACTACGACTTTTTATCGGTCACCGACTGGTCGACCGCAAACGACACACCTTGAGTCGAGAGTGTTTCGACGCTGCTCGAGTGTGAGGTCGGCCCGCTTGAAGACCTAGCGGCAGCCGCCCAGCGTTGGATTTAGTTTCATTCTCGAATGAGTGCATTGTTGCTAACGGCGTTCGCAGACGACCCACGGTAGTGAATCAACGGCTCAACGCCAAGCGAATAGAACTCGTATTCGGAGTGCCAGTTTTGGAAGCCGTTGTCAGCAGCGATGGTATGCAGGTCGTCCGCCGGAACGCGGCCAACCTGCGGGCCAGCTTTTGTATCATGGCGCCACTGCGAATGACATTGCACGTCGAGGACACATTCGAATCGCCTGGCCGAGATCGTGTGCAGAGGCGTAGTCTCGGTTGAAGAACGTGCTGTCGAAAGCAGCGTATCCTGACTGAGAGTTGCTCGTTGACACACGCAGCAACGCCCGCCAGACCCATATCATCATTGCACCCATCTCCGATCGCTGTCGAAGCCGATTGTTGACCCAGGAGAAGGCGTACCCACTGGACAGTTCGTCGACGAAGGCCCCCACGGTGCCAACGATTAATCCCGACGTGGTTCATCGTGGTCCTAGTAAACGTTGGCAAGCAACCGTTGTCACCGTCTTCCCCAGCCGAACCGGTCTGTGATGCCCAGTAACACGACTGGCCCCGGCCAGAGGGGGCCACACGCCAGTCCGAACGCTCGGGTGTCGAGTTTCGTAGTCGCGATTGCCGTGAGATCTGCTACCATTGCCTAACGTATCTCTCTCCTGTCAGCTCCTTCCAGAAAGAGAAATGCCCTTCGCTGCCGGCGTTTGCTTTGACGGTTTAGACTCTCCCTGACGTAATCGCCGTATCGCTCCATCAATTCAACAATTGACATGACCGTTCTGGATATGTTCGTCGGGATACTCTGTTGTCTCCATTGCTCGGAGTAGCGGCCTGAACACGTGGTGAGGGGCGGTCGCCGTTTTGGCCACCCGATTCCTCGTGATTCTGCGCCTTCCAGAGCATTTACATCTCGAGCGAACAGATGTTTCTATGCTGTAATCGAAATCTCACATCTACTATGTCGGAACAACTTGGTCTCCGAGAAGTCGTCGCCATGGGGGTCGGGGGGCTCATCGGTGGTGGCATCTTCGCGGTACTCGGAGTCGCTGCCGAAATCGCCGGAAATGCCGCGTTCCTTGCGTATCTGATTGCCGGAGGAGTCGCAATGGCGTCCGGATACTCGTATGCACGGCTCACGGCTCACCTCGACGAAGAAGGTGGTTCATTCACGTTCGTCGAACACTATACTAGCAACGAGAACGTCGCAGGGCTGGTCGGTTGGACGTTGATCGTGGGCTACGTTGGAACCATGGCGATGTACGCCTTCGCGTTCGGATCGTTCGCGGCGAATCTTCTCGTGGGTACATCCGACACGTGGTTGCGAGGAGCCCTATCGATCGGTATCCTCGTCGTGTTCACCGGAATCAATCTCATGGGCGTGCGTGAGACCGGCGAGTCCCAGGACATCCTCGTATATGTTAAGGTAGCTATCCTCTTTGCGTTCGGACTTGTCGGCATCTGGACTATCTTTGTCGACCACCGCGCCCAGCCGTTCGTCGGTGGCATCTTCTCCAAGGGTTTGCTTGCACCGATCGTGGGCATCGGGGCCATCTTCGTCTCGTTCGAGGGGTTTCAGTTACTCTCCTACGAATACACCGACATTGAAGATGGCATCGACACCATGGAGGTGGGGATCTACCTCTCGATCGCCATCTCGACGGTGATCTACGTCCTCGTCGCGTTCGTGACGACGACCGTATTATCCCCCAAGCAGATACTCCAGTCCAAGGAGACCGTCCTCGCTGTTGCGGCGAGCATGCTTTTTGCCGATCCGTTGATCCAACGGGCAGCGTTCGTTCTCGTCGCTATCGCTGCACTGTTTTCGACCACGTCGGCAATCAACGCGACGCTGTTTGGCACGGCACGACTTGCTCACAAGGTGGCGAGAGAGGGCGCGCTGCCACGGCTGTTCTCGTTTCAGAACAAGAATGGAGTGCCCACGTGGAGTTTGGTGATCATCGCCGGCCTCACAGCCGTCTTCACGGCGCTCGGAACACTCGAGGAAATCACGTCGTTCGCGTCTATTGCGTTTGCTCTGGTCTTCGGCACCGTCAACTACATCTGCTTTCGAGACTCCGACGTCGATCGGTCCCCGTTGATTCCGGGTATCGGGCTCGTGGGCACCGTCGCGTTCCTCCCGTTGATCCTCTGGCACTACCTCCGAACACAGCCGACGATGCTCTACTACGTCGTCGGAATCTTTCTCGCACTCGTTATTTTGGAGTTAGCCTACTCGGAACGGCGTCGACTCTAATCGCCGTTTCGGTTTGTGATACGCAACCGGCGACCCGATCAGACAGACGCTGTCCCACTTGCGCTCTTCAGGGATCCTGCCGCTGAATCCTCAGATGTAGTGATTCTTCGATTCTCGTCTGCCGACTAGACCACGTCACCCCCGTCGAACGAGTACGCCCCCAGAACGGCGAAAACGATGGCGAATCCGAGTATTACCACGAAATCGAGGACTGGCGAGAATCTGGATGTTCCCTCCAGTACGCCGCGCAGTCCGTCGATGCTGTACGTGAGCGGGTTGAATACGTCACGTACCGAAGCATAGACAGAAAGCTCGTCACCGGATACAATACACGGAAGAGGAGCGGAAAGAGGACGAAATTGAAGATCAGGTTGAACGCGTGGAAATCGTTGATACGAGAGGCGGAGATCAAACCGACGCCGATGAAGGTTGCACCGATTAGGGTCATGAAGACAAACGTTGGCACGAGGCCAAGCCAAGAGACTAGACGGAATCCGATCACCATTGAGATTCCCAGCAGGAGTACGCCCCGAATGACTGCAGTCGTCGTACTCCCTGTGACACGCCCTATCGCGACCGACACACGGTCGACGGGTGTCACGAGAAACTCTTCCAGTAATCCGAACTGTCGATCGAACAGCACCGAAATGCCAGAAGGACGTGGCGAAGAGCATCGTCATTCCGACGATGCCGGGGACCAGAAACTGTCGGTGATCGATCCTACCGCCAACGCCCAGTAATTGAACGGAACAGGATCAGAACCGGACGGTGAAGATGGTTTTACGATTTCACCGCCATCGAATCGAAATACGAAGCAGCAGAAACTGACTGTCGTGTGACCCTCTGATGTTCAGATAGCGTTCGCCCCGGACTCAAGTGGTAGCTGCGGATTGAGATACCTATATGATAGGCGGTGCCTTTGTTCAAAGGGATCGGAATCGTACTCGGCAGCAAGGGCACGTCCTCACCTCGCCCGAAACCGTTTGTAAATCGCATCAGACAGCAGGATTGCCGGAGCCGCAAGGAGTGCAATGAATCCACCTTCCGGTGGCGGTGGGGCCTGACCGAGGACCTTCGCGATTGGCCCGACGAAGAGGAACGCGAGCAACGCGAACAGCTCGACGGTCACGGCGCCGACCAGAAGTCTGTTGGATGCCCAGCCCAGATCCCCCGGCCATCGAGTCGTACTCCGGCAGGCGAAGGCGTTTGCAATCTGGCCGACGACAACGGCCGTAAACGCCGCACCGGACGCTGCCAGTAGTTCGGATCCGACGGGGAAGTCGCCGCCCGGGACCCAGCCGAACGCCAGTAGCGCAACGACGAACGCCGTCATCTCCACGATCGCTTCGGTCGGCCCGAGTACCCCGAAAGCACGCCCGAGGACCGTCTCATTGAGGAGGTGTTCGGTCTCGAGGGGGCGCTCGAGAACGTCCTTGGAGGGCGGTTCAGAGCCCAGTGCGAGGGCCGGAAGGAGATCGGTACCGATGTCGAGAGCGAGTATCTGGAGGATGCCGAGTGCGAGCGGAAACCGGCCCGCTGAGAGCGCCCACACCACGAACGGTGTGAGTTGCGCGACGTTGTCGGTCAGATGGTAGGTGAGGAATCGCTTGATATTGTAAAATGTCGCCCTGCCCTGTTTGATCGCATTAACGATCGTCCCGAACTCGTCGTCGAGCAAGACCAGGTCTGCTGCTTCGCGTGCCACGTCCGTTCCCGAACGTCCCATCGCAATGCCGACGTCGGCTTCCTGAAGTGCTGGACCGTCGTTGACCCCGTCACCAGTCATCGCGACGACGTGGCCTCGGTCTTGCAACGCACGGGCGATTCGAAGCTTGTCCTCGGGACTCACACGACTTACCACGACGCCATCGCGATCCAAGAGAGCACCGAGCATTTTGTCGTCGTCGGGAAGATCATTTCCATCCACGACGATGCCCTCGTCGCCGATAAATCCGATTTCGTTTGCGATCGCACGGGCCGTGGATGGATGATCACCTGTTACCATCGCCGTCCGAACAGAGGCGGATTTGCTCGCGGCGATGGTAGCGGCCGTCCCCGGTCGCGGTGGATCCTCGAGACCGACGATACCTACTACCTCGAGGTTCGATTCGATCGACTCGAGCGTGTCGTCGGCGTCCACCTCGTCGGCGGGCCGTGTCGCAGCCGCGAGGACGCGCAGTCCACGTTCTGCCATTTCCTTGACCGCCCGTCTCACCTCTCTATCACCGTGAGACGCTCTCGAGAGGACCGCCTCCGGCGCGCCCATAACGACAAGTCGATCGCGGGTGAGTACGGACGTCCGTCGTCGGTGCGGATCGAACGGAAATCGTCGCACCTCCGGATCCGCACGACTCTGTTCTCGAACGTCTGCGCCGAGACGGCGTGCAAACGCGACGAGTGCGGCCTCCATCGGTTCACCGTGTGCCACCCACTCCCCGTCACGATGCTCGATATCCGCGGTCGAACATCGTTCCACGATGGTTCCTAGATTTTGGAGCGCCGGTAACGCCCCAGCGTCGGCATTCACTTCTCCCGTCGGTTCGTAGCCGTTGCCGTCGATCTGAGCACGTCCCTGTGGCGTCCACGCTTCGACCACTGCCATCCGGTTTTGCGTGAGCGTTCCCGTCTTGTCCGTGCAGATGAACGTCGTCGAACCGAGCGTTTCGACGGACTCGAGTCGTCGAACAAGTGCGTTCTGGTCCGCGAGACGCTTCGCGCCGACCGCGAGTGACATCGTCACGGATGGGAGTAACCCTTCAGGGACGAGTGCGACTGTAACTCCGATTGCGAAGAGAATACCGACGCTCGGATCAGTCCCGAGTGCCACACTCACGGCGAAGAATATGCCGCCGACCGCAACGGCGATCACCGCAATTATCCTGACGAGGCGATCGATCTCGAGGTGAAGTGGGGTCTTTGGACGGTTTCTCGCTCGTGTCAACGCTGCAATTTCGCCGAGCCTCGTATCAGACCCCGTCGCTTGAACGATTCCCAGCGCCTCGCCTTCGACGATGAATGTTCCCGCATACGCCACCTCACCTACCTCGACAGATTCCGGCGCACTCTCGCCGGTGAGCAACGAGACGTCGAGTCGCAGGGAGTGTGACTCGACGATCTCGAGATCAGCTGAAACCCGATCTCCTGCACCGAGCAAAACGAGATCATCTACGACGAGTTCCGTCGCGTCAATCTCGCGTGTAACTCCGTCACGTCGGACTCTAGCTCGTTCCGGGAGTAAGTCTCGAAGCCGTTCGGCCGCACGTTCGGCGCGATACTCTTGTGCGAACGCGAACAGACCGTTTATGAGGACGACCAGGACGATGGCGATCCCGAGTTCGACCATTCCTGTGACGAGAGCGAGCGCACTCGCCACCCAGAGCAAAATCGCGAAGAAGTGAATGAACTGTTCGACGAACAGACGCCAGGCCGGTGGCGGCCGCTGTGCCGGGAGGACGTTTGGGCCGTCGCGCCGTCTTCTTTCAGCTACTTCCGTTTCGGAAAGCCCACGGGCGTGACGGATGGAAGGCGAGTCCGCCGGGTTCCGCACCATTCACCGACGATGCACAACGTCCAGGTCAAAAACCCTTTCAGCAAGCGATTACAAACCTATCAACACGAGGAATTCCAGAGTGCGGTATCAACACGAGTTAGTCATCGACAAATTCTGAAACACTCGAGTCATGAACTCTACAACGTGAATGACCGCTTTGATAATGTGCGAAATCGGGACCGAGATGGGGAAGATTTGACCGTTTCCGCGGTGGGTAGTAGTGGGTTAGATATGCAACACGGTATAGTAGCTATTACGTTCGACTAATCCTTCGATCGAACCGTCAAGACAGGTATCGGTGCGTGCCTGACGACCCGTTCGGCAGTACTTCCGATGAGGACGTGGTCTAGCCCGGTTCTTCCATGAGTGCCCATCACGATGACGCCGATATCGTTTTCGTCGCTGTAAGACAAAATCTCCTCGAAGGGTTCCCCTTTTCGGACCTCCGTGACGACGTCGATTCCTTTTTCATCGCATCGTTCTTCAATATCTTCGACCCCCCGTTCTGCTACGGCTTCTGGGTCGTATCGGATGTGATCACGAGTGACGACATACGGGACAACCGCAAACGCGTAAACTGTAGCTCCGAATCGTTCCGCGATGGCGATCCCGTTTTCGACTGCATGATCCACGTTTTCGCTTCCGTCGGTCGGGATGAGAATACGTTCGTACATCGAAGCTACGTATCGAAATCCGCTTGAATAAAATTGAGGCTTGCATACTGCAGTTGGGGGTGTGTAAGCACCAGGACGTGGTCGTGGCGAACGACGATCAGTACGTGTTTCGAAGCGCCTACGATTAACCGCACTTGGGTCCAGTGTGCGCAGTATAGCTCGAAATTAAAAAGTTGTATATAATCGAATTTAGCCACTGTATGTTCAACATGACTGGGAGCGCCTTTTGAACGAAGAAATCACCGTACGATAATTACCGCTTCTCAAGCAGCCAACGACTGATTCTGGGAGATTTGAATGTCCAGAGAAGAACCAAAGTGGCTAAGGCTATGATTCTCCATCAGATACCTCAATCATCGCGTGATGACGTGTAATACGGCCAGTACAGCCTCCGACCAGCTTTCACCAGTGGCCAGAGAGGGCTACATCCTCGCTCCCAGACGAGGACCGGTTCAGTTCGACCGCCGAAGGCTTCCTTGAAGCGGAAGACGCCGTCCTCGAAGTTCGTGTTCGTGCTTCCGAAATCATACGTCTCGTAGCCGTTCTTAATTCCCCAACGAAATACGCGGTCATAAAGAAGTTCAGATGCGTGATCGTCGAAATATTCCTTGGGAACTGCTGCAAAAAAGCCGTGTATCGAATTTTGCTCTTCGTCGAGCAATTCGAGCATCCCCCCAGCGTACTCGGAGTCGATCCGGATCGTTACTAGAAGCAACTGTTCGTCCATCGCTTGCAATTGTTCGAAGAACGAAACGGGGTAGGTCACCCCACCGACGCGACTCATGACGCGCTGGTAGGTCCGGTGAAACCGCTGCAGTTTTTTTGGCGTGATCTCCTCTTCGATTATTTCGTAGTCGGCATCCTTACCACGTTCGATTCCTCGCCGCCGAGTCCGGCTCATATCTGCGAGGATTTCGTCGTATCCTTTCGTGAGATCCAGGAGGAATCGACATTCCCGTCGATGTGGCTTATAGCCAAGTGACTGGAAAGTGTCGTTGTACCGCAGGTAACTCATGTCGAGCCCGCGGATCTGGTGGACGATTGTCCGTCCCTGACACAGGTCCGGAATGGCCCTTAGTACGCGATCGAGGGACTCTTTCGTGTCCGTCGGAAGTAATGGCCCGCCGAAACCAGGGTAGAGTGACGAGAGACGGTTGAGTGGTGTCTTTTCGATTCCCACGACAAAATTCGGCATCACACCGATCACATTCCCGTCTTTGACGATGACCAAGTGCTTCGGCGTATAGTCCAGGCCAGTCTCGATCGCACTGAGCCACTCGTACCGATGGAATACACTGCCACGGCTTGAACGGCGGACGATCGCATTCCACTGTTCTTTTTCTACGGACTGTATAGTATCGGTGACAGTCAGTTCGATATTCGTCTTTCTATTTGAGGTGGATCGGCTTTTGAAATTCGAGAATAGCGAACGGAGACTGGAAGCCCTACAGCTACTGTTGCCGGTATTTTCAGCCATCGATTGATTCAAACACGGATATCATTTTAGTAGTACTGTTCGTATTCATTCTCTGATTTCGCCGCCGGAAGTTGATTCACTTTGTGACGGAACTGATCGGCCGATACGATGCTAAACGTAGCGAAATTTGATTTGATAGTTGTTGCCGCCTCAACGCGAAAGCATAACGATTTCGCCCCTATCACGGACAATTTACGGCGTCGGTTGATGCCACAGAGTCCTCACAGACGTTCCTGACGTTTGCTAACATAGTTTAACCAAATAACTTATAGAAATCTCAGGTGCTTTTTTCTCCGTTCACTTGTTCCGATTCTTTGCTTGACGATCCAGTGCGTGGGGATGCAGTCTTGGTCGGAACTTCGGTTTCGGCTGCGAGATACGCTAATCCGCCGACACACACCAGTATAAATACACTACCCAGAGCCGCCACTGATCCGATACCGTTCTGGTAGAATATTCCAAATACGACAATCACCGCGCCGAGAACCATGCTAAGGAGTAGCGAACTGTACAGTACGGTTTCGCTTGTCATATTATGGCATACGTCCGAGGGCATGATAAATGTTCACAATGGGTGGGTAGACAGAATCGAGTAAACTCACTCCCCTATGATAGCGATAGCGGAGTCTGCCGTGCAAGTAAATCGATAGAACTGAGGCCGACAGGCCAAAGTGATTCGATAAAAAGCACCGCGTTATCACCCCTCGTCTATCGTTGTATTCAAACGTATGGTGACACGGCGTCACTCGTCGACACAGACTATCCGCGATGAACGATGGCTAAATCGCACTCCAATTCGTAGATACGCTCGTACGTCGGCGACGAGATGAAACGGGATGGAGCACTTCGATCGGTACTCGCGCCAACGATGGCGACGTCGTAGTGAGAGGCGTTGCGCGTGAGGAACTCCTCGACGGATCCGTGTCCGATCCGCGTCTCGACCGGGACTGAAAGGGATTCGACGACGTTCTCGAGAAGTATCTCTGTAGCCCGTCGCTCCCCATGGTTCGAGATACACGAAGAGGCACTAATGGTTCCGCCGTCCGAAACGAGACGCTTTGCGAATTCCAACATCGTGTTGGCCAACTGGCCGGACGAACGCACCATCACGAGGAGACGGTGCCATTCGGTACGGCCGTTTGAAGGGCGAAACACGACGGTGTCGATGGTCCCCGAGATCAGCGTCCGGACGAACTGAGCAGGCGCGGCCTCGTCCGTTTCGTAGGGTGCACAGATCAAGTCGCAGTTCTCTGTCCCGGCCGTCTGTAAAATCGTCTTTCCTGTCGAGCCCGTATCGACTGCGACGACGTATTCACAGGGAACATCCACCTCGCTCGTGATCCGCTCCGAAAGACGGTCGAAGCGCTGGAGTGCTCGGTCTGTGATCTGTTCTTCCGCTTTACTGGTACTATCGTGAGTTTGCCCCTCAGAACCGTCACTCTCGGTCGGGGACGCCGTAGATCCTATTCGGTCCGCTGTCTCCTGAATCGCATCCTCACTAACCGTCTGCATGAGAACGACCTTTCCCATTTCGTGAGCCGCGGCGAGTCGTGCGGCGAACAACGCCAGTGATACGGTGCCATCACCGCGAACTGGAACGAGTACCTTGTCGTCACCGCTCGTTGACTGAAACAGGTACCGCGAACGCTCACAGTAGAAGTGCCGTCGCCAGACAACGAAGATGCTCGCGACGAGGATACTTGAGACGACGATACCCACCACGTACGTGAGCTTCTCCGATCCGGTTACTAAAATCAGCAGTGCCGTCGAAAAAGCCGTCGGCTCCTCGAATTCTAGCATCCAGGTCGAAAGACCGGTGAGTAAGATCCCCAGCGCTGCCGCACCGGCGTGCACCCGAAACTGCTCCGGCGGAACAACGTATAGGAAACGAGCCGTCAGTTCGAGAGCGAACCACCCGCAGAGCGCGCCTGTCGTCATTCCACCAACGAACTTCCGTGGTGTGGAGTATCTTCCGTCAGGATCTGCAAAAAGCGTGTACGTACCAGATGCGAGCGGGGGATAGACAAAAAACGAGATGATCGGGGAAGCGTTCGAGAGCCAGGTGATCGATCCGATAAGAAGTGGGATGACGATGAGCGCGGAGAGGTGGAGGAGGTTTTCGGTATCCTCGAACCATCGACGTAGCGATTTCAATTCCCGTCGTTTAAGCCGTCGCGCGCGGCGACGGATCGAGTAGTATCGACCTCGCAGTGACTCGAGCATGAGCGGATGTATCGGGTACAACGGGAAGAAAATGTGGGGGTATACTGCCGCCCTGAAACACCCGATAGTAACCGAAACATTAGTTGGGCTCTTTCCTCAAGCCCTAGGCAATGACGGACGGTACAGCGGACTCAGAGCCGCCAGTAGCGCCTGAGTCCGACAGCGACGTCGAGACGGAGCTATCGCGCGACATGAGCCTCTTCGACATCACATTCATCGGTGTCGGGGCGATGATCGGTGCCGGCGTATTCGCCCTGACGGGCTTCGCTGCCGGCCTGGCCGGACCGGCACTTACGCTGGCGTTTCTTCTGAACGGCTTCGTGGCCATATTTACGGCAGTCTCGTACGCGGAGCTGGGGGCCGCCTTTCCCGAAGCCGGTGGGGGGTACCTTTGGGTAAAGGAAGCGCTCGTCGACCCGAACGGGTTCTTCGCTGGCTGGATGAGCTGGTTTGCCCACGCCGTCGCCTGTTCACTGTACGCTGTCACGTTTGGCGTCTTCGTAACCGAATTCGTCGTCTATTCGGGCCTCCTTTCGGAGGGGTTCGTCCTGTTTGGAGTCTTCGATCGACTCCTGCTTGAGAAGCTACTCGCCGTCGTCGTGGTGAGTCTGTTCGCCTATATCAACTACCGCGGTGCCGAGGAGACCGGCAAAGCGGGCGTCGTCGTGACGGGCATCAAGGTAATCATTCTGACCGTCTTCGTTGGGTTCGGTATCCTCGCGACGATCAATACGCCGAACTGGCCGGCGAAGTTCGTCGCCCACCCTGAATTCGCACCAAATGGCGTTATCGGCGTCATCGGTGCGATGGGATTCACCTATATCGCGTTCGAAGGATACGAGATCATCGTTCAATCCGGCGAGGAAGTTGTCAACCCCGGAGAGAACGTTCCGAAAGCCGTCTTCTACTCCCTGTTGATCGTCGTACCGATTTACATTCTCGTCTCGTTTGCCGCACTCGGCGGCATCAGCGTCGGACCTGACCTCGCAGCGCGTGCGGACATCGCCAGTGACGCTCCGACGTGGCGTCTGCTCGGAAATCTTGGTGAACTCGGTATCATAGAAGCCGCCGGACAATTCGTCCCATACGGTGTCCCGCTGTTGCTCATCGCCGGACTGACAGCGACGATGAGCGCGTTGAACGCGACAGTCTACTCATCCTCTCGTGTCTCATTCGCGATGGGGCGAGATAGGGCTCTCCCAGCGGTATTCGACAGTATTCATCCCGAGAAGCGGACGCCACATTTGGCTATTTTCCTCTCGACAATACTCATCGTCCTGATGGCCATCGCACTGCCCATACAGGCAGTCGCCGCGTCGGCAGACATCATGTTCATCCTCCTTTTCATCCAAGTCAACTGGACGGTCATCAAGATGCGCAAGACCCACCCAGACCTTCCGCGCACGTTCGAGGTTCCCTACATGCCGTGGCCGCCGCTAATCGGTATCGTCCTTCAGTTCCTGCTTACGCCGTTTCTCCTCTCAGCGCTCGGTTTGGAACTTGGTCTTGGTCCAGACTCCCATGGGTTCATCGCGCTCATCACCACCGTAATTTGGATGGCGCTGGGTATCGTCGTGTACTACGGCTATTCAGAGCGGAAAGAAATCGAGAAACTCGAGGAGGAGACGCCGACTGTGGCCACGGAGCAGGCACCAGCACCGCAGCGTCGTGCGCGGGATCAGCAGATTCTCGTACCGATCTCGAATCCCGACAGCGTCGATCAATTGATGCGAACCGCGTTCGACCTTGCCGTAGAACGGAACGCAGAGATCGAAGTGGTGAGCGTCGTGGAAGTCCCCCCACAGACACCTCTGTCCGAAGGACGGGAATTCGATACACCCCAACGTGACGTCATCGAACGTGCGATGGCGTACGCATCCGAAAGCGAACACGATATTCCCGTGAGCGGCACGGTCCGAATCGGTCACGACGTGGGGGCAGCGATCCTAAATACGGTTTCGCAGGGGGAGATCGATCTGGTGTTAATGGGATGGCGTGGTCGGAGTCATCGAACCGACTACGTCCTCGGGAGCAATGTCGACCAGGTTGTTACCCAGGCACGGTGTGACGTGCTCGTAAAGCGGATGAGCCCCGCAGGTGACATTGGCTCGATCCTCGTCCCGACTGCAGGCGGCCCCCACGCCCAGTTCGCCGCCGAAGTTGCACGGGCGATCGCCCGTGCGACGGACGCGTCCGTCGAGGTGATTTACGTCACTGCGCCCGGTGAGGCCGATGCAGACGTCGCCGAGCGGACCCTCGATCGAACCGCAGCCGTATTTGAGGATGTTGCTGTCACAACCGAGACCGTTGAGGGTGACGACGTCTCGAATACGATCGTGGAGCGAGCCGAAAACCACGACGTAACGATCGTCGGGTCGTCTCGAGAAGGACTGTTACAACAACTCGTGTTCGGATCCGTTCCCGAAGAGACCGGACGACGCGCGAATGGGGCGGTAATCATGGCAAAGCGATACGTCGGGATCAAATCACGGGTAACGCGCTGGTTTCGAAACCAGCGGAACTGAGTCCCAGATGCCACAGCCCTTTCCGGCCGGAGCAGTACTGCCCCGTTCAACCGGCTAACTGCTGTCACGGCCTAACCCAATCGTCGGATATTACAGAGTCGATCGAGAACTGCCGGTTCCTGCTCAAGCGCAGTTCTTTCAGTCCGCAGATTTCTCGACACCGGGCGTGATGTACGGAATTTCTTCTTCGATAAGACGTCGTTCGAAGTAGAGGAGTTCGACGAGGAAGATAGCGGCAGCGATCAATATGACCGCAAAAAATGTCCCTCGTTGTTCGACATAGAGGTGATATAACATCAGGAAGAAGAAACCGATTGAACCAGTGGCACCGGCGACAGGCAGCGTCGCGTTGATCTGATCAGCGTTGCGACGAGTGAACGCGAGGACGCTCATCGCCCCGAAGACGACGATGAAGGACAACGACACAACGATCGTTCGGGCAACGCGAATCGATCACCCGTGATATACACCTGACTCGCTCCATCAATTCCCTAAATAATCGTGCTAAAAGCACCAAAGCCGAGATAACAACCCATTAGGCATTGTTACGCCGGGGCCGGAAGTCGATCAGCGAATAATTTTCTGATCATCTGGCGGGACGCCATCGAGCACAGGAAGTACCAAAAGATCCAGGCCGGCACAAAACCGAATACGGCTTCTTGCCACCTGACAGGGCCCGCAATGGGAAAAACCATACCCATTTCTCCCCCGGTGAGGTGTCCTCCCCGAATCTTCCAGCGCAGCCAGAGGAAGACCGGAATCGTCAGGAGCATCGTCCAGACCATGGGCCGGAACTGAAGTTTGAACATTCCCAGGTTGTCCCCCGCGGCCTCCATCTGCTCTTCCCGAATTCGTTTAAGTTCCTCGTCGTCACCCCGCTCTTTGGCAGCTGTGCGCCGCTCGCTCAAGTCACTCATCCGCTCTCGATACGCCTCCATCTTCTCGTGGTCCATGAGCCACGACTGTAACACGGTCGAATAGAGACCCGTTACGACCGCCAGCAAAATCACGACAGCGTAAAAAGGCACGATATCCGTAAGGGGGCCCAGAAAGACGTTATCGAGGGACGCGACGATATTCCGAATCTCCGAGTTCCAGTATCCCATAAAAAGAATAAGCGTAACCAACCCGGCGACTTTGTCGTACCACTTCCACGACTCGGGATCGAGCTCATCGAACTTCCTACTGGCGGTTATCTCCGTTTCATCCTCCTCGAGCGCGCGGCGAACCCTTTCGGAGTTCGCGAGGACGAATCCGCTGCTCCCGCTGACGAGAATGTCCTGACTAAGCAATCTACCCCACTGACTACTTGATACTGTATCGCTAACGTCTTCCCATCGAATCTCCTCGTTTCCCTCATCCGTCCGCTCAAATATAACGCTAAGAGCCTCTCTGGTCACATCGCTCTCGAGAAGCATTCCTAATTGCTCTGCTGGCATCGCCTTGTATCCGGTTTCTCACCGATGGGTATCAACTCTTCTGTTCATCGGAGTGCATCCCGATTCGTCTAATGAGTTGCGGTGGCGGGCGGTCGGCGTCATCTAACAACAACCCCTCAGTCATTGTCACGAGTACACTCGTTCGACTTCAGTGACGTCGTCGGCCATGTTGGTTATCAAGAAACGAACGTTGGTATCGGCGGCAACCCGTTCGCGAAACCATGGTAGTTTCGTGACACGGGTCGTAACGAATATTATCTCACACGTCGTGCCTTGTCGTATGGGTCACAATATGGGTCTCGACTATGCAACGTACGCGAAACGTGGCTTCCTACTCGGCCTCGCCCTCTTTCTCTTCGGCGCACTTGGAGCAATGGTTGCATCGAGGATGGGACCGTTCCCGGGGTGGGAAAGAACGCTTCTCTCCGATTCGATGATCCTCGGTTTTTCGCTTGGCTTCATCTCTGTCTTCGGATTCGGAATCGTCCTCCCACTCACCGAATGATTGCCTGATAGGCCCGGATACTCAGGCAATAGATGCCATATTCCAACCGTTGAAATTCTGCATCGATACCTCGATGAACGTGACATGATTTCATATGATACTCACCTTCGAACCCGTGATGCTAGGCATGCATATCGTTTCGTCACCTCCCTATGTTGTAGACGCTCTCGTAGGTGACTATTCCAGTCCTTCGTTCGGAACCACGTGGGGGCATTTCCTAAATGTCGATGTCGACGACTTCTTTGGATCCACAGTCCGGGCAGGTCAGCCAGTATTGAATGTGTCCCGTCCTGGGATCCGTCTCGACGTGGGTGTCCCACTCGTCGTGGAGCACGGACGCCTCGAACTCGCATCCACTGCAGGACAATTGCTTATGCTCGAGGCTCTTGGTGAAGGCGTTGACGCCCTTTTGGTGCTCATCAGTAAAGCGGCTCATCAAGTAATAATCTCGTCGCCACTTACTAAACTGTGTTGGGGGATCGACTCGCAGACTCGCGGTCAGATACCGATGATCCGTCTGCTAACTTCGAGGGCAGACGAGCCCAAATTAGGAGCGAAAGATCTCGCTGACGTCACAATTTCAGGACGAGGCCTGTACGTCAGAGCTGAGCGAGACGACCTGCCAGTCGGACGGAGATAGCTCATGGGCATCGAAGCTCGCGTGTTCCGGGTAAGCGGTGAGAACGAGATACGACGTTCGATCCGCGAGGTAGTCTACTAACACTTCGAGGTTGTCACTTGCGAGACCGCCGAGTCCGTCGAGGAGCATTACCGGAACAGTGTCTCCGACTTCAAATGCTTCGTGCCCGGCGAGCGCTGCGACAATACCGAGAAGTTCCCGCTCGCCCTCACTGAGAGCGTTCAAATCTGCTTCCCGACCCTCTCGTGCGACGACAAGATCGAAATTAGCGGTGAGCCGGGCGGTTTCGAACCCGGTCTCGAATCGACTGAGGAGATCCTCCAAAGCCGCCGAGAAGGCCTCTCTGGTGCGGTCTTTTACCACTTGCTTCCGGTTTCGAAGATCAGTTATCTCTTCCGTTATCGACTCGTATTCGTCTGCGAGCATGTTCCGCTGTTCGGCACGTCGTTTCGTCGTTTCGAGTTCGTCGCGAGCGTCGGCGAGCTCCGCCTCGGTGTACTTGATGTCGCTCTCCACCTCTGTGATCTGATCTCTCGTTTCGTCGACGGCTGCGCCGAGGGTTTCGATGCGTGCATCTAGATCGGCACGTTTCGTCTCCGCAGCTTCGAGCGACGCCTCGGTCTCGCTCACGCGGGTTTCCAGGTCTGCGATGTCGGATTCGAGGTCTGACCGACGGCGTCGAGCCTGTTTTGCCTCGTCGCGTTTCGCCTCGAGTTCTTCGACGTCGCTTCTGTACGCTCGAGCTTGCTTCCGAAGTCCTGAGATCGTCTGATCAAGCGCATCGAGTTGTGACTCGATTGAATCGCGTGTCGTCTCCTGGCCACATATCCAGCACGAGATAGCATCCGCCGTCATCTCGTGGGAGATATCGGTCAAAAGTTCGACTCGCCCTTCGTCGATGATTCGCTTGTTCGCCTCGAATACGGACTGGAGGAGTTCCCTGTCACGTTCGATGTCCCGAAGGTCGTCGCGTATTACCGAAAGTTCGTCTTCGACATCCCCGATAGCCGGAACTGACAGCGACTTGAGTTCCTCTTGCTGATTCGAGAGCCGCTCGTTGAGACGTTCCAGTGTATTTTCGAGTCGCTCGACCTTTGTCGAAACCCTGTTTCGCTCCGCTTGAAGATCGCTTAGCTCTTCTCTCGGAACATCGTCCGCCGTCGTATCGTTGGCATCCAGCGACGCTCGTTTGCGGTGCAGTTCTTCGAGATCGGATTCGAGACCGGTGACTCGTTCTTGAAGCGTAGGAAGGCGATCCGCTGCCGTTTTCGCTCGCTCGAGTTCGCTTTCTACTTGGTCACGCTCGGCGCGAAGATTCGCGATCCGCTCCTCAATATTTTCGAAATCAAGCGGACTCGTCAGTAGTTCTTCTAGGTCCGTGTTTGTACGTACTGCATCCCGTATTTCGTTATCCTCGTCGAGGAATGAAAAAAGGCTCGCACACTCTCGTTCATAGTCGTCCGTCAAGTACGGCTTCCCTGACTGCGTTACCGATCCGTTCGTTCGGTGAAGATCGACGGCGAACTCGCTTTCGTCTGTATCGAGTACTACTTGACCTTGGTCTTGACCCTCAGTAAGAGGTGTATCAGTTCCAAATACTGTCTTGATCCCGTAGAGAAAGCTCGATTTACCCTGCCAATTACTCGCCCGGACGGCGTTTACGCCTGGTTCAATTCGAGCTTCGCCGCTCCGTATTCCAGCGATGTTCTCGAGTGAGAGATGCCATGTCATATTTAGAATCCAACCACCGTTAGAGCGTCGAGAAGATAAAGATCTTCGAAAACGAGTGTTGGTATCGCTTCAACAAGCGAGAATGGAAGTGCGATAGTCGAGAGCTGGTTGCTAATGCGGTCGGTCACGGTCTCATTGGATTGCGTTTCGAAGTGCGCCTCGCATACGTATCCGCGTTCGACCGCGTCTTCGAACGGAACGCGGACAGAACACTCGGGGCAACTTAGTTTCACCTGTACGTCAACGGTCGCTCGTTGCCCCTCTGGGAGTTTGCCCTTAGAAGTAAGGGAAGAGAGCGCTGATTGAGCCTTTTCAGCCGTCCGGTCTTTCGCCATATCAACTGAATTCCGCTCCCATTCGGTCTTGGCTGACGAAATCTCTTTCTCCGCTTCAAGACAACCTTTCAGGTGATGGCGCATCGTGCTCCAGGAGATGAACTCATCTGTAATCTCGTCAATATCCAGATCGTCAGTTGATAGATCCGCGGCCAGTTCGTCTCGCTCGACAGCGTCACCACCGACAATGAGTTCATATTCTCGGTCTAGATGTGCCGCCATCGTATCACGACCGTTTTCTTCGTACACCCGATCGAGAACTTGCTTGTTAAAGTACTTCGTGAGGGACTTGTATCCCTCGGACTCGCGGCCGTCTACTCCAGTCCACCGTTGCACAAGATACTCGTCAAGAGAATCGTACTCGACGCTTGGCACGGTGAGTTCATAACGGTCCATGAGACGGTCAACCTTGCAGCCCATTGTTCGTTCGCACGGGAGTAGACTCCACAAAGTATTAAACGTGTTTACCCACTCCCCATTAGCGTAATATATATTCTAACGCACTGATTGTAAATTTCTTTATTGAACGATGGAGTGTTTTTGCCGATGATGAAAGGCTCTGTCTGGTGATGAAGTACAGTAAACGCAGTACACGCGGGTGCTCCTGTCACGTCACCGTGCGTATCTCTCTGCTGGTGCGACACGATTCGATGTACGTGTTCCGCAATGGGTGGCCTTAGAGGAGTTTCGCACAGGTTCGGCGACTTCACCTACGAGAATGTGTTGGGCCAGTCGGCGTCGCCAACTGGTTTGGCTCTTCACCACGGTATCTCGAAAGTAGCGCAACCTCTCAAATTGATTAGGGGTAGGGAGAGTGCGCCTTCAACCTTCGGATACTGCACCACCATGGCGAAGCAGAGTCATCCGTATCCGTATGGATTGAATCAAGATCGGATCAGATGCCTGGGTCTGTCTTGGAACAATCTTGAGGAACTGAATAGGAATGTAGGTGAGAGATCCGTTCTAAATACCCTCAACAATGTAATTCCTACGCAAGTTAAGCTGCCAACTCGTGAAGTGACCTCGATATCGTAGTCGAATTCGACACTATCCGAGTGATCCAGCCTACAATGATATCTTTTTCGGATTGAGTGCTGACCTCCGCGAGTCGTTCAAGACTGTCAATTTAGACGACGTCACCGGAACTGGTCGAGTCGATCTTTGACCAAGGTATCCTCCTCATCGGAAACCGAGAGTACTTGGCCGATACCTGAAGCCCACAAACGGAAAGAGACTCCTCAACTCGAGCAACAGCGCGTCCGGATCCCCCGTCGACTCGGGAAACAGCCACCGAAATCCTCTCACAGGACGATTGAATTGATTTTCTTGTTGAGGCGTTTCCCGACACCGATAACGGCTCGCCGGGCATCTTTGAACCTACAACTCATGCATAAAAGATGACAACTCCCCAGATTACGACGCCCCCAGCGAGAGCGAGCGCGAGGACGGCCACCGTATAATACCCTGTGAACACGCCGACGCCAACGACGGTTAGTTTCACAAGCAGCGTGAGTCCTAAAACCAGTGCGAAAAGAGTGTTTCGCCCGCCAATTGGCATAGAACTGTGGGCACCACCGTCATCACCCATGGCTAGTACCTCCGAGCGAGGGTTGTCCGCTGTCCGTCGACGGCGATCGATACGCTTGCTCGGGACAAGTCACTCGAAGCATCATGGTGTTGCTGCACACCTCTGTCCGCAGTCGGTTAATCCTATCGTGTGCAGAACTGCACTACTGCTGAGTCTGAGTCGTCTGCTTACCTTTTCAAGCCTATTCTCTTTACTCCTAAATCACCTGGATTAGATATCCAGTTTCCAGCAAAAGTCCATGTAATACGGTGACACGTCTATCATGTCTCCAACACCGAGACGGACACTACTCAAAACAGTCGTAGGGGTAGCCGCCGGAGCGTCTATCGCGGGATGTACGCAACCAGTTGCCCGCGACATGCCATCCAGCGAACTTGTCGGCGGGCCGAACGACCGTCAGTCGGACTTGACGGTGTATCTATACGCGCCTGACAACGGCGGTGAAGCTGGTAACGGACAGATTCTCTATATGTTCCGGCCGATGGTCGCCTTCATAGAGCGAGGGGCCACTGTCACGTGGACGCACGCTGGCAACGAAACTGTCCTACACTCGTCGACAGCCTTCGGCGGGACGAGCACCGATCTGAGGTTGATCCCGGAAGACGTACAGGGTTGGAACTCAGGGCCGTTCGCGGCCAGAAAAGACCCCTACAGACGCACATTCGAGACGCCGGGCGTGTACGTCTACTACTGCATGCCGCACAAGAATTTCGGCATGGCCGGCATTCTCATCGTCGGGGACACCGGACCGGATGACCCAGGTTGGAGTCCAGCGATGACGGAACCTGTAAAACAGCGGGAAACACTCTCGTCGGAGATGATGAAGAAAATTGACAGACTCAGAAATATGGTCAAAAAACAGTACGACACCGACGGTCAATCCGAACACCGAAGCGGGGGTGAATCGTCGTGAGCGAAGCTAGGAATCCGCTGGCGATCGAACACGAGCCGTCAGGCTGGCGCAAGTGGGCCTACACGACCAATCATAAGCGTATCGGCGTCATCTACCTGTGGGCCGGCCTGTTTTATTTCCTGCTCGCCGGATTCGCTGCGATGTTATTCCGGGCTGAACTGATTACAGTGCCGGCAACTCTGTTCAGTTGGAACGAATATAACGCACTCGTGACACTCCACGGACTGACGATGATATTCCTCGTCTTACAGGTCCTTGGGGGTGCCTTCGGCAACTTCATGCTCCCGTTATTGCTCGGTGCCGACGAGATGGCCTACCCGCGACTCAATGCGCTCGGCGCATGGATCGTCTGGGGCGGTGGCCTTCTCTTGTGGTGGCCCGTCATTACGTACCTGCTTAATCTCACGGGCCTCCCGTTCTATGGCGGCTGGTTCGGGTATGCACCAATGTCGACTACCCTCCCGACTGTCGGTGCCCGAACCTGGCCGCTGGCTATCATTTTGTTGACGATCGGATCGACAGGAACGTTCATCAACTTCCTCGTGACGATTCTCAACGAGCGACGTCCAGACCTCAGTCTCCTCGACATGCCCATGTTCGCCTGGGGGATTCTCGTCACGGGGCTGCTCGCCGTCTACGGCTTCCCGTGGCTCACCGCCGCGATGGGACTGGCCTACCTCGAGATGACGTACAACCTGGCCTTCTTCAACCCGATGCTCGGCGGATCACCGACGTTGTATGCTCAACTGTTTTGGCTGTTCGGCCATCCTGAGGTGTATCTCGTCATTCTTCCCGGGTTCACCGCCGTGCTGATGATCTTACCGCGCTTTTCTGGACGTCCCCTCTGGGGGCGGAACTTAGTGCTCGGCGGAATTCTTTGGATCACCTTCCTCTCGAATCTCGTCTGGCTCCATCACATGTTCACTATCGGTACCGGTAGTAGCCGCTTCGCTTTCATGTTTACGTCGCTGGGTATCGTCGTCGGCTTCGCAGTTATCCTCTTCTCGATGGCTGCGACGATGTGGAAAGGCCGTGTCAGGCTACGGACGCCGATGCTGTTCTCGCTCGGATTCATAATGATGCTGATTATTTCCGGCCTTGACGGCGTCTTACTCGGAATCGTACCAAACAATATCCTCGTCCACGACACGTGGTTCATCGTGGGCCACTTCCACTTTACGCTGTTCGCCAGTATCCTTGCGCTGTTCGCCGCGTTGTACTACTGGTATCCACGGATGACCGGTCGGATGTATAGTGAGTTCTGGGGGAAGGTCCACTTCGCGTTCACATTCGTGTTTGCCACGAGTCTGTTCTTCATCATGGGGAAGCTCGGCGAGACCGGAATGATCCGACGGTACGCATCCTACACGTACATGCCGTCGCTACAGACCCTCCAGATACTCGGTACTGCCGCCGCGTTCATCATCGGTGCCGCTCAGGTCGTTTTCGCTGCGAACCTGTTGTGGAGTCTCTTCAACGGCGACCGCGTGGAAAATCCGTGGGACGATCTCGTTGTCGGACAGGGCATGCCCTCGCCCGAGTGGGACGGGTTCCCGTACTGGCCACCGACCCCCGCGAACGTCACGAACCCGCAGGCCAAACGGGGCGAGGAGCACGCGTCCGACGAGCGTGATTCCAGCCATGATGAATACACCGCGTCCGACGGGGGAACGGTCGACGAGTCGAGCGATGGCACATCATCAGACGGAGGTGAGACTCGATGAGTGACGAGGACTCTAGAGGCTACGGGGAATCGCTCCTCTGGGCGCTCGTCCTCCTCGTCGGGCCGGCGGGTCTCGTCTGGGAGTTCGGGCTGAGCATCATACACACCCTGCCGCTGAGCGAAAACCTTCCGATCCGCTTTATCGAGCACATCGAAGTGGCAATGTACACGCTCGTCATCGTCCTTGGCGGTGGGACGCTCTTGGCGTTCATCTACGCCGCAATACGCTACTCGGACGAGTTCAAGAGAGCACCGGACGCGATGTCGGTCAACTGGGCACAACGATCGTTCATCGCGTGGATCGCCGTCATCATCGCCGTTCTTTTGATAACGGCGACGGTCGGCGCGACCACGCTCATGACGGTCGACAGCGGTCCCGCACCGCCCGACTCGGCGGGGAATCAGATCGACACCGAAGAGGCGCTCACCTACAAGGTCGTCGGCGTCCAGTGGACGTGGATGGTTAAGCCTGTCCAACCGAACCACCTCGGGTTCGCGATGCGTCGAGAGATTCGCGTGCCGGCAAACACGACGATCCATCTCGAGATCACGTCGAAAGACGTCATCCACAGCTTCGCGATTCAGGAACTCGGCGTCAAGAAAGACGCCGTGCCCGGACAGGTCAACCACTACTGGTTCGTCGCCCAGGAGCCCGGACGGTACCAAATCAACTGCGCGGAGCTCTGCGGAGCTGGCCACTCCCAAATGACACCGACACTGGTCGTGATGCCCCGCGAGGAGTACGGACAGTGGGTCGTCGAACAGGGCGGTACCAACCCGTTCAAGTCAACCCAACAGTCACAGATGAACGCGACCACCGCGAATACGACAGCTGGAACGGAGAATCGAACCGCGACCACCGGCATGCAGGCCGGCAACGCGACGACCGGACCGCAGAACGGAACAGCAACGACCGAAAAGACGGCAGACGAAGGCGACAACGCGACAGCGGGCGCGAATAGCCTCGGTCGCCACCCCACCGCGGTCAACACTATCGCGACCGAACGGAGAGGTATCGATGCTGGGTGACGATACCGAACCGTATTCCGACGTCCCCGACGAGGTTTCCGTGAGCGAAGGAACTGAAGGGTTCCCTCACGAGAGCAAGTATCCCCTGGTCGTCACCGTGGGGCTTACGCTTCTCGGCTTCGGGCTCGCCTTGCCGGCTCCGCTGTTTGTCATCCTTGTGGGTACCCCGGTCACGCTCTGGGGGGTTGGAGGCTGGACGTACGAATACACGATCGAAGACTATGAAGACCGGGTGATCCCCGAGCAGAAGCGCCAACTCCTTGGTATGGAGACCGGGATGATTGCGACATGGCTGTTCATCGTCACCGAGGGGCTGCTGTTCGCTGGACTGTTCCTCGCTTACTTCTTCCTCGAGGCCGACCACGGTCCGTGGCCGCCCGAGGAGCTTCCGCCGCTGGATCTGCCGTACGCGCTGGGGCTCACCGTCATCCTTCTGCTCAGCGGGATCACGCTGTACTGGGCCCGCCGTGGGCTCGAGCATGGGAACCGGCGGCAGTTCAACTACGGGCTGGCTGTGACCATCATTCTCGGCCTCGCGTTTCTTCTCGGACAGGCCAACGAGTACAGCACCATGCTGAGTGAGGGGTTGACGCCGTGGGCCAGCGCGTATGGATCGACGTTCTACGTCGTCACTGGAACGCACGGCATCCACGTCATTTTCGGACTCGTCTTACTGGGGCTGGTCGGCGCCCGCGCATGGGGTCGCGGTCACTTCGACGCCGACCGGCACCTCTTCGTGAAGACGGCGTCGTACTACTGGCACTTCGTCGATGCCATCTGGTTCCTCATTGTCCTGTTTGTTTATTACTGAGGAATCGATGCATTCGAACTACTCCCTCGAGACATCAGCGTTCGACCCGCGCACAGGTGTCGACCGCCGGTGGTTCGGCGTCTTCGCCATACAAGTGCTGACGTTCGTCGGGTACGCGACCCTCGCAGGAACAGGGATCACCGCGATTCGGTATCTCGTCTATCCGTTCATCTGGATTGACGCTGCGGCGTGGGCCATCCTCTGTGTCACCCCATCAGCAGCTAGTATGCGCGCTTGAGGTAAGCGGAATTCACGCAGTGGAACACTTCGATAGAGGGGTGTCTCGGTCGAGGGGCGGGTCGACGAACACCCATACAGATATCGAGGCGCTCTTCTCGGTTCTCGTCGCCTGTCGCACTGGCCATCGTGAGAACTCGAGTCGAACCATCGGTTCTCTCTATTCGATCGCGCTATTCAAGGTCCTTTCAGCTACCGTGACCATCGTGTTCAGATAAGCTGATTCCATGCGAAGGCGAACGACCTGAGCCACTGATCAGCAGTTTCTGCGTGAGCGTTACTAAAGCAGTTTGAGAAAGAAGAGGTTCGACGTTTTATCTCCCGAAAGATACGTTCGACACTGTTCCGATTTCCATGTCGTTCGTATCTGAAATCGAGGCCATGCCGTTGACAGGCGTAGTTCAGTGATTTATCGCCATCAACGAGAAACACAGCGTCGTCGACATCGTGTTTCTCGCGTAATTCCGTGAAGAATGTACTGGCTATTACCTTATTTCTCGTCGGTTCAAGCTTTGTATGGAGTAATTCGTTTGACTCTGGATCGACAGCGGCGTACAGCCAATACTGTTCATCGTCGAGTCGGATCACCGTCTCGTCAACTGCAACGTGATCCGGGCTTCGACAGGAATCGGGCTGTAGATCAGCCTTGTGAACCCAGTTATGAATCGTCGATCGAGCCCGTTCAACACCGAATATCTCGAGAACACGAACAGTATTCGAAAGCGAGAGTCCAGCAAGATGGAGCTGAATATTGAGCTTCATCAACAGCCGCGGTGTTGCTTCTCGCTCCACAAAATCCAAGTCGAACTGGCCGATACTAGGACTGAGGCGTGCGTTTTCGGGCATGAATCACTTTGAAAACGCCACGCCTCACTCCTTCAGCCTTATCTGAACAGCACCACCGTGACAGTTCGAAGGCCCGCTCTCCGAATTTCTCACCTCTTTCGGAGCCGATGGACGTATTCCGGTCCGGCCAGTATTGTTTCTGACCACATTTCGGTTACACACATTCATTGCGGAACGAATGATGAACAGATTGATCGTTGTAACACTTCGATAGAGGGGTGTCCGTCGAAACTCCCTCTCGAAGCGATGACCGATACTGATGTGCTAGTCGAAGGTCCACTGCCCGTCGTGGTGGTGCGGCGCGGAGTACGGGAAACGAGTCTTCTCGTCTCTTATCATCTCGCAAGTGACAGTGATACGTTTAATCTGATCGCTCTCGGCTGTGATTCCGACAGTCCCCACATGATTCCGTTAGTCTCCCATATGATTCCGATTGCACCCACTCGATACCGAATGTACTTCTCGATCGAATCTATCTCCTCGTCCTGGACACCATCCGGGAGGCGACACCAGCCACCGGAAACCAATTCTCGTCATCTATCCTGCCCGGTCTTCCAGTCATCGTGTTCGGTTATCCCGCCGTGTTCGGTTATCCCGCAACGAACGACGACGCGGGCCAGAGCAGTTCCGTCTCGAGTCGATATATTCAACCAATAATAGCGAATATCGATCCCCTCCTCTTAACCAACAAGCAGCTCCCTGTACCGTTTTGTTGGTTAAACCGTTCATCGATACGTTTTCTAGAGCGTGTACGTACGTCGTCTCCGCAACGGCGCTCCTGCACGCCCACTGTCGACCCGTTCGGTCGACCGAGAATTAGTTCAGCAAACTCTGAAGACACGCAACTCACGAAGACATCGTATGATCTATCTGGTAAGCCTAACCAATAAGCCTAATCAATTACATTCCCGAAAATCGGGCCGGAACGATCCGTACTGGATCGGCTGACCGAGTCGGTGACAGTAGTTTGGGTCGAGAATCGTTGTACCGAGGAATCGTACACCGTTCGATCGGGGGACCGTGCACTATTCGATCGGGGGATCGGAGACCGTACTACCGAGGGATCGTATTTTGTGAATGCGAGTGGAATGGCAAGTAGTGTTTCCATGACGACCAACGATAGCGGTCCGTGCCGCCGTTCGGGGTCGAACCGATCCCTCTCTGCTGGAGAGTGCGATACACGAGACAACGCGCCTGAATCCGCTCGGGACGAACGGTCGGGGTGTTGATATGTTCGACGATAGGACTGACGCAGGAGAACAACTGGCGGCGGCTGTCACGAGTCGAGATATCGAAGCCGACGTCGTCCTCGCGATACCCAGGGGCGGGCTCCCGCTCGGCAGAATCGTCGCGGACGAAGTCGGTGCCCCCTTGGACGTCGTGGTAGCGAAGAAAATCGGCGCGCCCGGAAATCCAGAATTGGCCATCGGCTCGGTCGCGAGCGATGGCTCCGTCTGGCTCAACGAAGAGATCATCGATCAACTCGCCGTCGACGATGAGTACGTGGAAACGCAGCGAAAGGAAGTTGCGACGGCTGCGAGGGAAAAAGCGGATCAGTATCGTGCGGGTCGGGATCCGATCGATCTCGAGGGAAAACGCGTCCTCGTCGTCGACGACGGCGTGGCGACTGGGGCGACGACTCGAGGTTGCCTTCGCCGCGTACACAACGCCGGGGCGTCGCACGTAACGCTCGCAGTTCCCGTCGGACCACCCGAAGCGATCGAACGGCTTCGGGACGAAACCGATGCCGTCGTCTGCGTCGAAACGCCACCCTGGTTCAGTGCCGTTGGGCAGTTCTACGGTTCGTTCGGGCAGGTCTCGGACGCTGAGGCGATGCAGTATCTCAACCGCGACGAAGTTGATCGAGGGTAACGAATCTGGAGGTGTCCCAGTGTCGATCACGGTCAGGTCCGAGATACGCTATCGACTCGATCCCGGGCGTCCCCCGAGCACTATCGTACCGATTCGAATTACGATCGGGAACATGCGAAGTACTGCCGAGAAGACCGGCCTCAGTCCTGAGAGCGAAAGAAATCCGTTCGAAAAATTGACACCGGTATGGTGGAGGCGTGACCCATGACAGGAGCACCGGACGCGACTGACACGATCGCAGCGCAAGGGACGCGCAGCACGAGTACCGAAAACTGGCGAGCATTCCTGATTACCGGGGTCGTGCTATCCTGTCTCGGACTGCTCGGGATGGTTCTGCCGTTGGTTACGGAGATTTCTCTGTCGATTGTCTTGGGTGCGTTATTGATCGTCGGTGGTCTCGCCCACGGCAATCACGTCCGTACCGACCCAGTCCGGGCCGGACGACTGTGGCACGTGGTGCTGACGGCCGTGTACGTGCTCGGTGGCCTCGCTATCGTCTTGAATCCGTCCATCGCGATACTCGCGATGACGGTGGTCCTTCTCTCGTACTTTCTGACCGCAGGTGTCGTGGAAATCGCGCTGGGGATCAGGATTCGTGGCGAGAAACACTGGATATGGCTCGTTGTGAGTGGCGGTATTTCACTGGTACTGGCGGGATTCATCTGGATCAGCTGGCCTGATGATTCTCCGAGGCTACTCGCTACGCTTTTCGGAATCGGGCTATTCACGTCCGGGATTGCGTTGATACTGGTCGCTATCGGCGGGCGATCGGCTACAACGCCATCGCTACGCGAGGACGAGGTAACGTAACACCTCAAATTTCCACTCCGAGCGACAGTCCCACGAGTCCGATACCGAACGCGTAGATCGGGATGACGTACCGCCAGATCGCGTTCGGGACGACGCGAACCGCGTAGGGTGCGACGATCGCCGCGAGAAACCCGCCGGCGAAGATCGACGGAAGGAGTCGGAAATCGACTGGCACCCCGTAGTGGAACAGAAGGAGGAACGTGATCACGCTGGTAATCGAAACGATTCCCTCGGCGAGTGTCGTGATCGCAACGGCGCTCTTTTCGTAGACACCGGAGAGGATCTGCCCCAACGTGATGACCGGTCCATACCCGCCGCCACCGATTCCCTTGTTCACGCCGGCAAGCAGTGCGAAAACGACGAGTCGCCGCGGTTTGTACTCGATCTGCGTTCGCAGTTTTGCTCGCGAGACCCCGACGACACCCATCATCAAAACGAGCACCGAAACGTACGTCTCGATCGCGGCTTCCGAAAGCTCGAGCGCGACGTAAGCGAGTAAAACGGATCCGAGCGTGGCGACCGAACCGACACCGACGAGCAACAGCAGTAGTTTCGACTCCTCGTTTAGCGGTCTGATTGAGAACGTGACGTTTTCGACGTTCTGATGAACGGCTCCGGCGATCAGCCCCGTCAGCGTTTCGGAGACGAGCAGTACGGGGACGATTTGAAGCGGTTCGTATCCGAGGACGAACAGGAGCGGTGCGAGTCCCGTGCCGAAGCCCATCCCCGCCGCGGAGTCCGTCGTCTCGAGGACGAACGCGACGAGTACGACGAGTGGATCGAACGGGCTCCGTCCCGTTCCACCGCCGAAAACGATCGCCATGGCCGCGATCGTAACGGAGTACAGGACGCCGAGTAACGCGAGCCGGCGACGTGACCGTCTCGGGAGTCGCATCCGCTCGGAAACGGTCCGTCTTCGGTCCAGTGCTTCCGCCTCGACACCGATTCGCCGAGGCGGTGCCTCCGGGGGAATCTGTTCGGCCTGCGGTCCCGTATCCGCATCTTCGATCTGGAAATCCACGGTTCTCGTCGAATCGGCGGCCGCTACGTGTCTGAGTCGGACTCTCTGGTGCCAGGGATCGCGCGGCGGTCGGTCACTGCAAATTCTCGGCGAACCACTCGCCTGCGTGATCGGCAACGGATTCGAGCGCGCCCGGTTCTTCGAAGAGGTGTGTTGCGCCCTCGATGACCTCGAGGGACTTTTTACCCGCTAATAGGTCGTATGCCTCCCTGTTCCACTCGAGGACCGGGTGGTCGTTTCCGCCGACGATAAACAGGGTCGACGCCGTTACCTGTTCGAGGACGTCTTCGGCCATGTCGACGCGCCCTCCTCGCGAGACGACGGCGTCGATATCCGTTTCGGGCCGTGCTGCGCCGCGGAGCGCGGCCGCCGAGCCGGTACTCGAGCCGAAGTAGCCGATCTTCAGATCGGCGGTATCGTCGCGTCCGCGGACCCATTTCGTCGCGCCGACGAGCCGATCGGTCAGCAGGGAAATGTCGAACCGCGTTTCGTACGTTTCGTCCTCGGCTTCGGTGAGCAAGTCGAACAGTAGCGTCCCGACGCCGCGTGCACGAACCCGTTCGGCCACGAAGTTGTTTCGCGGACTGTGCCTGCTGCTGCCGCTCCCGTGGGCGAACAGGACGAGTCCGGACGCACCCTCCGGGATCAGCAACTCTCCCTCGAGTTCGACGTCGTCGACGGTGACCGTGACGATCGAATTATCGTTCGCTCCCATCACCGTTCGTCCACCGGCCACGCTATTGAAACAGGAGGGGTAGAGTGGACCGGACGAGAAGAGGGTCGAGAGGGCGAAACGTGTCTCGAGGCCGGTGGAGACACACCGTTCGGGTGGGCGCGATACGGCCCACGTGAGGGTGAGGCGATACGGTTCACGTGGGGGTGAGGCGATACGGCCCACGTGATCACGAAAAGGAACTTGGAACTCGGCATCGAACGAACACCCACCGTCACCTCGCATGGACATCATCGTCACACCCTCCGCGGAGCATCTCGAGATCGATGCCGTACAGCTCGACTCCCATCCGCAGAACGAGTCCCGACTGTTCCCCGACGGCGAAGTGTACGTACAACTCGAGTCCGTCGATGACGTCGACGCCGCGCTCGTCGTCCACTCGGGACAACCGCATCCGAACCGGGGGCTGGCGTACCTGTCCGGATTGCTCGAACTCCTCACAGAACACGACGTCCTTCTCTCGCTCTGTTTCACCTACGTTCCCTACGGTATGCAAGACGAGTCGTTCTATCCCGGGACGCTCAATTACGCCCGCGCGCTCTTGAACCGGGTCACTCGGTATCCCGTTCGACAGGTGTACGCAGTCGACCCCCATTTCAGCCATCGGGACTGGGCCGCGTCGTTTCCGATAACTCACTTGCACGCGTTCCCGCTCGTCCAAGAGCGCGTGAACGAGGACCTCGACGACTTCGTGGTGGTGGGGCCGGACCTCGGCGCGGTTGACCGCTTCGGTATTCCCGGCTTCGAAAAGACGCGAAGCGGTGCCTACGAGGTCGAACTCGAGGGCGAACTCGACGTCGAGGGCCGGAACGTGCTGGTGTTCGACGACCTCATCGAGACCGGCGGAACGATGGTCGCGGCCTACGATCGGCTCACCCGCCAGGGAGCGGACACGGTCGTCGCCGCGGCGGTACACGGCGTGGTCGACGAGGGAATTCGACGCGTTCGTGACACCTACGACGGACTCTACCTGACGAATTCGATCGCGAGGGACGCTGCGAACGTCTCTATCGAACCCCTCGTTCGGACGGTACTCGAGTGAACGTCTCTATCGAACCCCTCGTTCGGACGGCACTCGAGTGACCGACGGACGAATCAGTCGTCCGTATCGTCGATGAGCGGGGCGAGGGCTCGAGGTGCGTGTGTAATCGCGATGGAACGGACGCGGGAGCAGCGGCCGACGGGTGCGACTCGATTCTCGTCGACTCATCGGACGGTCGTGCGTTCGTCGGATCCGAACAACTGTGTGAGGAGTCGTTGCTGTCCAAACCGGAGGTGGCGATTGACGGTCGGTTGGGCGACCCCGAGCACATCGGCGATGTCCTCGCCCGTACTCTTCCGCGGCCAATCGAAGAACCCGGCGTAGTAAGCGGTCTTGAGCGCCTCGAGTTGTTTGTCGGTCAACTCCTCGAACAGGGACGCGACCAACTCTTCTCTGGTGTGCATCGACCGCCTCACGTCGCGTCGGGCGACGAGTTCGACGCTCGAGTATCGCTCGTCCAGCATTCCGACGAATTCCCTGACGTTGCTCGTCGGTGGCACGTCGACGACGACTTCGAGTCCACTCGGAGTCGCGCGAATCGACCGTGGGTTTGCGCCGTGACGGACGAGCCTCGAGGCGATGAGGTCGCCCGCGACCGTCGCTTCGAAGAGACATCGGCCGCCCGATTCGTCGATCAGATTGTAATTGCTGACGGAAACGAGGTCCGCGAGGATCCGGACGATGGAGTCGGAATCTCCGCCGCTCGTCGAAAAGAACAGCCGCGTTTCGTCGGTCGAACGGGTCGTGAGTCCTTCGAAGTCGATCTGTTCGCCCGTTCTGCGAGCGAGCCGTGCGAGGAACGTCTCCGGTTCGTCGAACCGGAGTGTGAGCTCGAGGAGCGTCTCGGCGTGAAGCGCCTGACGGGTCTTGGCGGTCGTTATCGAGTTCGCGATACCCTCCCCCAGCTCTTCGAACACCGCTCGCTCGAGTTGGTCGAAAACGCCCGGCTCGGGGGCGTACACGGAGAGGACGCCGTACGAGTATTCGTCGAACGTAATCGGTACGTAGAGACAAGACGAGAAGCCGCACGCGAGAGCGCTCTTGCGCCAGGGTTCCGTTTTCAGGCGGTCGAGGACGTTCGGGACGACCGTCGATCGGTCGGTCCGCGCCGTGATGACCGACGGTTCGGGCGACGCCAGGTCCGTTTCCAGCGGGGCGATGTCCAGATACTCCCCCTTCGAGCCGGCCCAGGCGCGCGGCCGAAGGGTGCTCTCGGTGGGATCGAGACTGCCGATCCACGCGAAGCCGATATCGTCCGTTTCGACGAGCCGTTCACAGACCGTCCGCTCGATTTCCTCGTGCGTAGTGGCGCCGATGAGCGACTGATCGATGCGTCGAATGATCTCGGTGATCTGCCCCTGCCGTTTGAGACGACGGTTCCGCGCCTCGAGTTCCGCGTCCCGCTCACGGAGGGTCGTTTGACTCTCGAGGCGGTCGAACGCGGCTTCGGTCGTCGCGGCGATCGTTTCCACCAGTCGTCGGGTCTCGTCGTCGATCGTCGATGGTGGCGTGAGCGCGACGAAGACGCCGTAGTCGCCGATCGGAACGAGTAACCCGCCGTCGACGTCCTCGGCGAACGGCAGCGGGCGTTCGTCCGTCCCGACGTCCTCGAACACGGTGTGCGTTTCGGTGGCGAACGTGTTCCAGATGGGGGAGTCCGTATCCCCCACCGAGACGGTCGGCGGATTCTCGGAGCGAGCGTCGAACCCGTCGGTGGACGCGATCGGCTCGAGTTCGTTCGCATCGGTGAGGTAATACACGGCGACGCCGTCGACGTCGAGAACGTCATCGGTAGCTCCGACGACGACGTCGGCGACGTCGGATACCGTCTCCGTGTTGAGTAACTCGCGGGCGGTCTCGTGAAGCGACCCGAGCGCGAACTCGCGTTCTTTCCGTTCGGTTACGTCTTGGAACGTGCCACGGAGCGAGACGATCTCGCCGTTTCGTTCGATTCCCTCGCCCGCCGCGTTCACCCACCGTTCGTTGCCTTCGGCCGTGATCAGTCGCGCTTCGAGTTCGTACCGCTCCCCGGTTTCGATGGCGCGCTCGATCGCGGCGCGGATTCGAGGTCGATCGTCGGGGTGGTAGAACTCGATGCCCGTCTCCAGATCGAACGGCACCCCGACCGGAACCTCGTGGATCCGGTACACTTCGTCCGTCATCGTGACCTCGTAGGGGGAATCGGTCTCGAGATCGAGTTCCCAACCGCCCACCCCCGCGATGCGTTGGGTCTGCTGAAAGAGGTCGGTCGTCCGCTTTAGTTCCCGTTCGCGCTCGTTTCGTTCGGTAACGTCCAGCGAGGAACAGGTCAATCCCACGACCGTTCCGGTATCGTCACGCAGCGGTTCGACCGTCAGTTCGTAAGAGATCTGTCCGCTCGGCAGTTCGTAGGACACTTCCTCCCGGACTCCCTCACCGGTCTCCAACGCGGCCCGTTTCGGTGCCATAATCACCTCCGCCTGGTCGGTCGGTAACAACTCGTCGTCACGTTTCCCGAGCACGTCTTCGGGTCGGAAATCCGGGTGCAGTTTGGAGACCCAGGTGTAGCGGAGATCGGTGTCCAATCTGAACGCGATCAGCGGCGAGTTCTCGAGGGCCACGCGGAAGTGCTCCCGTTCGGTGCGAAGTTCACGCTCGAGGCGCTCGCGCTCGTCGTCGTGTCGGACGAGTTCGGCCACTATTTGATATTCGCCCGCGTTCTCGATTTTGACCGCCGTGAACTCGGTGCGGACGGGGTCGTCGTCCCGGGTCAGGACCTCGACATCGACGCTTGCCCGTCCGGTTTCGCGCGCTCTTTCGACCGCGTCGACGACGGACGGCCGAACGGCCTCGTCGAAGAAGTCGAACGCCGTCATCGAGCCGAGGTCCGCGTCCGAATACCCCGTCAGGCTCGGGAAATCCTCCGACCAGTACAGGAGACCTCCCTCCGCGTCGAACGAGTAGAGGAGGTTCGACTCGGAGTCCGGACTACCCTCGGTGTGATCGGTATTTTCTTCGAAGGGAACCACACGGTCGCCGAACGCACTCACCAGTCCGTCGACCGCGTCGTACAACGCACCGATTTCGTCGGTCCGGTCGCTCGCGAAGTCCCCGCGGCCGGCGCCCGACCGCGCTCGTTCGATTTCGGTCGTCAAGCGTGTGATCGCGGCTCTCGTGTCCTCACCGCTGACCAGCCCCGCCAGGCCGACTGCCAACACGATCGAGAGGTGCGCGCTCGCGACGGACGAAAGATTACCTGCGGTTCCGACCCAACCGAAAAAGGCGGTCAATACGCCCGTGTGTACCGCGAACGCGCTTCCGAGTACGACCAATCCCGATCGAGTGCCCGCGTTCTGAGTTACGTTCCACCAGCTGGTCCACGACATCGTTACGGACTCTAGCGCACGAGCCGTAATCACGTGCGCGGTGGTTCGGTTCGAAACGTCACCTACCGAGAGCGTCCGTTCGTCGCTGTGCTATACCAGTCCCCTCCTTCCCCGCCGTCGCGACGCTGATAACGGGGCCCGAATCTCACCGGGGCTCGTAGTCGGCTCGTGGCAACCGAAATTTCGAGGGGGCTGTCGGACGAGGACGAACCGTTCAGTGTGGACCCGATCGAACCCGACCGCGTTCCCGATCGACACGCCGGTGAGGCGTTCGGTTCCGCCCTCCTCGAGACGTTCGAACGGCGGCTTCGTCTGAGACACCGTGGACTGGTTCCGGTCGGAGTGAGTCGCGATACAGGGTCCGATGGCGACTTGAGCATCGGGTGTTCACGGTCGAAAAAACGGCTCGGGCGCGGCTCGCGATCACGCCGTTTTCAGCGACTCCACTGACGACCGGATTGCTGACCGGTCGACGGCTGGCTCTGGAGCCCGCTACTCACCGAGTCGAGCGTCTGCTGGGCGGTTTCGACGAGTTCCTGTATCTCGGGTTGTTGCTGATGTTGCTGGAGCTGTTGCACCCCGCTCTGGATAACCTGTTGGCTGCACTGACCGAATTCCTGAGCGAGTGGGTTTTCCTCGACGATGAGTTCCTTCTGGATGTGAGCGATGTCTTTCAGTGCGTCGGCGATGTTGGCGACCTGCAGGTTCCCTTGCTGCATCGCCTGCCCGTCCGCGAACTCCGCGATGGTCTCGAGTCGGTCGAGGGTTTCGACGGCCGTCAGTATCTGTTCAGGAGCCGATTGGGTGAACTGCTGGCCGGTGGACGTCTGCCGCCCCCTCATCTGTTCGGACTGTTGTTGTGGTTGGCTGATACGCCCGGTTTGCTGCGGTCGGCCCTGCTGATACGGTTCGGTTTGCTGCGGTCGGCCCTGCTGATACGGTTCGGTTTGCTGCGGTCGTTCCTGCCGCTGTTGATACTGTCTGGACTGTCGTGGTTCCTGCTGTTGTCGATACTCTCCCTGTCGCGGCTGTTGCTGGTGGTGGGTCATGGTCTCTCGTTCGCTCGTGGTTTCGCGTTCGAAGGCCGTGAAATGGCGATCGGCATCTCGTCGTACAGTGGCAATCGACCGTCCGCACGGTCCGTTCGCCTGCTCGGAAATCGGGCTTTTTCGCGCCGGTTCGGTCGCTCGTTCTCGTCCGCTCGTTTTCTCTGTCCGTCGTTTCAGATCACCACCGGTACGCTGGCGACCACCGGCGAGGATAAAATACCGTTGTATACTAATTTGGAATTATGGCTGCTACTGTACTCCAATCATTTCGATACGAGACGCTGGCACGTGGACCGTGGTCTCGAGCGGGGTTCTCGAACGGCGATCACAATTCGTCGGTCGACGTCCTGTTCAAACAGTTCAACGGATTGCTAGTGGACAGCGGAGTCCATGGCGACCGGTCTCTCGCCGATGAGAGAAGCCCTCTCCTACCGTCGGATCGTAGCGTGAAATATGAACACGCAACGGTTGAAACGCTTGCTCGAGTTCTTCGTTATCGGCGTCGTCTTCGGCGTGTCGGAAGACGTCCTCGCCGTCGTCGTCGCGACCGACGCCGAGATAACGCTGGACGTGATCGGCGTCGTCGTTACGATCGCGATTCCGTTCGCCATCGTTTCCGAACTCGTCGTCGACCATCCGCGATTCCTTCAGTTCGATCGGTTGGCCGTCTGGCTTACTCGAACGTTCTCCCGTCACCCCTCGAACCGGCACCATCTGACCCCACGGATTCATTGGGACGGAGGTCGTACCCACGTTATGTCGCCACAACACCATCATCACCGCTGTAACCTCTGCGGAAAGGACTTCGATACCGGCGAGCGACTTCGTGACCACGTCGAGCGGCGTCACCCGAAGAAGGACGTCAACTGGTGGGTCGTCGCCGAAGACCCAGCGAAAGATCTCCGATTCTCTCGAGAGTAGCCCCAACGTCGGTGGGTTCGGCGTCGACGGTGGCTGGCCAACGCGGCGAAAAACGAGTCACGCCGCTCGGGAGCGGGTATCCAAGAAACGGGCAGGTCTCTCCGAAACGGACGGGTATCCCGTGTACCGGTTCCCGAGCCGCCTTCGAAGCGATTCGTCGTTACCTGCTCGCTGAACGACCGAGCCGGTGTTCGACCGTGGTCACTCGATCCGACGTGTGCTGTTCCCGATCGGGCTGATCGTCGATCTCCAGCGACGTGATGACCCGTTCTTCGTCGATCGCGTCGTGTGCGGCGGCCGCGGCCCGGAAGATTTCGCTTACGTCGTCGGCTTCCATGACCGTGTCCATCGGCGTCAGTTCGTACGTGATATCGAACTCGTCGAGTGCGTCGATCGCGGCGGCGATCTGGTCCGACATGTGCTCCTCTCGAACCGGAATGATCTCGAGTCTGGCTATTGCTGTCATGATCGTGTCCTCCAACAGGTGCACGGCAGTTCGGCGCCGTGGCGCCCATCGTACGATACCCATCGCCAAATTCCTTCGCCGTTTCCTCCTGGAACGCGTCGCGCATACCCGTTTCGATTACGTGACCTCGCCGTCAACGAGTGTTCGAAACGGTACGTCACGCCATCGAGAACCACTGCTTCGTACACAATAACTATTTGTGGTGTTGGATGTCAGCTAATACTATCGGATGGGGCCACACGCCGCTCTCGGGTTGTCGTCCATACTGGCGCTCGTACTCGCTTCTGAACTGGTCGTCCGAAAGCTGGAACGGCTCGCCAAATTCTACGGCCTGTCGGAAGTCGTGATCGGATTGACGGTCGTGTCGATCGGAACGAGTCTCCCCGAAATCGCGTCACATCTCGTCTCGTCGGTCCAGATCGTGTCCGGTCTGGGGGATTCTCGAACGATTTCGGCGACCGTTCTGGGCGGAAATATCGGTTCCGACGTGGTACAGCAAACCCTAATATTAGGGCTCGTCGTCGTTGCAGTGGGGGGATTTCGTTTCTCGAGGGAATTCCTCGTTCGGGGATACGCGCCGATGATCGGAACGACGCTCCTGACGTTGATACTCGCGTGGGACGGAATGCTCACCCGCCTCGACGGTGTCGTTCTGCTCGGCGTGTTTCTGTTGTACATGTCCGTTCTCTATTCGACCCGAAGTGACATCATTCAGGAAACGGGAACGAACCCGCCGTCCGACGATCCAAGACGAGACGCCGTTATCTCGGTGGTGGCTCTTCTCACCGTCGTCGTCTCCGCTCACGTCCTGTTTCGGACAGTCGAGTTCTACGTCAATCGAACCAGTTTAGAAGGGTCGCTCATCGGTGTGCTCGTACTCGGTATCGGCGCTGCCTCCCCCGAGATGTCGACTGCGATAATGGGGGTGCGGGAAGGTGCGGAGGGGATCTCACTCGGGACGTTGATCGGAAGTAATATCACGAATCCACTGCTTGGAATCGGTCTCGGCGCGGTGATATCGACGTACCACGTTCCGCGACCGTTGATTTACTGGGACCTGCCGATGGAAACGATTACTGCCGCGATTCTCCTGACATACTTGCTAACCAAAGACGACGTCGGCGTGTTTCTCGGACGCGTGGCTGGGGCCATCGGACGGCCCGAAACGAAACTGAAACTCGAGCTGGTCGAGGAACGGCATCTGGGAAGGGTCGGTGCGGCGATGTTGATCGCGCTGTATTTCGTCTATCTTTTCGGTCGGATTTCGTACTTCCCGACCGACTTCTAGCGGGGCAGATAGCGTTTCACCGCCGTTTTGCGACCAAATCGCCGTTGCTTACAGGGTTTGCTGGAAGTGGCCGTGGTGAATCACCATACGGCGTTGGATTTGCCTAGCTCACAGCACGCTTGATGTTGTAGACGACACACATCAGCACGATTTCACGGAACTCTCGATACCAGGATCGCGCACGCACGGCGTCGCCGAGCGTGCGCTTGATCACCGAGAAGACGGTCTCAGACAGTGCTCTTTGACCATAGAGAGTCCCATCGATCCGCGCGTTATGCGCGTGATCGATGGGACGGAACTCTCGATGCTTGATCAGCGGTCTTACGTCCTCTTCCCGGAGTTTATCACGTAGTCGTTGCCAATCATAACCCTTGTCTGCGGCGAGGCTGTGCAACTCGCCCGCGTTGCGGCGGGCGAGTTGCCAGCCGATCTGCGTGTCGTGACGTTTCTCGGTCGTACAGTGAACGTCGAGGATAGCTTGTGACGCTGTATCGACGAGAGCGGTTGTCTTGAGCGTCTTCACGCGGTAATTCGTTCGACGGCAGTAGTGTTTGCTCGCGTTCTCGCGGTCGAAAAACGTCGCGTCCATCGCAACGTGACCAGATGGCTCGTGGAGCTGCGCCGATAGGCGCAGCACCACTCGCCAGACTGCCATCTTGATCCTATCAAACGCCTTTACTAGCGTCGAGTGATCAGGGAGATCGGCCTTCTCAAGGCCGATATCCGCCAGTATTTGTGGCATCTCGCTCAATAGATCAAGCGCTTCGCGGTAGGACTTCTCTAAGTAAATCCGGAGACAATGCAGCGAAACAACGGCATAGTCGGCGAATCCGCCGCCACCCTGTGGGGCGGCGGATTCGCCTCGGCCACCAACAGCATTTTTAGCCAACGTCACGACCTTCCCGGTGAAGCGGGAGATTTTGGACATGAATCATCCGCGGTTTCCCGCTTCAACTCCCTAGTTGTAACGGATCAAGTCGGCGCAGTCTCGCGATTCACCAGAGCCCTGGAAGTCATTTTCGGAGCAACCGCGACCGTTCCGTAGTTGCTCCGGGCCATCGTTACAGCGGACCGCGGACCGTATCAGAGAACGATGAGCAGGATCGGGACGATAAGTAGCGTCACGAGGAACCCGATAAAGTAGAAAAGATCGTTGACCAGTTCTGACTGCGTCGAGTCGATAATCCTCGTATACTTCGAATAGAACGCCATCGGGATCATCGAAACGACGAAACTGATCGCGAGCAAGAGTGCCACAGTCGCGACACCGACGGGCGTGTTCAGTGCGACTGCGACGATGAGGGTGTCGACCAGGGTCCCGATGTTCGCCCCCAGAACGTACGGGATTATCTCGTTGCGTTTGATGTGGCCCCTGTTATAGAGCGGAACGATAACGCCGAGCGAAAACGCGACGCTCGTCGTCAGACCGGTGAACACGAGGCCGAGTCCGAACGACGTCCACTTGTTATTGAGTTTGACCAGGTATCGCCGTCGCAATCGCTGCTTGTCGATCTTATCGAGCGTTCTATCGAATAACCGCATGCTGGAAAAGATCAACCCGATCGCCAGGAGGAACGCGACACCCCCTCCGAACGACTGAATGATCCATCCGGAGAACAACGACGGCAAGTCCGGGATGTGCGTCTGTATTCCAGGAACCCCCTGCCCAGCCGCCACCATATCGATCGCCTCGGTTCCGCCAGTGTCGATCGCGCTCCCCAGCCCGGTCTTTCCGACGAGTCCTGTCTCTTCGATCAGCGGCAACGTAACGTACCCCACTACCAGCACGGGCAGATAGATAGAGTGAGTGAGCAAAAACGTGAGCAGTCCGAGGCTGACCGAATCGCTGAGCGTGTCGAGCTCTTCGTTTAGATAGTCGAACGCTCCGATAAAGATGACGACGGCCGCGCCGCCGAGTCTGGAACCGACGACCATGAGGAATAACTGCGACCGAACGATGAGGTCGGAACTGAACAACGAGACGGAAAGGGCAGCGACGACCGAACCGTTCGCCAACACGTACGAAGCGAACCAACTGATACCGAGGGCTGACCGATCCCCGACGACGACTTGCTCGAGAACCCGTCGCAAGACCGGAGAGAGGGTTTCGACCGCCGATCCGAGCAACCGTATCGCGAATAAAAAGAGGGCGACCGTGACGACTACCTGAAACGAAATTGTAAGCGACGACCGATTAGACACCACACACCACCTCACGACAGATATGAGCCACGACCACTAAAGAGTTGCATTGGTAAGAACATAATTCTCGTGTCGATCACTGACACCCAGTCGAGTACGAACCGATTGGGCCCCTGGGTGCATTCGAGCGGCCGGATTCAGTCGAATCCCGCTCGCTCGAGGGTTGTGTCGCCACAATCCCCGTTGTCCCGCGTCCGTCGCGATCCTCGCGCCCCGTTCGGTTCGATCGTGGACGCGGTTGATCGGTGTCACCCGCAAACTGGGGGTCGCGACACGAGGGCCCGAACGCGTCCGCCGTCGTTCAGTCGTAACTCCCGTTTCCACGTCGCTCGGACGATGGTAGTGCCAGTGCCGTCAGTGTTGTTTTCGTAGCGTCAGCCAGAGAACGCCGTCCTCGTAGCTCGCGTCGACGCGTTTCGGGACGATCGGTTCCGGTAGATCGACCGACCGAGCGATCCGGCCGTCCTCGCGTTCGGCCTCGATCGTGAGCGTGTTCTCGCTTACGCTCACGTCGATGTCTTGCTTGCGCAACCCGGGCAGTTCGGCACCGACGAGAATTTCGTCACGCTGTTCCGTGATATCGATCGGTATCTCCTCGCTGTCCCGGGTCGAATCGCCGAATTCGTCCGCGTTTGGTTCGTCTTCCATGCTCTCACCAGGCTCCGTGAGCCCACTCTGACCGTCTATCCGACGTCGGATAAAGGATCGACTCGATCGAACCCGACTCCGGATTCCCCATCGGACGGGCATACGATTAAACCGTCGCTCGTGGTAGCGAGAGCCGGTGTGCGACCATGGACATTGCTGATATCATTTCCACGGAGTTCGCTTCGTTCGACGCGTACACGCCGGTCTCGAAGCTATCCGGCGCGTTCGAGGATCCGACGCTCAAAGCCGCCGTCGTCACCGATGGCGGGGAATTAGAGGGTGTAATCACCCGGAAACAGCTCGAAGCCTCGCATCGACATCCACAGCAGAAGGCTCGATCGATCGTCTGGCCCGTCCCGACCGTCGAACGCTACGAGGACGTTCGGGAGGTCGCTCGCCTGATGATCGGCGGCGATACGTTCGTCCTGCCGGTCGTGGCGAACGACGAGGTCGTCGGCGTAGTCACCGCCGATGCGATATTACGAAAAGTTCGGCCGTTTCTCAGCGTGCTCACCGTCGACGACGTCGCGACGTGGGGCGTGACGACGGTCGCGGAGAATACGACGCTCGGGGAGGCCGTCCACCAGTTCCGTGAGAATAGGGTGACACACCTCCCGGTGGTCGACGGGGGGAACCTCACGGGAATGCTCAGTCTCAGCGACGTGATCGACTTTACGACCCGCAGCGTCGCGCGGAGTCAAGGGGGGTCACCGCGCGGCTTCGACGAGCACGGTGGTTCCGGTGCACGGGCTGGCTACCGTTCACACGGCGGGTTCGGAGAGCGCGGCGAAACCGAACGTCTCCTGGATCTCCCGGTTCGAGACGTGCTGACAGCGCCGGTCGCGACGATCGAACCCTCCCGACCCTTAGACGAAGCCGTCGGAGAGATGTTCGACCGCGGCACGTCGTCGCTCGTCGTGACGCGGGACGGGAGAGCGGACGGAATCGTAACGAAGACGGACGTCCTCGAGTCGCTCACGTGGACCGACAGGGCTCGCAGCCCCGTTCAGGTTTTCGGGATCGAGTTGCTGGACGACATCTCCTACGACGAAGTCAGCGACATGATCGACGACGTCGCCCGGAAATACGGCGATATGACAGTGCTCGAGGCGAAGGTCCACCTCCACGAACACGACGAAACGTATCGTGGCCTGCCGCTCATCCTCGCTCGAATACGACTGTACACCGACAAGGGGTACTTCGTCGCGCAAGACGAGGGCTTCGGCGCCAGCCACGCACTGCATCTCGCGCGAAACGCGCTGGAACGCGAGGTACTGAAAGGAAAAACGTACGGCCGAACGAAGAAACACCCGGACGAGGACTACTGGTCGAAAATGCAGGGCTGGTGGTTGACCGGGGACTAGCGGTCTGGCCTCGGCGAGGACCGGGACGGAGCGACGACGGCCGAGAATCGGGATGTCGTTCAGCCGCGCGTCTATCGCTCCTCGCGATCACCGGAGTGACTATGTATTTTCTCGTCGTACACGTCACTCGAACCGGGGTCGATCGCGTCGCGAACCGGCGCGTACGTCACGACGACCCCGGATCGGTGATCACCATGGAATACGTATACGCAGCCCTCATACTGCACGAAGCGGATCACGAAATTTCCGAAGAGAGCGTCACCGACGTCCTCGAGGCGGCCGGCGTCGACGTCGAGGAGTCACGCGCGAAGGCCCTCGTCGCTGCTCTCGAGGACGTCGACATCGAGGAAGCCGTTGCGGAGGCGACGATCGGTGCGCCAGCGCCCGCTCCAGCCCCGGCGGAGGCCGAAGCGCCAGAAGCCGAGGAGGAAGGGCCGGAAGAAGCGGAAGCCGAGGAAGAAGAACCGGAAGAGGAGGAAGAAGCGACGGGCGAGGGGCTCGGAGAACTGTTCGGATAACCGCGTTCATTTTCACGGAATCGCGTCGGGCGCGGGAAGCCGCGCGCGTTACAGTTATCCACACCGGGATCGCCACCGTCCACGCCGGTGACGGTTCGGGGTCTCGGGGGAGGACAGGGTGTCTCGGTACCTCCGGTGAACGATCTTCCACGATCCGCCCTGCTCCTGTTCGTCGAACGAGCGGTCAGGTCGGTTCGGCGGGCGATCGCACGATACTCCTCGCCGTATTCGACGGTTGGAATCGCGCGTCTCGTCGAGTTCTCACCGGTGAGAAAGGACCCGAGCAACTTTCCGTAGTCGGGCAAAAGTCAGGGTATGGCGATAGTCGTTCCGTTCGACGGGTCGGAACTCGCTGACGCACCACTCGTCCGCGCGACCGAGTTCGGGAACGCGTTTGACGAAGACGTGTCGAGCGATCCTCAGGCCGCGGAGCGGCCAACGGGGACCGCTGGAGTTCTACCGCGGGGCACCCCACGATGCCGCTGAATCCCGTTCGGAGACTCCCTCGATTCGACCGGGTCGGCGCCGCCCGTGTCGACAACCGCCGCTCCGTCTCTCGGGGAACGACAGTCGTCGTTTCGGACCGAGACGAACGACGCTGCGTCGAGCGTCGAACCGGGGTGGCGAGTGGATGGACCGCTCTCCCGGTAGCGCGACCGAGTGTTTCCACCGGTGTCGCGGATCAATTCTCGATTTCGGGCCGACGTCTCGGTATTCAAGCCGCCACTTACTTTACAAGAATACGATTGTAATGGAATCGATAATCTATCTTTGCCTGTCGCGGTCTCCGGAAACGGTATCTCACAGCGGACGGGGTCTCGGTCGAACCCGCCCTCGAGAAATGCATTCGTACGCTGTCGTGACGCGGCGACGGTCGTTTCGGACACCGATGCTCCGTCGCGGTCGACAGAGTGGCGAGTCGCCCCGGTTTCGAAACGGGTGGCATCGATTCGGACGGGCCGCGCCGCGTACGGCTACGACGACCCGTCGGGGTGACCTCGTATCAGCGTCACGGGGAGCGTCGATCGGCGTGAGACGGTCTCGGCGACGCTTCCGGTGATGATTCTGGCCGGAAGGGACCGGCCGTGACTACCCATGATAATCTGATCGAAGTCGTTCTCCGCCGCGTAGTCGACGATGGATCGTGACGGGTCCCCATAACTCAGTTCGGCTTCGACGACGTCGTCTTCGACGGCCTCGCGGGCTGCTTCGAGTATTGCTTCCCCTCGCTCGGTAACCGTGTCGACGATGGACTCGAGATACGTTCCGTCGATCGCCTCGACGTCGTAGTCGAACGGAAGCGCCACGGCGTGGAGGATCGTGATTCGTCCCGATGGAAACCGGTCCGTCGCGTACTCGAGTGCAGCGAGCGACTGGTCGGACCCGTCGACGGGAACCAGAATCCGGCCGGGGAGGTCTCGCTGGAGGAGTTGTGATCGAGATTCCGGAACGATCGTCGTCGAGACGGGCGCTCTCCTGACGACCGCTTCGCTTACGTGTCCGAGAAACGGCCGAACGATCGGCGATTCCCCGTGACTTCCCATCACGACGTGGTCGATGTCGTGTTCGACGGTGTACTCGACGATGGTTCGATGCGGTAATCCAGACTCGAGTACCGTCTCGACCGCTCGTTCGTAGTCCGCGCCGATCTCGGTCGCACGCTCGAGGATCCGTTCGCCGGCCCGCTGGACCGTTTCGTCGTGTGATTCGGGGGACCCGACCTCCGCGTACGCATCGTGTTGGCTATCGAGGACGTGCAGCGCGGTGACGGTCGCGTCCGGAAACGACACGAGCGTGTATACGAGACCCGCGATCGATTGAGACGACCGGTCGACCGGGACGAGGACGTGTACAGTCATGGGTGGAACGGCTGATCGCATCGTCCGCGAGCGATGTGAGCCAGTTGGTTCGACGACGCCCAACGGAATAAAGAGGGGGTGTGCTGACGGTATCCCCGCAGCCAGTCTCCGAGCGGGGCCGATTCTCGGCGACTTACCACCGCGGCCGATCGAGAGACGTCGATGGTTCGTCCACCCGTTCTTCGGGCTCCGAGACGTCCCCGTACTCTCGTGCCGACCGGACGAAGCCGATACTGAGGGCGGTCACGACGTCCGTGCGGGTCACCAGCCCCGCGAACCGCCCGTCCTCGTCGCGGACGATCAACCGACCGATGTCGTTGCGCTGAAGCGCCGTGAGCGCCTCCGCGGCGTCGTCGTTCTGGGAGACGGTCTCGAGGTGATCCGTCATCACCTCGCGGACCGCCGTCGAGTCCCGGTCGGCCGGGGCGACGGGACGAACGTCCTCGAGCGTGACGATTCCGACGATCGATCCGTCTTCGACCACCGGATATCCGGTGTGGCGTTGAGTCATCATCGAGTCGAGGAGTTCGGTCACCGTGCTGTCGGGCGAGACGGTATCGAGGGCGCTGACGGGGGTCATCATGTCCTCGATCGTGATCCCCTCGACGGCCGCTTGCAGTGCGGTCTGGCGGGCTTCGCTGGTCGCCGTGATGTAGATGAAAAACGCGATGGCGATCAAGATGACGTTGAACCCGAGGAGTCCGATCAGGCCGAGAAACATGGCGACCACCTTCCCGACCTGTGCCGCCTGTGCGGTCGCTTCGGCGAAGGGACGGTTCCGTGCCAGTATCGCGCGCAGGACGCGCCCGCCGTCCATCGGAAACCCCGGCAGTAAGTTGAACGCTGCGAGCACCACGTTGATGACCGCGAGATACGCGAGAACGAACTGTATCGGTTCGAGGGCCGCCGGAACCACGACGACGAGGGCGTAGAACGCGACCCCGAGTCCGACGCTCACGATCGGACCGGCGATCGCGATCGCGAGTTCCTGTCGCCAGTTCGTCGGCTGGTCGGTGAGTCGTGCAACACCGCCGAGCAGCCAGAGCGTGATCGAGTCGATGGGGAATCCGTAGCGGATCGCGACGAGCGAGTGACCGAGTTCGTGGAGCAGCACGCTCCCGAACAGACCGATCGCCGCGGCGAGCCCGAGCAGCCACGGTGTGACACCCGTCGTGAGGGGTTCGACCGTAAGTTCCGTTCCGAGCAATCCGTTGAGTACCGGCGTGAGGTCCGCGATCTGAGATGCGATGAGCCAGGCGAGTGCCGGAAGGATCACGAGGAACGTGACGTCTAGCTTGACCGGGATGCCGAAGAGGGAGCCGATCCGGAAGCTCCTGATCATACGGATCCTACGAGCCAAACGACCTTAGTTCGATGCCGCGATCGTCCGCTGTCAGTGCCAGTTTCGCCATGGCGCAGAGAAGTCGTGTCCCCGAACCGGTGGCCCCGATCTCACGACCTCCCTTCCGTGGTGACGGCCCGTGCGAACCGCCCCGATCCACGAGGACGCGAAGCGGTTCACGTAACGGTCAAGACGGGGATCGGCGATCGACGGACGACTCGAGCCGTCGTGCTTCCGAGCAATCGACCGCTCCCGACCGATCGGCCGCGCGTGCCCATGGCGACGAGGTCGGCATCGACCGACGAGACGTATTCGAGCAGTTCGTCCGCCGGATCCCCGCGACGAACGGCGGTCGTCGCGTCGAGATCTCGGTCGCGTGCCATCTCCGCGACCGTTTCCGTGGCGTTGTGTCCGCCTTCCGTGAGCAACCCGACGATACTCCGGGATGCGTCCTCGAGATCGTACGGCGTCGGATCGACCACGTAGACGGTGTGGACCGCTGCGTCGTATTTCTCGGCGACGTCGAGTGCGGTCTCCGCGGCGCGGATCGCGCCGTCGCTCCCGTCGGTCGGAATCACGATCCGATCGTACGATATCGTTTCCGACGCGGGGACGTCACTGTCGTCAGCCAGGCGGACCGAAAGGACGGGCACGTCCGCGAGCGTGAGCACGCGTTCGGTCGTACTTCCCAGGCGGGCCCGATCCGCACCGGTTCGACCGTGAGTCCCCATCACGAGGAGGTCGACGTCGTATTCGTCCGCATACGCGAGAATCTCGCCGTAGGGAGTCCCCTCGCGAACCTCGCGTGACGCCTTCAGATCGAACTCCTCGGCCCGGTCAGTGATTCGAATCGTCGCTTCCCGTCCCCGGCGCTCCGATGGCGCGAGGAGGTCGTCGCGCTCGTCGCCGGAGACCGCGGGTGGTTCGCCGCCCGTGTCGACGACGTACAGCGTGTGCACGGCGGCGCCGTAGGTCCGGGCTAATTCGGTCGCGTGAGCGATAGGCGCTTCGGCACCCGCGCTGCCGTCGGTCGGGACGAGTATCGTACCGTACATGTCGTTTCGTTCGACTCGAACGGGTATCAATAGCACCCACACGTTCATCGAACGTGACAGACGCGACGTCGTCCGCGATGAGACGATCGGGGACGGTGTTTTGCACGGGGCCATCGAAGGGTCGCTATGGCTTCGGTCGAACTCCCCGAACCCGCCGTAGACGGATCGACGAGCGTCGAACGAGCGATCGCGACCAGGCGGAGTCGCCGTTCGTTCGCCCGAACGCCGATCGAAATCGAGGACGTCTCCCAGCTACTGTGGGCGGCACAGGGTCGCACCCACGAACGAGACGGCGTCGAGATGCGAGCTGCACCCAGTGCCGGCGCGACCTATCCGCTCACCGTGTTTCTCGAGGTCGCACCGGGTGGAAGCGGGCAGCTGGCGCCTGGATTGTACCGATACGAACCGGAGCGACACGGGCTCGAGACGACGCTCGAGACGGCGATCCACGACGAGTTCGCGGCGGCGTCGTCGGGCCAGGCGGTCGTCGACGCCGCACCGGTAACGGTCGTGCTGACGGCGGACTACGATCGAACGCGGCGGCAGTATCCCGCCCACGGCGAGCGATACGTCCACATGGAGGCCGGACACGTCGCGGAGAACGTCCACCTCGTGTGCGAGGCACGCGGATTGAACACCTGTCCGGTCGGGGCGTTCTCCGAGCGCGCCCTCGCGGACGCGCTCTCGCTTCCCGGGCGACTGGCGCCGCTGTATCTGTTGCCGGTCGGTCGGCGGCCGTCTCTCACGGGGTAGGAAATCCCGACCTGTCGGTCGGGCGAGCAAGTCGATCGGCGACTTCGCGGGCCGAACCCGAAGTGACACGCCGACGGTCGCTCGAGCGAGGTGCGACCCACGGTGACGCGACGGAACCGCTGTGGCGTCACCGAACCACGGTGACGCTAACCGGCGATCGGCGAACGACCATCTCGGCGACGCTGCCGAGTAACATCCGCGTCGTGCCGGATCGTCCGTGGCCTCCGAGTACGATCTGGTCGATATCGTTGTCCTCGGCGTAGTCGACGATCTCGCGCGCCGGTTCGCCGAGCGCGGAATCGGTCGAGAGGTCCGCGTCGCTGTCGGCCGCCAGTTCGCGCGCGTCGTCGAAGATCCGCTCTTCCTCTTCGGCGGCCCGTTGGTACCATTCCCTGGAGCCGTGTGGCGGTTCGTTTCGCACGTCCACGTCGGTTGCGGAACTGTACCCCGGATCGCTCGGATCGATCACGTGGAGCGCGACGACCGAGATGGAGCCCTCTTCGTCGAACGCGTACTCGAGCGCTCGTTTCGACAGCGGTGACCCATCGACGGGTACGAGTAGTTGACGAGACATCGTGGACTCGTACCTCGTGTAGTCTCAAAATACTATCCGAACCGCTGTGCGATCCGTCCCCTCGAACGATCTATCTCGAGAGCACCATCGGCACCAGCGATGTCGACCGGACCCGTGACGTCGACCGGACCCGTGCCGGCGGGACTACTCCTCTAAGAGCCAGCCGAAGCGCTTCTCCCAGAACGCCTCGTTCGGCGGCTTCTTGCTCCGTCCGTAGGTCTTCTCGTCGCGGATTTGTCGGTCCAGGATCTCGCGCGCTTCGTTGAACGCGTGACTCGCGCCGTAGCCCTCTCCGGAGGCGACGTACAGGCCCCGGTCGGTGTGCAACCGGATGCGGGCGAGCAGCAGCGGCGTCCCGCGGCGGGTCTCGTCGTGTTCGTGGAGGTGGATCTTCGCGTCGAGTACGGTCATCTCGTGATCCCTCTCGTCGAACGTGTCGATCATGGCGACGATATCGTCGTAGGTCGCGTCGTCTATCAGGTCGGTTCCGTAGATCTGAACGGCCCGGTTGCCGCCGATCTCCCACGTGAGCGCCTCGAGAATGTCGGTTTTCGTGACGATCCCGAAGGGCTGCCCGTCGGTCGTGACGACCAGCGACGAGGCGCCGATCTCGAACATTTCCTCGATCGCCGTCTCGAGCGTTTCGGTCGGCGAAATCGTTCGCACCGGCGCCGTCATGATGTCGCGGACTGGGAGGTCGAGGATCCGCGCGGGCTCGCCCTCTCGAGCGCCGAAGCCGCCCCGGCGTGAGCGCCCCGTGCTGGCGGAGATGTCGCCGCCGAACGGGTCCGTGCCACCCGCATCGCCACCCTGACTCTGCACCTCCGCTCGGACCGTCAGATCCGTCACATCGTAGAGGCTGAGGATACCGGCTGCCGCGTTCGACTCGACGACGGGGAGATGAGTGATGTGGTTCTCCCGGAACACGTTGAGTGCGTCGCCGAGGGTCGCCGTCGGATCGACCGAGACGAGGTCGTCCGAGTAGGCCTCGGCGACGGTCGCCGCGTCGAGAAACGGCGTGACCGTCCGCAGGAGTGCGTCCGCGGTGACGACGCCGACCAGGTCCCGATCCTCGAAGACGGGAAGCAACTGGGTGTCGCTCTCGATCATGAGCCGCGCCACCTTCCGGACGTCCTCGTCGGGCTCGAGTCGGGGGACGTGCCAGACCAACGATCCGAGCTTTTCGTCGGGTTGGCGATGCGATGTGGCGAGTTGTCTTCTGGTGACCACTCCTTCGAACTCCTCGCCTCGTATCAGGACGCCCTTGACGTCCGAATCGTCGAACGTCCCGACGAGCTTCGAAACCGGCGTCTCCGGAGTGAATTCGACGTACTCATCAGAAACGATGTCAGTTATTTTCATTGGTGGTGGTGAATTGGTGCTCCGTTGCTCGGTCGGCGATACTATTCGGCCCCGAGTCGAAGGGACTGTGCGAGTGGAAGCGTCGGCGTTTCACACCCGCCCTCTCGTTCTGTTTTACTCCTGTCCTCCCGTTCTGTTTCACACCCGCCCTGCCGTTCTCTCGGTGCTCGACGCCCTGAATCGTCATCGCCGGTATACGGATGCGGGAGCGTCTGCCGCCCCTTCGTGTCACAGGGCTGCCTCCGTCTTCAGTTACGCGTCCGTCGTCAGGTATTCCATCGCCTTCTCGTCAGGCACTTGCGCGAAGTCCTCGTAGAACTGTCCAACGCCCCTGAAGTTGCTCGGCGTCTCGAGACAGACGACTTCGTCGGTTTCGTCGGCCAGTTCGCCGACGGTGGATGGCGGTCCGACCGGGATCGCCAGCACGATCCGCTCGGCGTCCGTCTCGTTGAGACACCTGAGGCACGCCCTCGCGGTCGATCCGGTCGCCACGCCGTCGTCGACGACGACGACCGTCTTGTCGGACAGATCGGGTTTCGGCCGGTCGCCGCGATACCGGTCGGCCTTCTGACGCGCGTTCGCTGCCTCCTCCTCGCGCTTTTCTTCGAAGTACTCGGAGTCTACGCCCACACCGCGCAACGCGGCCTCGTTTCGCCAGACGCTTCCGTCGCTCGCGACGGCACCGATGGCGTACTCCGGGTTTCCCGGGGCGCCGATTTTCTTCGCGACGACGATGTCGAGTGGCACGTCCAGCGCATCGGCGACTGCGCGCCCGAGCGGGAGACCGCCCCGTGGGATCGCGAGCGCGATATCCGCGTCGATCCCCCGGTCGCGGATCTCCTCGGCGAGTTGTGCTCCCGCGTCAGTTCTGTCCGCAAATCGTCGAACTCCCTCCATCGTTCGCACGGATGTGGTACAGTAGCATATAACGTGGGCACTGATCCACCGGGGCGGGACCGAGGGGGTACACTCGACGGAACCGAGGGCGATACCCGCGCGAGAATCGCACAGAACCCGACCGCGTTCCGGCCGCGGCAATCACTCGTACTCGAGTCCCTGGAGTTCGTACCGGTAGGTTCGTCCCTCTTTTTTCACGACGAGCAGGTGCGTCTCGCCCGCTCGCTCGAGGCTGTCGAAGTGATTCCCGAGGTTGCCGGGATTCAGGGAGGAACTGCCGTCTCGAAGCCCGAATCGGAGGGAAGCTTTCGGTTGGCGGACGTCGTCGACCTGCTTGGCTCGGACCGAAAGCACGTCACCAATCTCCCCGACCTCGACCGTCCCGGTGATCTCCCACGTGTGATCGCCGTACTCCAGTTTCCTTCCGGCGAGTTCCGGCCACTGTGTCTCGTCCATGGACACGACTTCCACGAAGAGTACAATCGTCTTTTCGCCCCTCAACGATTCGACAAATTTCACGTTCGCTCCGTCGGCCGCTCGATTCCATCTGCGCCTGAACGCGGAGACGGACCGATGAACGTCTCTTCGGCGGTACTCTCGCTACAGTGTGGCAGAGTCTCCGGACGTTCCGAGTTCCGACAGTCGTATCGACCGCGATCGCTCTGCCTGCTTGCCGGGCGGATAACGATCGCTGGTCACGATTCGGGCTCGAGTGCTGCCCTCGTTCGTCGCGCGGTGTCTCGCAACAGGGGGACGTCGTCGGTGAACACTTCGACCGCGACGGTCCCGTCGAATCCCGCGAGGTGCTCGGTGACGATATCGTAGTCTACTTCGCCGGCGCCGATCGGGAGATGGGTGTCGCCGCGGCTCCGGGCGTCGTGGACGTGGAGGTGCGAGACGAGGTCGCTGTACCGCGAGCAGAACCGGTCGACGCCGTCATTTCCGTCCTCCATGTACGCGTGACCGACGTCGAAACAGACCGCGGTCTCCGTCTCCCGTGCGATATCCCCGAGAACTGTCAACGGGAACCCTCGCTTCTGATGTCCGACGTTCTCGACGACGAGTTCGACGTCGGCGTCGTCGGCAGCCGTCGCGATGGCGGTCAACTGATCGGCGAAGAGCGGACGGAGGTCGGTATCGTGCGGATTTCGGGCCGTTCCGTGAAGAACGGCCTTTTCGGCTCCGACGGATCCGGCCCACTCGAGCAGGGTCCCCAAGTAGTCCACGATCGCGTCGTTGATCTGGTGGACCGGCGTCACGATCACCTGTTTGAACGGCAAGTGGACGCAGAGATCGGCACGTGCGTCGGTGAGTATCGTCTCGAGTCTGTCCGCGTCGATGTCGTCGACGTCGGTACCGTCGCCGATCGACAGCTCGGCGAACTCGAATCCCGGGACCGTTCGTTCCAACCGTTCGAGCGAGTCGCCGACGGTAAGGCCCACGTCCATACCATCACGTCTGTTGCCACCGACTTAACGGCGCTGGAATCCAGGCTTTCGACGACAGGTATCGAGGCCGGGAAACGGCATCGAACGGCCGGCGTCCCGCAGCGGACGGGGCCGACCGAAACTCGAGGGCGGCGAGCGGACGATTCTATACCGAACTCGAACGGCCGTCTTCCCGTCTGCATCTCACCGCGTTACGGAGTACGGAATCATTCTTCCCCCTCCCCGTGCAATAGATTGACATGCCCCTGGAATTCGGGTACGAACCGACGGGACGACGTCCGATCGTACCGACGCCCGACGAACTCGTCGTCCATCTGCGCGAAGCAGGTGCAACGACGATCTACCTCTCGCGAACCGATGCCTTTCGCGACGGCGTCGTTCCCATCACGGCGACCTACACGCCGCCGTCGCAAGAGCCCGCGTCCGGACCGGATTCCGAGACCGTCCGTCGACTGCTCCGGCGCGTGTTCGACGCAATCGACGATCGAATCCGATTTCACGGCCGCGAATGGGTCCTCGAGTGGTCCGTCGAACCCGCGTTCACCGAACCACGAACGGATCTCGTGCCGCTGTACGATCGCAGGATCGAGCGAACGTACGGGGACGGGTTCAACCTCTGGAACCTCTACTTCGTCTACGAAGAACACAGCAACGCAGCCACCGACTCGTGAGCGAGAGGGACTCGCCCATCGACCCTCGAGCGAGGCGATTGCGCTCCATCGGGGGTTGCACTTCCCCACGACAGGTGTTCTTCGACTTTCGCTCGTCCCCGTCGTTCCTCCGCGCCGTCTATCGCTGGCGTCCGCTTTCCGCCACCGTTTCCGTCGTTACTCGCGTCCGCTTTCCGCCACCGTTTCCGTCGTTACTCATCGCTGCCGGGATCGCCGTCTTCCGTCGCGGATGCCTCGAGTCGGGCGTCGGTGATCCGCAATCGTCCCCAGCTGTCGTGCCACTCGCGCTCGAACTCGAGCGCGATGGGACGCGACATGTGCGGTCCGTCGGTCACGACCGTCTGAAACTCTCCCCCCTCGCCCAGAAGGTGGACGCCGTACTCGCGGTGGAGTTCGGTCAGTTCCGCGAGCGCCTCGCGGTTCAGCCGTCGGCCGAGCCAGGACGCGTCGAATCCGGGCGCCGCCACCTCGACGAACACGATCTCGAGTCCGGCTTCGATCATCTCCTCGAGGAGGTCGGACGGCTCCGCGTGCCACAGCGGCGCGTCGAAGGCGCATCCGAGGCTCTCACACATCGACCGGAGGCGGTCGGCCTGATAGTCGCTCTCGACGGTTCCGGCGACGAGCCCCGTCAAGCCACCGGCGAGTTCGGCATCCAGCGTTCGAAGGCCGGCCTCGAGGGGTTCCATTTCTGCGTCGCCCGCCGGCCCGGAGACGCGGCCCTCCGCCGCGCTGATATTGGGAGGCTCGATGTCGACGGCGGGAATCGTGACGTCGACGACGGGGATTCCGATGCTCGTTGCGGCCAAACGGGTCACCGTCCGTGCGGGCGCGTGGTAGACGTGAGAGCCCGCCGGCGGGTTGACGATCACGAGCCTGCGGACGTCGCGACCGGCCTCGAGGGCCCGCGTGAGCGCCCACGCGGACTCTTTGCCGCCGGAGAAGAGGACGACCCAGCCGCCGTCGGGTTCGGACATACGGTTCGATTTTTCGTCACGGGAGTTATCTCTGTGGTCCGGGGACGAACGGTACGACTCCCGTCGGAAACCGTCAGTGACCGGAACAGGATTCAGGGGGCGTACGCATTCGGGCCGTCGCTGCCGTCAGTATTCGGACCGTCGCTGCCGTCAGTAACTGATTGGGTGTCAGTAACACAGTATTACATCCGTCGGTTCGTAACGGGACGGAGACGTCGGTCTCTTCGCTGACCCTGACGGCCGTCCCCGCACCGCCCGTGAAACGGTCGAACCGATCGGGAAATACCGTATTTCCGCCATCGAACCCGCGAAACAGATTGTTACACAGATTACGACAAATCTCGTGAGCATCCACGCCACACGACCGGGCGCTGACAGATCGCCGACGGACGAACTCGGTCGATCACATCGACGACGCGCGTCTGCCCCTCGTACGGGCAAGTTTTAACTCACCACGAGTGGCCCTCTCACTGGGCAGCCGGAATGCCCGTGTGAAGTGCCATGACCGACGAAAGTGACCCCTTCGACGGATTCGAAAGGCAACTCAACCGGCTACAGCAACAGTTCGAGAACATCACGAGAATGTGGGATCGCGAGCGGTTCGGACTCCCGGAGTCGGAGATGACGGAAATGGGGGTCGATCTGGTCGATCACGGTGACGAGTTCGTGCTGACGGCGGACGTTCCCGGCTTCGACAGCGACGAAATCGACGTCCGTCTCTCGGATCACACGCTCAATATCACGGCGGAACACGAAGAATCGACCGAAGAACAGGAGGAACTGTACCTCAAGAGCGAACGGTCGCACAGATCGATCACCCGCTCGGTTCGGATCCCGGAACCGGTCGACGAAGAGAACGTGAGTGCGACGTACAACAACGGTGTGCTCACGCTTACACTCCCCAAACAGAAACCGAGCGATGTCGGCGGGCACAGGATCGAGGTCGAATAACCGTCCCGTCGTTGCCCCGTCGCAGCCGCGACCCCCTCGAGGAATAGCGTCGCGATGAGCGATGGGACGCCGGAACGACCCGTCTTCCAGCCCCGCCATCGTTCGATCTATCATCTCGATTCGCTCGCCCGCGGTGAAGGGGTCGTCGACGGTGTGTGACGCCTGTGCGCTTCCGACGCCGATCACGATTTCGTCCACTTCCGCCGCGATATCCGCAACGTCGGAGCGATGGCCGAGATGAAACGGCTGAAAGCGGCCGACGAAGAATCCTCGCATGCGAGTCAACTCGAGTCCGGACCGCCCGCGCGTCGCGGGACGAACGTGCGGCGACTCATCGATCGACGGCGTCCGATTCCAGCGCGGTCGCTATTTTCGAGGCCTTTCGGGTCGCGGGCTCCGAGGGCGGTGCCGTCCGATAGGCGACCGTCGCCCGCTCTCCGTCTTCGGTGGCGGAACTCGTCCCGACGACCGCGACGAGCATCCCGTCGGTCGTCCGGTACTTCGTTCCCTCCTCGCTGTCGGACGTGGTGAGCCCGCGTACCGCGTCGGTGATACGGTCGTGAACGTCGGCAACGGCGATATCGAGGTCGAGCGATTCGAATTCCGGCCGTGCGAGTGCGTCCTCGAGTTGGATCATGGTGTGGCATTTTTCGAATCGACGCGTCGTACGGAAAGGCTTGCGGTACTGCCTACCACGGAGCAACGACGCCCACAATCCGCGCTTCGATCGTCACACCGGGTCCGTTCTCGGGTCCTTACATCTCTTGTTCGAGCACTTCGATGCCGACGAGCGGCTCTCCGGTGAGCGCGCGGGCGTACGCCCCGCCGGCGATCGAAACGCGAGAGAAGTCGTTCTCGTCCAACTCGTACAGTTCGATCGATCGAGCGGTGTCTCCCCCGCCGACCACCGAGAAGCAGTCGGCGTCGGCGATCGCCGTGAGGACCTCGACGGTCCCGTGTGCGAACCGGTCGTCCTCGAAGACGCCGAGGGCACCCTTGACGAAGACCGCTGCCGACTCGGAAACGAGATCGGCGTAGCGTTCGGTCGTCTCGGAGCCGATGTCGAGGAACGACGTTTCCTTCGTGATGCCCTCGACGGCCGTCTCTGCGCGCTCACCGTGTTCGTCTTCGTAGGCGAGGTCCGTCGGGAGGAACAGGCAGTGTCCGTACTCCTCGAGCACGCGTTCGATCGTCTCGTGGTGATCTTCCCACTGGTGATCGAAGAGCGTGGTTCCGTGGACGTCGTATCCGACGTCGTGACCGCTGGCCCGCAGGAAGAGTTCGCCGACGATCCCGCCGAGGCAGAACCGGTCGACGGTAGCGGCGACCCGCTCGACGACCGGGATGGCGTCCTCGGCTTTCGTGCCGCCGAGAACCATGGTGACGGTGCCGTCGAATTCGCGTTCGCGGATGGCGGTGTTCGCCGTGTACTCGCGTTCCATCACGCGACCCGCGTACGCGTCCATGACCTGCGGGAAGCCGACTATCGAGGCGTGAGATCGGTGTGCAGTCGAGTAGGCGTCGTCGACGTACGCATCGAACTTCGGTGCGAGCGTCCGAACGAGCTTCGTTTCGGCTTTGACCGCCGGCTTCTCCTCGGGCAATTCCCCGTCGCACATCCTGACGTTCTCGAGGAGGAGCACGTCCCCCGGTTCGAGTTCTTCGATCGTCGCGAGCGCGTCCGGACCGACGGTGTCGGCGACGAAATCGACCGGTCCGTCCACGTGATCGGCGAGGAGCGCGGCGTGTTGCTCGAGGGAGACGAACGTCTCGCGGCCCGGCCGTCCCTGGTGGGCGAGGAGGGCGACCGCGTGGCCGTGGTCGAGCAGTTCGACGATCGTCTCGGCGTGGCGGGCGAACCGGCGGCTGTCTCGGACGATGCCGTTCTCGACGGGCGCGTTGATGTCGATCCGCACGAGTAACCGCTGTCCGTCATCGAGGTCGTCGATGGTTCGAAACGTGGTCATGGAGTGGAGAGGCGAGGTCGTCGCGGTCGCTCGGTCGACCGATTCGAGCGCACCGACACCGGTCGGGGCGTCAGTGCGCGACCGCTTCTTCGGTACCGATGGACTCCGTTTCGCTGGCGACGTACGTCGCGAGTTTCAGCATCTGCACCGAGAAGCCGTACTCGTTGTCGTACCAGGTCAGGACCTTGGCGAGATCGTCCGCGACGACCATCACGGATTCCAGGTCGACGTACGAGGGAAACGGCAGTCCGATGACGTCACGCGAGACGATCTCCTCGTCCGTGTACCCGAGAACGCCAGCGAGGTCGCCGTCGGCCGCCTCGCGAATCGCGTCGGCGATCTCGTCTTTCGTGACGTCGGTCTCGAGAGTGAGGGTCAGGTCGGTGATCGACCCGTCCGGAACCGGGACGCGCATCGCCATCCCGTCGAGTTTGCCCTCGAGTTCGGGCAGGACTTCGGTCGCGGCGATCGCGGCACCGGTCGTTGTCGGAACGATATTTTCGGCGGCCGCGCGACCGCGACGACGCTTTTCGAGCGGGCCGTCGACCAGCCCCTGGCTCCCGGTGTAGGCGTGGACGGTCATGAGCAGGCCAGAATCGATGCCGAATTCCTCGTCGAGTACCTTCACGACCGGTGCGACCGAGTTCGTCGTGCAGGACGCATTCGAGATGACGTCCGCGCCGTCGTATTCCTCGTGATTGACGCCGTAGACGAACATCGGGATCTCCGTCTCCCCTTTCGGCGGGGCCGAGATGATGACCTTGTCGGCGCCCGCTTCCAGGTGCATGGCTGCCTCCTCGTCCGTCCGGAACAGGCCCGTCGCTTCGAAGGCGACGTCGACCTGGTAGTCGTCCCACGGAAGGTTCGACGGGTCGTGTTCGGAGAGCAGTTTGATCTCCCGAGAGTCGACGAAGAGCGTGTCCCCACGGCGCGAGACGTCGTCCAGTCGACCGTGAACCGAGTCGTACCGGAGGAGATACTCCATGTCGTCGTCGTCCATGACGTCGTTTATCGCGACGATCTCGACGTCGTCGCGCGATAGCGACGCCCGCAAGACGGTGCGGCCGATTCGCCCGAACCCGTTGAGTCCGATTCGGAGCGTCTCGTTCGATCCCGCACTACCGCTGTACGAATGGTTCCCCATGTATGTCGTGTCTCTTCCTGCCGTTAAATCCGTTGCGCCCTATCAGTTAGAAAACCGTAGATTTCGCTCGAGCAGTCCGCGAACGACGTCGAAAGATCGTTGCGGTGGTTCCGATCACCGCGAAATCGTCGCGTGTTCTCCCGCCACGATACGGTCGACTTCGTCGCGGTCGACGATCGCGACGTCGCCGGGAATCGTTCGTTTGAGGGCCCCGACTGCCGCCCCGTATTCGAGCGCCGTTCCGACGTCGACTCCGTCGAGCCGACTCGCGAAAAAGCCGCCGACGAAGGCGTCGCCCGTTCCGATCGGGGCGATCGTCTCCGTTTCGAATGCAGGTCGGCTGACGACCGCACCCTCGTGGGACGCCACTGCGCCGTCCGCCCCGCACGTTATCACGACCGTCTCGAATCCCCACTCGTCGGCGAGTTCCGTCGCGATTTCGTCCGGCTCACCGGTCGCCCCGAGGACATTGCGAGCGTAGCGAACCGGCGTAACGAGCGCGTCGATCGACGGGAAGTACGTCTCGATCGTGTCGCGCGCCTCGGTCGGGGACCACAACTTGCTTCGATAGTTCACGTCGAATGCGGTCCGAACGCCGGCTTCTCGGGCGATTTCGAACAGTTCGCCGACCGTTCGCTCGAGCGTCGCGGACAGCGCGGGCGTAATACCGGAGGTGAGAAACACGGCCGCGTCGCCGAGTATTTCGGTGGCGAGTTCGTCGACGGTCGCGGTCGTCACCGCGGCGTCGGTCCGATCGTATACGACGTCGGTTCCCCGCGGCTCTCCCGCGATTTCGAGGTAGTAGACTCCCTGTCGACCGGTTTCGGTCCAGACGACGTCCACGTCCAGCCCGTAGCGCTTCAGATCCGAAACGACCCGCCGTCCCAGCGCAGTATCCGGCAGTTTGGAAATCCACGTCGCGTCCGCCCCGAGGCGGGCGGCGGCGACCGCCGCATTACTTTCGGCACCGCCCGGATGCACCTCGAACGCCGTCGCGGTTTCGAAGCGTTCGTGACGAGGGGGCGACAGCCGGAGCATCGTTTCACCGAACGTGACGAGGTCCGTCATACGCCCGTTGTCGACGGCTGTCGACATAGTTGGGCAGGACGTCACCTGTCGTCTCTCGGTGGGCCGATCCGGTCTCGTGTCGCGATGGATCGCTGCGTTCCGTTTCCTCCGTGCACGGACGGTGCGTCGGACCTTTCGATCGACTCATCGTGACTGCGCGTTCGCCCGGACCCACAGTACGTTTCTGCGATACGACGGGAACGTAGGCTGTCGAAGCCGAACCTGTACCTGTATCTAGTCCTTTTGTTAGACTGGGGCCCGTTAGGAAACGCACACAGATGACAACGGACCACGCTACAGCCGCGGTACTCGGAGGTTCTGTGTCCGGGCTTGCTGCGGCGACGGGGCTGAACGACGTAACGACGATCGATCGAGTGACCGTCTTCGAACGGCAGGAATACGACGAAAAGCGAGTCGATTGTGGAGAGGCGATAAACGATGCGACGCTGATACCGCTCGAGAAGACGCCCGAAAATGGATTCGTCAACGACATTGACGGGTTCCGATTATACGTGTACGACGGTGTCGATCGCCCGTCTGAAACGGATCCGTTGGCGACATCGGACCTGCGATGTGCACCGGGATACATCTGTGAACGGGACGTCGTCGAACGACGATGGGCAGCAGAACTCGCGTCCAGGGGCGTCGAATTCCGAACCGGTCGATCCGTCACTCCTGCGGAGTACGCGGACATCGTCGAGACGTACGATTACGTCGTCGACGCAACGGGACACCCGTCTCTGACGCTCAGGACCACGGGTCAAACACGGGAATACACCGGCGAGATGGTCGCTCTCAACGCGACGGTCGATGGCGACTTCTCAGGATACGTAAACCGGCCGCGCATCTTTTTCGAAGGATACGTCGGATACTCGTGGGCGTTCCCGAAATCGGAACGCCACGCGAACGTCGGGATTGGGTGGGCGGGTGACAGGCGACCAGATGCCTATTTCGCTGCCCTCGTGTCGGCCGCCGACCGGAACGCGTTTCCGAAGCCGGAACGAGAGCAGGTGAACGTCGCCACCATTCCAAAAGGCCCCAGCCTCGACCCCGCCAACGTGTACGTCCCCGACGAGAACGTGTTTCTCGTCGGTGACGCGGCCGGAATCGCCAATCGATACCAGGGCGAGGGAATCTGTCAGGGGATCAGGTCGTCGTATCTCCTCACCAACCTGATCGCGAAGGGAAACGAGGCTTCGTACCCACGAGCACTGGATTCGTTGATGACGTCCGAGTACCGCCTCGCACATCTGATGCGCGGCGCGTGGATCGAACACGAGGATCCCGAGTTACTGGCGGCGGTCGCGGAGGCGCTCGACGGACTGACGATCGACGACACGACACGTCGACCCGGGACCGTGATTCGCCGTATCGCGAGTCGACCGACGACCGCGATCAGACTCGTCTCAGATATCGGAATGATTCGGCGCCTCTACGACTCAGCGACGGACTCGTGGGAATACACCGATGAGAACGGATTACGAATGTGACGGTGACGGGCTTCGTCAGTGCTGACAGCCGATGTGGTGGTGTCTCGTTCCCTATCCCATCTACTCGCCGTCTCCACCCCAGTAGCAGTCTCCGACGCTCGTCATCGGAACCAAACGATCGCACCCGGCTGTCGCGCTAGCCGCCGCTCTCTCGAGTCGAAGTGACGGTTTCCGGCTTAAGAAGCCCCTAATTGTATCGTCTCCGTCCAGTTGGAAATATCGCAGCCAATCTTATTCCTCGAATAAGTAAAGCAGAGTAGCCGCGTCGTTCGTTCGACGAACATCATGACTGATCGTCCCTCGAGACGGAGTCTGCTGGGTATAGCTGGCGGTACGATCGTAACTGGGTTTGCCGGTTGTTTGACAGGGAGCGACCAATCGGCGAACGATGGCGGGCCGGAGGAGACGTCCGAGAACTCCACAGCGGACCAAGAAAGCGAGGACGATGGCGATCCCTCGTCCGAGAACGAGACTGATAGTGAGGGAACCGAAAGCTCGTCCAGTGCTGCAGACGTTACCATGTTGACGAACGATTCCGGGACGCACTTCGACCCCCACGTCGTCCGCATCGAGCCGGGTGAGGCAGTTACGTGGACTCTGGAAAGCGGAACCCACACGACGACTGCGTACGCCTCTTCGAATGACAAACCCCCACGGATTCCAGACGATGCGGAGGCGTGGGATAGCGGTTCGATGTCAGAGCAAGGCGCAACGTTCGAACACACCTTCGAAACCGAAGGTGTCTACGACTACTATTGTCGCCCGCACGAGAGTACGGGGATGCTGGGAAGCGTCGTCGTCGGCGATCCCGATCTCGAGGGCCAGCCCGGACTGGCAGAGCCACAGTCTGCCCTCCCTGATTCCACCCAGACGAAGATTCACGAACTAAACGAGATGGTCCGCGGTGGTGGGGAAGGCGGACACGATCACGGTCACGAGGGCGGCCACTGACCGTCCCGAGGCGGGCTGTCGGTCGCACTCAGCCGTGTTCGCTGATCGACGACGTGTTCGGTTCGGCCGTCCGCTTTCCTCCGTTTCTGCGTCACACTTCTGCGACAAGTGGACACGATTATCACCGATTCCATCGTACACGACCGATATGATCGTGGAAGTACGAACCAGTGAGCGAGTCGACATCGTCGACGTTACCTCGGACGTCGCAGAAACGATCCCCGCAGAAACCGACGACGGTATCTGCACCGTCTACGTTCCGCACACGACGGCCGGAGTAATCGTCAACGAACACGAGAGCCGACTCCTGTCGGACGTCGAACGCGCACTCGAGCGACTCGTCCCTCGTGACGAGGAGTACGGACACAACGTCGTAGACGACAACGCAGACGCTCACGTGCGTGCGACCCTGCTCGGCGAGAGCGTCACGGTTCCGATAGTCGACGGCGATCTCGCACTTGGAACGTGGCAGTCGATCTTGTTCGTCGATTGCGATGGACCCCGGACGCGTCGGCTTCGAATCTCAGTCGTCGACGGGTGAGTGGGGAGTGATTTATTCGACTGGCGCGCGTCATCGTCTCTGATGGTCCGAACGATCGAGCTCGACGACGACCTCGCGGAACGAATCGACGGCCACCTCGAGGAGGACGAGACCGTAGAAGAGTTCATCGAGGAACTGGTCTCGATATACGAGCAGGAAGGCAGATTCCTCCAGGAAGGGGCCTGAAACCCCCTCTCACAGAGGACGCCGCGAGTGACGCGAGCGGGCGATGCCGAGGCTGCACGGAGAGCGGTGAGGCTGCACGGAGAGCGGTGAGGCTGCACGGAGAGCGGTGGGTGGCGTGGATACTTTCCCGTTCGACACCGGATATCGGACGCGCTCGGCGGAGGAATCACCGTGCGCAGCGGCCGCCGAACGACCGATACCGACAGTCATCGACGTGCTCTGGGTCGCCGGGTATCGCTTCTGGAGACGCGACCGTCGTGGCGGATTCTCTGGTGATCGCCGCGGCGGATTTCACGATGACAGTCGACGGACGCGTCACGTGGATCGACGACGGCGCGTGCTCCGGACCGACTCCGTCCGACTCTCGATCGATGGTGCGTGTTCATCAAACTGTGACAGTCGAACAACATTTTAGATGGTTCACGCCCTTGGTGATGGTGATGACGATCGACGACTTCGGTGACGACGGTATGGTTCGGATGGACGAGGATCAGATCCGCGGATTTCTGTCGAGTCAGAGCGTCGGCGTTCTGGGACTCCCGGCCGAGACTGCGCCCGTCATGCGCCCCCTCTCGTTCTGGTACGATGGGGAGTCTCGACTCGCATTCCTGTACGTCCGGGGCGCCGGCAGCCGGAAAGCGGAACTGAGTGACCGCTCGGTCGTCGCCCGGTTTCTCGTATACCGGGCGGACACGCCGTTCAACTGGACCAGCGTCCTTCTCACGGGCCCGATCGAAACCGTTCCCGAGGCCGAGCGGGACGCTCTCGAAGATGCCATGGAGATGCGGTGGCGACCCGACGTGTTCGAACGGGCGAGCACGTCGGAGAACGTCACGTTGTATCAGTTCCGGATCGAAGAGCAGACCGGTATCAGACAGATGGGGCTCCCACCCGGACTCGAGAACGCCTCGTCCGAACAGGGGTCGGAGTGACGCCTCGCGATGGCGGTCGGTTTGAGTTTCCCGGGGGTCGATAGTCGGTTTCGGGCCGACTGACAGCAGATGCGTCGCGCTCGTGGCCGTCACGACGTTCTCGTCGGTGATCTCTCCGCGGTGATCGCTCCGTGACGTCCGAAAGTGGTTGCTGGACGTCCCTCTGGCCCGTCGGGCCGGGTGTGACGCGGTATAAACGAGAATGATGACCGTCGCGTGGTGACCGTACCGTCGACCCGGACGGGAGGTCGTCTCCGCTGTCTTCGGTGGCGTGACGTCGGTCAGTACGGCGGCCGCTGTGCCCGAACGACTGCCGCCAGTTCCTGATGTTCGTTGGCGAGAAGTTCGTTCAGGTCGTCGACCGTGATAATGCCGTCCAGATTGCCGTCGTCGTCCATGACGGGCAGTCGACGCACGCCGTGTTCGCTCATCAACCCGGT